>NZ_JBFAXL010000066.1:0-45937 GCF_040680795.1 Streptomyces sp. NPDC051976
GGGACGCGCTGGAGCGGAAGGTCGCCGACGGCACCGCGCTGCCGGCCGACGTGGCCGCGCACGGCCGTGCCGCCCGTACCGCGGCCGGTGAGCTGGGCGGGGGCATAGGGGACCACACGGGAGAGCCGCCCCGAAGGGCGCGCCCTCAGGCCGCGTCGGCGTTCTCCGGGTGGTGGCACGCCACCTGGTGCCCGGTCGCCAGCGCCGTGAGCTTGGGCTCCTCCGTCTTGCACACCTCGGTCGCCTTCCAGCACCGGGTGTGGAAGCGGCAGCCCTTCGGCGGCGCGATGGGCGACGGCACGTCACCGGTGAGCAGGATGCGCTCACGCGACTGGCGCCGCTTGGGGTCGGGCACCGGCACCGCGGACATCAGCGCGTTGGTGTACGGGTGGAACGGCTTGGTGTAGACCGACTCGCGGTCACCGATCTCCACCACCTTGCCCAGGTACATCACCGCGATACGGTCCGAGACGTGCCGGATGACCGACAGGTCGTGCGCGATGATCACATAGGTGAGGCCGAGCTCCGACTGGAGGTCGTCCAGCAGGTTGACCACCTGGGCCTGGATCGACACGTCCAGCGCCGAGACCGGCTCGTCCGCGACGATCAGCTTCGGCTTGAGCGCCAGCGCGCGGGCGATGCCGATGCGCTGCCGCTGGCCGCCGGAGAACTCGTGCGGATAGCGGTTGTAGTGCTCGGGGCTGAGGCCCACCAGCTCCAGGAGGTTCTGCACCTCCTTCTTCACCCCGTTCTCGGTCTGCACGTTCTGCAGCTTGAACGGGGCGCCGACGATGGTGCCGATGGTGTGCCGCGGGTTCAGCGACGAGAACGGGTCCTGGAAGATCATCTGGACGTCACGCCGCATCGGGCGCATCGCCCCGGTGCTCAGGTGGGTGATGTCCCGGCCCTCGAACTCGATCGAACCGCCGGTCGGCTCCAGCAGCCGGGTGATCAGCCGGCCCATGGTGGACTTGCCGCAGCCCGACTCGCCGACCACACCGAGCGTCTCGCCGGCCGCGACCTCGAAGTCGATCCCGTCGACGGCCTGGACGGCGCCGACCTGGCGGCGCAGCAGCCCCTTGGTGATCGGGAAGTGCTTGACCAGCCCGGTCACCTTCAGCAGCGGCTCGCCTGATGCCTGGTGCGGCACCTTGACGTTCTTCTCCAGCGAGGTACTCGCCGACGTTTCGCTCACGGCTTCGTCCTGGCCCTTCACAGCTTCGGCTCTATCTCTTCGGTCCAGATCCGGTTCCGGTCGTCCTCGCTCAGGTGGCAGGCGGCGACATGGCCGGGGGCCACCTCGTGCAGCGCGGGGACGAGCGTCTCGGAGGAGCCGCCGGTCAGCGTGGCGTACGGGCAGCGCGGGTGGAAGGCGCAGCCGGACGGCACGTTGATGAGGCTGGGCGGGGAGCCCTTGACCGGGTTCAGCCGGTCGGTGCGCTCCCGGTCCATCCGCGGCATGGAGCCCAGCAGGCCCCAGGTGTACGGGTGCCGCGGCTCGGTGAAGAGCTTCTGCGCCTCGCCGCGCTCCACGCAGCGGCCCGCGTACATCACCAGCAGGTCGTCGGCGACCTCGGCGACCACGCCGAGGTCGTGCGTGATCATGATGACCGCCGAGCCGAACTCCTTCTGCAGGTCCCGGATGAGGTCCAGGATCTGCGCCTGCACGGTCACGTCGAGCGCCGTGGTGGGCTCGTCCGCGATCAGCAGTTCGGGGTTGTTGACCAGGGACATCGCGATCATCGCGCGCTGCCGCATACCGCCGGAGAACTGGTGCGGGTAGTCGTAGAAGCGCTTGCTGGGCTCGGGGATGCCGACCCGGTCGAGCATCTCGACCGCGCGCGCCGCGGCGACCTTCTTGGGCACCTTGTGGTGCACCCGGTACGCCTCGACGATCTGCGAACCGACGGTGAAGTACGGGTGCATCGCCGACAGCGGGTCCTGGAAGATCATCGCCATCTTGCGGCCCCGCAGGGTCCGTACGTGGTCGGGGGCGGCGTGGACGAGTTCCTCGCCGTCGAGCCAGACCTCGCCGGAGATCTTCGCGCGGGCCGTGCGGTGCAGGCCCATGATGCCCAGCGACGTCACCGACTTGCCGGAGCCCGACTCGCCGACGATGCCGAGGGTACGGCCGCGCTTGAGGTCGAAGCTGAGGCCGTCGACGGACTTGACCAGACCGTCGTCGGTCTCGAAGTGGATCTTCAGGTCACGTACCGAGAGGAAGGCGTCGGTCTGCGCCGCGGGCGCGTCGAGCACCGGCTCGCCGACGGCCTCCTTGACGAGGCTCGCCTTCTCGGGCGTGTTGTCGGCCGTGCTCACGAGAACCTCACCCGGGGGTCGATGGCGGCGTACACGAGGTCCACCAGGAGATTGCTGACGACGATGAAGAACGCGGCGACGAGCGTCACGCCCAGCACGATCGGCAGGTCGTTGTCCTGGACCCCGGCGATGGCGTAGGCACCGATTCCCTTGAACGAGAAGACGTTCTCCGTGATGACCGCGCCGCCGAGGAGCAGGCCGAAGTCCATACCGAAGATCGTCACGATCGGGGTCAGCGCGGCACGCAGCGCGTGCTTGCCGACGACATTGCGTTCCCGCAGGCCCTTGGCTCTGGCGGTACGGATGTAGTCCTCGTTCATCGTCTCCAGCATGCCTGCCCGGGTGAGCCGGGCGTACAGCGCCGAATAGAGGAAGGCGAGGGAACACCATGGCAGGAGGAGGTTCCATGCCCAGTCCGCCGGGTTCTGGGTGAACGGCACATAGTTCACGCCGTTGCTCCACACCGGCCAGGTCACGGTGAACACGCTCAGCGCCAGGATGCCGGTGAAGAAGATCGGCAGGGAGACACCGGTCAGGGCCACCGTCATGGACAGGCGGTCGAAGATCGTGCCCCGCTTGAGCGCGGAGACCACACCGATGGCGACACCGCTGATCAGCCAGATCACCGCGGCACCGATGGCCATCGAGAAGGTGACCGGGATGCGGTCCTTCAGCTGGGGCCACACCTCGACGTGGGACTTGAAGGAGTAACCGAAGCAGGGCGCGTTGCAGTGGGTCGCGTCGGGCCCGAACTTGTAGTCGGCGCCGACGAAGAGCGCCTTGAGGAAGTGCCAGTACTGCTCGTACAGCGGCAGGTCGAACCCGAGGTTCTTCTTGACCGCCAGGATTGATGCCGGGTTGGCGTCCTTGCCCACGTACTGGGTCGCCAACTGAGTCGTGGTCTGCCCGCCCAGGCGGGGGACCAGGAAGAAGATCGCGAAGGTGACTGCGCTGACGACCAGCAGCAGGATCACCGCGGCGAACACGCGTCGAATGATGTACGCAGCCACAACCGTGCGGCGTTCGGGCCCGCCGGGCCGGGGGTCACCCGGCCCGGCGGGACACCGAAGCCTTCACCTGCCTTCCGCTTACTTGGTGGAGGAGCCCGTCAACTACTTGGAGGAGCCCATCAGCAGGTAGTCGTACATACCCAGGTACGCCTGCGTCACCGTGACGTTGGTCGCCGAGGCCGGACGGTAGAGAAGGTTCTTGCGGTACAGCAGCGGCACCACCGAAGCGTTCTCCAGCACCATCTTGTCGATGTCGCCCCAGGCCTTGGTACGGGCCGTGGCGTCGGTGTTGGCGATCGCGTCGGACAGGGCCTTGTTGATGCCCGGGTCGTTCAGCTCCATCAGGTTGTTGCCACCCGAGGGCTTGATCGCGCTGCCGTCGACGATCTGGTCGAGGAAGCCGTAGCCGGTCGGCCAGTCGGCGCCCCACGCCATCATCATCAGGCCCAGCTTGTGGTCGTGCACGTAGCTCGGCACACCCACGTAGTTGGAGAAGTACTTACCGGCCGGGAAGGTCTTGATGTCGGCGTTGATGCCGACCTTCTTCAGCGACTGCTGGATGGCGGTGGCCATCGCGACCTCGGACGGACGGTCGGTACGCGCGGTCAGCGTGGTGCTGAAGCCGCCCGGCTTGCCGCACGCGGTGAGCGCGGCCTTCGCCTTGGTGGCGTCGCCCTTGTTGTCCGCGGACGGGTACAGGTCGAACTTGCTGTAGCCGTTGACCGACGGCGGGAGCAGCGTCGAGGCGATGTCGCCCTTGACGGCGCCACCGGCCGCGTCCTGCACCGAGGACTTGTCGATCGCCCACTGGACGGCCTTGCGGCAGTCCGGGTTGTTGAACGGAGGAACGTTGACGTTCATCGCCAGGTACGAGGTCGCACCGGCGATGGAGTTGTCGCTGCTCTTCTTGTTCTTGGCGCTGGTGAGGATCTTCGGCTGGGTCTGCGGCTGCACACCGGCACCGGCGGCGTCGACAGTGGTGTTGTCGGCGAGCAGGTTGTTGTCGATGGTCAGCGGGTTGACCTTGAACTTCATGACGTACTTGTCCGGCAGCGCGGTACGGACCGGGTCCGTGGACTTGTCCCACTGCGGGTTGCGGACCAGCGTGGCGCCCGAGCCCTCGGTGTACGAGGAGAACATGTAGGGGCCGGTCGACTGGATGTGCTGGACGTACGTCGCGCCGGTGTCCTTCGCGGCCGGCACGGGGGCCGTCTGCGAGAACGTGGCGAGGTAGTCGAAGTCAGCGAAGGGCTTCGCCAGGTGGAAGACGATGGTGGAGTCGTCCGGGGTCTCGATGGACGCGAGCCCGTTGGGGTTCTTGTCCTTGTACGGACCCTGGTACTTGTCGCCACCCGCGAGGTAGGCCTTGAAGTACGTCGGGCCGTTGGCCATGACCTCGGGCGCGAAGTTGCTGCGCTCGATCGCGTACTTGACGTCCTTGGACGTCACCGGGGTGCCGTCCTGGAACTTGACGCCCTTGCGGAGCGTGTAGGTCCAGGTCTTGGCGTCCGGGCTGGCCTTGCCCAGGCCCGTCGCCAGGTCGGGGACCAGGGTCAGGCCGTCCTTGCCCGCGGCGGGCTTGAAGGTCAGCAGGGTGCGACCGTAGAGGCGGGAGACGTTCTGCACCCAGCCGTAGTACGTGTTGCCCGGGTCCAGGGAGTCCGGCACGTCGGAGTCCTCCATCGTGACCGTCCCCCCCTTCTTGGTGGACGCGTTCACGATGCTGGTGAGCGCCGCGTCGGTGCCGGAGGCGGAGCTGCCGCCCTTCGACCCGCTGCCCTTCGAGTTGTCACTGCTGCTGCTGTTGCAGGCGGATGCTCCCAAGGCGAGTGCCGTGGCAAGCGCCAGCGCCGCTGTCGCTTTTCTGCTGTTCATGCCGAGGAAAGCCCCCTCGTTCGATGGATTGTGCATTAAAGAAAGCGGACTGCGCTGATGGCGCCGCTGGTCACTTGCTGCGGGGGTCGAGGGCGTCTCGCAGCCCGTCGCCCAGCAGGTTGAACGCCAGGACCGTGACGAAGATGGCGATGCCCGGTACGAACATGTACTGGGGATCGGCCTGGAATACGTCGACGGCGCTGGTGAGCATGTTGCCCCAGGAGGCCTGGGGCGGAGAGATACCGACCCCGAGGAAGCTGAGCGCCGCCTCGAAGAGGATGTTGGTCGGGATCAGGAGCGTGGAGTACACGAGGATCGGTGCCACGAGGTTGGGCAGCAGCTCGCGGAAGAGGATGAACGGTCCGCGGGCGCCCAGGCTGCGGGCGGCCTCCACGAACTCGCGCTCCCGGAGGCTGAGCGTCTGGCCTCGGACGATGCGGCCCATGTACGGCCAGTTGAAGAAGCCGATCACGAAGATCAGCACGCAGATCCGCAGCGGCAGCCCGTTGAGGCCGAAGGCGCCGTCCTGCAGGGACGCGGAGATGGAGATCGCGAAGAGCAGCAGCGGGAACGCCAGGAAGGTGTCCATCAGCCGGCTGATAACGCTGTCGACCCAGCCGCCGTAGTACCCGGCGATGATGCCGAGGACGGTGCCGATCACGTTGGAGAGGATCGTCGCGCCGGTGGCGACCACCAGCGAGATCCAGGAGCCCTCGATCGTGCGGGCGAGCAGGTCCCGGCCGAACTGCGGATCCACACCCAGCGGGTGGTGCCAGCTCATGCCGCCCCAGCCGCCCTTGGGGGCCAGCAGTTCGGGGTTGACCAGGTCCTGGTGGAAGTTGTTCGGGTCGAGCCCGAAGATCGACTCGATGGGCTTGGCGAGCACCGCGAGCAGCACCAGGAGGATCACGACGATCCCGCCGGCCACAGCGACCTTGTCACGTTTGAAGCGCATCCAGGCGATCTGACCGAGGGATCTGCCCTCGATCTCTTTCCGCCCGACCCCGGTGAGGATGGCTTCCGGCTGTGCCTCGGCCTGCCCGCTGGTGGTCTCTATCGGTGCGGTCATGGTGTAGCTGACCCCTCTCGCCGGCGGGTAACCGGCGCGCGCCCGCCGCTGTAGCGGCTTTACTCATCAGTAATGCTGCTGTTCAAGATCTTGAACAGCGAAGGAAGGTAGTGCGGTTGGTGCCAGGTGCTGCAGGTGACGCGGGTAGCGCTCGGAAGCGCAAGCCCTCTGCCGGTGGATTCTTCTGTGATTTCGCGATCACCCGCCAGCCCTCACAGCGAAGGGATGCATAACTGTGATGTGGTGATTCATCTACCGTTACCGACCCGTACCTCGCGGTACGGTCGGACGGTGAACGAGCGGCTGCGCGCGGTATGCGACCTGATGATGCCCATAGTGCGGGAGATGGCGGGGCGCCACGAGTACGACGGCCGGGTGCAGGACCTGTCGCCGGACGGCGTCCGCCGGTCGCTGGCGGCGATGGCTCACGCACGGCGGTCCGGGGGCCGGCTGGAGAGCCCGCACGACGACCGGCACCTCACGGTCTTCGAGGACGCGCTGCGGGTGCAGTACGCCGATCTGGAGCTGCACAGGCGCGACCCGTACCCGCATCTGTCGAACCTCGAACTCGCCTGCTACGACCGGGAGTACGCCTCCGGCAAGGAGCGGGCCAAGGCGCGCCGCAAGCATCTGGCGCAGTGGCCGGAAGCGGTCGAGGGGGCGCTCACCTCGCTGGACCGGGTGAGCGCGCCGGTGGCCGGGGCGCTGCTGGGCGCGGTCCGCGGGCTCGCCGCCGGTCTCGACCCGGCGCAGGGTCCGGAGGCCGCCGCGGCGCTGGCCGCGCACGCCCGGCTGGTCACCCATGTCGAGCGGGCCGCGGAGACCGGCGACCCCGATCCGCGGCTCGGCGGGAAGGCGCTGGCGTCCCTGATGGGCAGTCAGGAAGGGCTGCGGGTGGACCTGTCGGCGCTGGCCGCGGAGGCCCAGCGGGAGCGGGACCGGCTGACCGAGCTGCTGGCCGATTCCTGTCGTGCGTTCGACCCGCACCGCACGGTCGACGAGCTGATCCCCGCACTGCTGGCCGATCACCCGGAGGCCGACGAGGTGATCCCGGAGGCGGCCCGGCTGACCGACGAGGTGATCGCCTTCACCCGGTCCCGCAAACTGGTGCCGTACCTGGACGGGGACTGCCTGGTGGGCCCGGCGCCGCCGTCCCGCCGCTGGGCGATGGCGATGATGAGCTGGGCCGCGCCCGCCGAGGCGGACGCCGCGTCCTGGTACCACGTGACCCCGCCCGAGCCGGACTGGCCCGAGGACGAGCGCGAGGAGTGGCTGTCGGTTTTCAGCCGTACGAGCCTGCCCTCGATCACCGTCCACGAGGTGGCTCCCGGCCACTTCGCGCACGGCCGGGCGCTGCGCCGGGCCGCCACCCCGGTGCGCCGGGTGCTGCACGGGCTGTCCTTCTGCGAGGGCTGGGCGCACTACGTGGAGGAGGTCTGCCTGGAGGAGGGCTTCCGGTCGCGTGACCCGCGCTTCGCGATCGGTGTCGCCCTGGAGGCGCTGGTCCGGGTCACCCGGCTGACGTGCGCGATCGGGCTGCACACCGGGGCGATGGATCTGGAGGAGGCCACCCAGCTCTTCATCCGGGACGCGCACCTGGCGCGGGCGGGCGCCGCCTCGGAGGCCCGCCGCGGCACCTTCGACGCGGGCTACGGCCGCTACACCTGGGGGAAGCTGGAGATCATGCGGCTGCGCGAACGCGCCCGCCGCTCCTGGGGAAAGGACTTCTCCCTCCCCCGCTTCCACACCGCGCTGCTCTCACTGGGCAGTCCGCCGCTCGGGCTGATGGACGCCGCGCTCACCGCCGCGACCCCCGACCCGCGCAAGAAGAAGCACCGCCACCACGGCTCAGCGGGCTGACCCCTGCGGGCCCCAGCCCGCGCCGCCGCCGTACGCCTCGCGGTCGAAGAAGGGCTGGCCGTTGGCGCGCATCCACATGGCGACCGGGTCGTAGCCGTCGGCCATGGCGACCGTGGAGACGGCCAGGCCCTCGGGGACACCGCCGACGGCCTGCTGCATCATCAGCCGGACCGACTCGACGGCCTGCGGCGAGGCGTCGTAGACCTCGACCCCGATGGCCAGGTACGGCTCCCCCACGGCGGGCTGCACCCAGGCACGGCGCAGCGCCCGTACCGCGGGGGTGCGGTGGGCGGCCTGGGCCAGGAGCGCGTAGAACTGCGGGATCTGCAGGGACGGTTCGCCGATCTGCAGCGGTCCCGCGGGCAGCAGGTCCAGGCCGCCCGCGATCCGCCGCAGGTCGAGCCAGGGGATGCCGACGCCGCCGCCGTGGGCGTGCGGATTGAGCCACAGGCCCCAGCGGTCGGGGAACAGTGTCAGGGCGATGTCGCGGCCGGAGACCACCTCGTGGTCACGGGTCCAGCCGCTGGCGGCCAGCTCCCGCGGGGAGGTGACGCAGGGCGCGTAGCCGTGGCCGCCGATCTCCAGGTTGCCGTACTGGGCGTCGGGCGAGCCCGGCGTGCCGTGCCAGAGCAGCATCCACACCTGGCCGTCGGCCAGCGACGCGAGCAGGTTCTCGTATGCGTCGAACCGGCCGGGAGCCACCTGGAGGAGCATCTGCTCCAGGTGTCCGGCCGCCGCCGCACCGCCTTGCGCGCCCGCGATCACGTGGGACCGCTCCTTCCCCTGTTTCGGTCTGCTCGTCCGGTCCGTCCGGTCCGTGCCGTCCGTCCGGCGCACACGGGTGCGCCGGACGCCATCAAAGCAGGTCGTGTGTGCGTGGCGCAGCGGCGTCCACGCCCGGGTGCTCAGCCGTGTCCGCCGTCGCGGGCGAAGAACGGCGCCACGGTCTCCAGCATCCAGTCGGCGACCGGGTCCTGTGCCACGTCCAGCAGGATCAGATGCACCTGCCACGGGCACGGCACGGCGCCGAGCGCGCGGCCGATGGCGTCCATGGCGGCCGCCCGGTCGGCCTCCTGCCATCGGTCCAGCTCCACCCCGACGAAGAGCGCGGGTGCGTCCTCCTCGACGACGGCCAGCGCGCGGCGGGCGGTGAGCACCACGGGGGTGACGGCGAACTCGCCGGCCGCGGCGGCCAGGAAGTCCACCGGCTCCTCGTGGTGCTCGGGCTCCCACAGCCGGACCCGGGCGCCGGTCGGGCGGGCGCCGGGGTCGCCGCCGGCGCCGCGGTCCCGGCACAGGTCGGCCACGGCGGCGGGCGGCAGCGGCACGCCCACGGCGCCGCCGGGGTTCACGGCGATGCCGACCAGCGGGGGCAGCCCGCGGGCGAACTCATGGACCGGCGCGACGGCGCAGGGCATCCCGTCGGCCGCCTTCCGGAACTGGTGCTCGGAGCTGAAGACCGGCACATAGGGCGCGCCCTCCAGCTCCACGGTGGGCAGGTCGAAGCCGGGCTGGTGCGGCGCGGCGCCGTTCGGCAGCGGCACCCACACCCGGGAGCGGCCGAGCACCTCCAGCAGCCGCGGGGTGGCCGAGGGGTTGCCGAGGCTCGCGGTGAGCACCTCTTCCAGCTCGTTGGCCGGCCATACGTACGCCGCCGGATTGTCCATGTCCACCCTTGTCCCACCCTTGTGCCACAGCCCTGCCCGGAAACCCTAGCGGGCCGGGGGCCCGCCGCCCCGGCGATCGTGCAATGATGAGCGCCACAACTTGCATACCGGCCGTTGGAGGCCGCGCGGGAGAGTCCAGGCCCCCTGACCGGGGCCGGGCGCCGAAGGAGCAAGTCCTCCCTTGAATCTCTCAGGCACAGATACCGCGCGGGCGAGGCAGATCTGAAAAGCGGACGGACCCTGCGGGGGCCGTCCCACCCAAGGTGCAAGCCGCGGCCCGCGAGGGTCACGGTGAACCTCTCAGGTTCCGATGACAGATGGGGAGGCCAGGGCCCGCGGGCTCTGGCCACGCCACATCCGTCCTGTGCCGTCACTTCAGCATCTGGAGCCCCGCCGATGAGCCAGCCCCATCCTCCCCGCCGTACCGCGCTGGACGCCCTGCACCGCGCGCTGGGCGCGACCATGACCGACTTCGCGGGCTGGGACATGCCGCTGCGGTACGCCAGCGAGCGCGACGAGCACCTGGCGGTCCGCACCCGCGCCGGCCTGTTCGACCTCTCACACATGGGCGAGATCACCGTCACGGGACCGCAGGCCGGTGAGGCGCTGGACTACGCGCTGGTCGGCCATCTGTCAGCGCTCGCCGTGGGCCGGGCCCGCTACACGATGATCTGCGCGGCCGACGGCGGCATCCTGGACGACCTGATCGTGTACCGGCTCGCCGAGCAGGAGTACATGATCGTCGCGAACGCCTCCAACGCCCAGGTGGTGCTGGACGCCGTCACCGAGCGGGCCGCCGGTTTCGCGGGCGCCGAGGTGCGCGACGACCGGGACGCGTACGCGCTGATCGCCGTCCAGGGCCCGGAGGCGCCCGGCATCCTGAAGTCGCTGACCGACGCCGACCTGGACGGGCTGAAGTACTACGCGGGCCTGCCCGGGACGGTCGCCGGGGTGCCCGCGCTGATCGCGCGTACCGGCTACACCGGCGAGGACGGCTTCGAGCTGTTCTCGGCGCCCGCCGACGCCGAGAAGCTGTGGCAGGCGATCACCGAGGCGGGCGCGGACGCGGGCCTGGTGCCGTGCGGTCTGTCCTGCCGTGACACGCTCCGCCTGGAGGCGGGCATGCCGCTGTACGGGCACGAGCTGACCACCGCGCTGACGCCGTTCGACGCCGGTCTCGGCCGGGTGGTGAAGTTCGACAAGCCCGGTGACTTCGTCGGCCGCGAGGCGCTGGCGGCGGCGGCCGAGAAGGCCGCGGCGGTCCCGCCGCGCAAGCTCGTCGGGCTGATCGCCGAGGGCCGCCGGGTGCCGCGCGCGGGCCACCCGGTGACCGACGCCGAGGGCGCGGTCATCGGCGAGGTCACCTCCGGCGCGCCGTCCCCGACCCTGGGGGTGCCGCTGGCGATGGCGTACGTGGACGCCGCGCACGCCGCGCCCGGCTCGGCGGGGGTGGCGGTCGACATCCGCGGCACCCACGAGCCGCACCGGGTGGTCGCCCTGCCGTTCTACAAGCGTGAGCGCTGACCCGCGCGGCCGCGCAGGTCAGCCCACCGACCCACCGCTTCCCGTACGACCCACCGCCTGCCGTCGCCCGGCGCGCGAGCACCCCTTCACATCCGGGAGAATTCCGTCATGAGCATCAACCCTGAGAACCTGCGTTACAGCAAGGAGCACGAGTGGCTCTCCGCCGCCACGGACGGGGTCGCGACGGTGGGCATCACCTCGCACGCCGCCGACGCGCTGGGCGACGTGGTCTTCGTGCAGCTCCCCACGGTGGGCGACACGGTGGCCGCGGGTGAGACCTGCGGCGAGCTGGAGTCCACCAAGTCCGTCAGCGACCTCTACTCCCCGGTCTCCGGTGAGGTCACCGAGATCAACCAGGACGTCGCCGACGACCCGGCCCTGGTGAACACCGCCGCCTTCGAGGGCGGCTGGCTGTTCAAGGTGCGGGTCTCCGAGGACCCGGCGGACCTGCTCTCCGCCGCCGAATACGACGCGTTCATCGAGGGCTGAGGAGATTCCCGTGTCGCTGCTCGACCAGTCCCTGCACGAGTTCGACCCGGACGTCGCCGCCGCCGTCGACGCCGAGCTGCACCGGCAGCAGTCCACCCTCGAGATGATCGCGTCGGAGAACTTCGCTCCGGTCTCGGTCCTGGAGGCGCAGGGCTCGGTGCTGACCAACAAGTACGCCGAGGGCTACCCCGGGCGCCGCTACTACGGCGGCTGCGAGCACGTCGACGTGATCGAGCAGCTCGCCATCGACCGGGTGAAGGCGCTCTTCGGCGCGGAGGCGGCGAACGTCCAGCCGCACTCGGGCGCGCAGGCCAACGCGGCCGCGATGTTCGCCCTGCTCAACCCGGGTGACACCATCCTGGGCCTGAGCCTGGCGCACGGCGGCCACCTCACCCACGGCATGAAGATCAACTTCTCCGGCAAGCTCTACAAGGTCGCCGCCTACCACGTCGACGAGCAGACCAACCTGGTCGACATGGCCGAGGTCGAGCGGCTGGCCAAGGAGCACCGCCCGAAGCTGATCGTGGCGGGCTGGTCGGCGTACCCGCGGCAGCTCGACTTCGCCGAGTTCCGCCGGATCGCGGACGAGGTCGGCGCCTACCTGATGGTCGACATGGCGCACTTCGCGGGCCTGGTCGCGGCCGGGCTGCACCCCTCCCCCGTGCCGTACGCGGACGTGGTCACCACCACGACCCACAAGACGCTGGGCGGCCCGCGCGGCGGTGTGATCCTGTCCAAGGCCGAGCTGGCGAAGAAGATCAACTCCGCGGTCTTCCCCGGCCAGCAGGGCGGCCCGCTGGAGCATGTGATCGCCGGAAAGGCGGTGGCGTTCAAGGCCGCGGCCACCGACGACTTCAAGGACCGCCAGGCGCGTACGCTGGAAGGCGCGAAGATCCTGGCCGAGCGCCTGGTCCAGCCGGACCTGGCCGAGGTGGGCGTCTCCGTACTGTCCGGCGGCACGGACGTGCACCTGGTCCTGGTCGACCTGCGTGACTCCGCGCTCGACGGGCAGCAGGCCGAGGACCGGCTGCACGAGGTCGGCATCACCGTCAACCGCAACGCCATCCCGAACGACCCGCGGCCCCCGATGGTCACCTCGGGTCTGCGGATCGGCACCCCGGCGCTGGCCACCCGCGGCTTCGGCCCGGACGACTTCCGCGAGGTCGCGGATGTCATCGCCACCGCTCTGAAGGCCCCGTCGCCGTTCAGCGACGGCGACCGCACCGCGCTGCGCGACCGTGTCTCGGCACTGGCCGCGAAGCACCCGCTGTACCCCGGGCTGAGCAAGTAGCCCTGGACCCGCACCACCGGGCGGGGCCGCCGCGCACCGGCGGCCCCGCCCGACACACCCCGGCGGACAAGGGCGTCCGCATCAAGCGAGGAGTGCGTTACCCGTGGCCATTTCGGTCTTCGATCTGTTCTCGATCGGCATAGGCCCGTCGAGCTCGCACACCGTGGGCCCGATGCGGGCCGCCGGGATCTTCGTCCACCGGCTGAAGAACGAGGGTCTGCTGACCCATACCGCCTCGGTGCGTGCCGAGCTGTTCGGTTCGCTGGGCGCGACCGGGCACGGGCACGGCACGCCGAAGGCGGTGCTGCTGGGGTTGTCGGGGCGTTCACCGCGGACGGTGGATGTGGAGGCCGCCGACGACGAGGTGGCCGCGATCCACGCCTCGGGCCGGCTGTCTCTGCTGGGGGCGCACGAGATCGCCTTCGACCCGGCGACGCAGCTGGTGCTGCACCGGCGCAAGTCGCTGCCCTACCACGCCAACGGGATGATGCTCTTCGCCTACGACGCCGACGGCGGTGTGCTGCTGGAGAAGACGTACTACTCGGTCGGCGGCGGCTTCGTGGTGGACGAGGAGGCGGTCGGCGAGGACCGGATCAAGCTCGACGACACCGTGCTGCGCCACCCGTTCCGCACCGGCGACGAACTCCTGCGCCTGTCGCACGAGACGGGGCTGTCGATCTCGGCGCTGATGCTGGAGAACGAGAAGGCCTGGCGCGGTGAGGCCGAGATCCGGGCCGGGCTGCTGGAGATCTGGCAGACCATGCAGGGCTGCGTGCAGCGCGGGATGTCGCGCGAGGGCATCCTGCCCGGCGGGCTGAAGGTCCGCCGCCGCGCCGCCCAGTCCGCCCGCCAGCTGCGCGCCGAGGGTGACCCGACCGCGCACGCCATGGAGTGGGTGACCCTGTACGCGATGGCGGTCAACGAGGAGAACGCCGCGGGCGGCCGGGTGGTGACCGCGCCGACGAACGGGGCGGCCGGGATCATTCCGGCGGTGCTGCACTACTACCTGAACTTCGTCGCGCACCGCTCCACGCAGGCCGAGCAGGAGGACGCCATCGTGCGCTACCTGCTGGCGGCGGGGGCGATCGGGATGCTGTTCAAGGAGAACGCCTCCATCTCGGGTGCGGAGGTGGGCTGCCAGGGCGAGGTCGGCTCGGCGTGCTCGATGGCCGCCGGCGGTCTGGCGGAGGTGCTGGGCGGCTCGGTGGAGCAGGTGGAGAACGCCGCCGAGATCGGGATGGAGCACAACCTCGGCCTGACCTGCGACCCGGTGGGCGGTCTGGTGCAGATCCCGTGCATCGAGCGCAACGGCATGGCGGCGGTCAAGGCGATCACCGCGGCGAAGATGGCGATGCGCGGCGACGGCCGCCACCACGTCTCCCTGGACAAGGTCATCAAGACCATGAAGGAGACCGGCGCCGACATGAAGATCAAGTACAAGGAGACCGCACGCGGCGGCCTCGCCGTCAACGTCATCGAATGCTGAGGCCGTAGACCGCGCCGCCCCGCTTCCCAGGTGTCGGGAGGCGGGGCGGCGGCGTTCCCGGTCGGGCGTCAGTTGGGCAGCGACCAGACCTGGTTGACCTGGAGGTTTCCGCAGCCCCAGATCTCCAGCGGGGTGGTGTCGGCCGAGCCGCCGCCCTGGACGTCGAGGCAGAGCCCGGTGGAGGTGCGCAGGGTGCCGTCGGCGGTGGGGGTCCACGCCTGCGTGGCGGCGCCCGAGCAGGTGGCGAGGGTGGCGCGGGTGCCGGCCGTGGTGCCGTCGGCGGTCAGGCACTTGCCCAGTGACCGCACCGTACGGTCGGAGCCCAGGGTCCAGCGCTGGTTGGCCGTGCCGCCGCAGGTGTAGAGGATCACCGGGGTGCCGTCGGCGGTGCCGCTGCCGGAGACGTCGGCGCACTTGGCGCCGTTGCCGGTGAGCTGGCCGGTGGGGACGGCGGGGCCGCAGCCCTGGCCGGGGGTGATCCGCCAGATCGCGGTGCCGTGGGCGGGGACGGTCGCGGTGAGCGCGCCACCGGCAGCGACGGTGGAACTGGTCCCGGTCCACAGGTTCCTGGCGCTGACCGCGCAGCCGGACAGGCCGACACCGGACAGCGGCTGGCTCACCGTCTGCGCGGTGGAGCCGCGGTTGAGCACCGCGACCGCGCGGTCGCCGTTGGCCAGCGGCCTGGCCAGCACGTCGGTGGAGGACGAGCTGGACACCACGCCCGCTTGGTGGCCCGCGCTGTCCTGGTCGACCGCGAGCAGACCGCTGTTGCCGAGCGCCGACACGATCGCCGGGGAGAGGGCGCCCACGTCGGAGGAGAGGATCATCGGCGCCGCCATCATCGACCAGAGCGCGACCTGGCTACGGGACTCGTCGTCGGTGAGCCCGCCCGCGCCGGCGATGAGGAAGTCGGGGTCGTTCCAGTTGCCGGGCTTGGCGTAGCGGCCGATCCAGCGGTTGTAGCCGTAGTTCGCCATGACGCTCGGCCAGCGGTTGATCGTCGGCTGGGAGGCGTTGAAGATCTTGATGTCCCAGCCCTCGCGCCAGAGCTGGCCGTCCAGGCCGGTCCAGGAGAGCACCGAGAACCACGACGGGCTGCCCCACTCGCCGTTCTGGAAGTACGCGGGCGCGGACTCGGAGAAGACGATGTCGCGGCCCGAGGAGCGCAGCGCGGCCGACTGGGCGTCGTACGCCTGCCGGTACGCCTGCTCCTGGGTCTGGCCGGGAGCGACGTACAGGTTGCAGCCGTCGAGCTTGAGGTAGTCCACGCCCCAGGAGGCGTAGGTCGCCGCGTCGTGGGCGAAGTGGTCGGCGCCGCCGCCCTGCGGCTGGCCGCTGCCGGGGTAGCCGCCGCAGGTGGACGATCCGGCGTCCTCGTAGATGCCGAACTTCAGGCCGCGCGCGTGCAGATACGCGCCCAGCCAGGCCATGCCGTGCGGGAACTTCACCGGGTCGGCGACGAGGGTGCCGGAGGCGTCGCGCGCGTGCGTCATCCAGCAGTCGTCCACGGTCACCGTGCGATAGCCCTTGGCGGCGAGGCCGGTGGAGACCAGGGCGTCGGCGTTGGCGGTGACGATCTGCTCGGTGACGTCGCACTGGTAGTGGGCCCAGTCGTTCCAGCCCATCGGCGGGGTCGGCGCGAGCAGCGAGGCGGTCGCGGCGGGAGCGGCAGCCGCGGCATGAGCGGCGGGAGCCGCGGACCCGGACGACGCGGACGGAGACGTGGCACTGGCGGCGGAGGCGGTGAACGGAAGACACAGCAGCGCGGCGGTCAACGCCACCCGCGCGGTACGACGGCTTCGTGAGCGGTGGGGGCGGGGCACGGGGGTACTCCTGACGCTGGTAGCGGGCTCGGGGAGAAGCAGGCTGGAGCGTGTGCCGGTGGGGCGGACGAGGAGTGCGGTACTGCGCAATGATGCGCAGCCGCTGCGCGTAACTGTCAATATGGCGGCTTGAACGATCAAATTCACTCACGCAGTGCAGACGGGCCACGCGGCTGTATCGGCCTACGGCTCCTTCCCTCGCAGTCAGTCCGATAAATGCTGAATTGCGCTGATTGTCCTTCAGTATCAAGCAGAGTGCGGCGTACTGACGCAGGCTCACCGACTGCGTACCCCGTCATGTGCGACGCTGTGCGGACCAAAAAGCTGCGAGCAGACGCAATCGAGGAGAACGCCCGTGTCCAGGGACGCCCGGTGGACCGCACTTCTGGATCTCCTGGCCGAGCACGGTCGCTTGGAGGTGGACGACGCCGCGCTCGCGCTGAACGTCTCGACCGCCACCATCCGCCGGGATCTCGACCAGCTCTCCGAGCAGCAGATGCTCACCCGCACCCGCGGCGGCGCGGTCGCCCACGGCGTCTCCTACGAGCTGCCGCTGCGCTACCGGACGGCCCGGCAGGCGTCGCAGAAGCAGCGGATCGGCACCGCGGTGGCCGCGATCGTCACCGCCGGGGACGTCGTCGGCTTCACCGGCGGCACCACGACCACCGAGGTGGCCAGGGCGCTCGCACTGCGCGGCGACATCGCGGCGGCCGGCACCCCGGGCACGGGCACCACGGTCGGCCAGCCGGTGCTCACCGTGGTGACCAACGCGCTCAACATCGCCAACGAGCTGGTGATCCGGCCGCAGATCAAGATCGTGGTCACCGGCGGAGTCGCCCGCCCCCAGTCGTACGAGCTGACCGGGCCGCTGGCCCGGGGCGTGCTGCAGGAGATCACCCTGGACATCGCGGTGCTCGGCGTCGACGCCATCGACCCCGAGCGCGGCGCCTACGCGCACCACGAGGACGAGGCGAGCATCAACCGGCTGCTGGCCGAGCGGGCGCAGCGCGTGGTGGTGGCCGCCGACGCCTCCAAGTTCACCAAGCGGGCCTTCGCCAGGATCTGCGGCGCCGAGACCGTCGACGCGCTGATCACGGACGACGCCATCGCACCGGAGACGATCGCCCGTTTCGAGGACGCAGGGATCGCCGTCACGGTGGTCTGACCCACCGCCAGATCGGGCCGGATCGCGCCGCCGTCAACGCGTACCCGGCCGAAAACAACCCAGATTTAACCTGGACGCTCCTTCTACGACGGGGTCTACGCGCGTATCTTGAGCGATCGCGCCTCCTCCGCCACCGCGGTTGACGCGCTGTCATCTTCACTCTCCCGCAGACCGCTCCGCATGAAGGAGACCCTCTCGGTGTCGCACAACTCCGGGGCCACGCCCCGCCCCGCCAGACCCGGCTCGGCCGGGAACCGCAAGCGGCTCGTCTCGATCGGGATAGCGGGCGCTGTCGTCCTCGCGGCCGTGGGCGTGCACAGCGCCTTCGCGACGCCCTCGGCCGACGGCCTGATCTCCGAGGTGTACGGAGGCGGCGGCAACTCCGGCGCCACGTACACCAATGACTTCATCGAGCTGGCGAACGCCGGTTCCGCGCCGCTGGACCTCACCGGCTGGACCGTGCAGTATCTGCCGGGCGCCCCGACCGCCACGTCCAAGTGGCAGGTCACCGCGCTGACCGGCTCACTGGGCGCGGGCGGGCGCTACCTCGTCGGCGAGGGCGCGGGCACCGGCGGGACGACCCCGCTGCCGACGCCGGACGCGAGCGGCGCCATCAACATGTCGGGGACCACCGGCACCGTGGCCCTGGTGCACGGCACCGACCCGCTGACCTGTGTGACGGCCGCCGACTGCGCCGCCGACACCACCATCCGCGACCTGGTGGGCTACGGCACCGCGGTGGTGCACGAGGGCAGCGGCCCGGCGGCCGGGGCGAGCAACACCGCCTCCGTGGCCAGGACTTCGCCGACCGACTCGGACGACAACGCAGCCGACTTCACCGCGGGAGCGCCCACCCCGGGCGCCGCGGGCACCGGCGGCGGCCCGACGGGCACCCCGACCTCCACGCCGACCACCACCGCCCCGCCCACGACGCCGCCGCCGACCACGACGCCGCCGACCGAGGCGAAGATCCACGACATCCAGGGCATCACCCGCTACTCGCCGCTGGCGGGCAAGGCGGTCACCGGCGCGACCGGCATCGTCACGGGAGTGCGCACCTACGGCTCGTCCAAGGGCTTCTGGATGCAGGACCCGAACCCGGACGCCGATCCCCGTACCAGCGAGGGCATCTTCGTCTACACCAGCTCCGCGCCGACCGTCGCCGTGGGCGACAGCGTCTCGGTGGCCGCTACGGTCTCGGAGTTCTACCCGGGCGGCTCCTCGGCCGGTGAGCAGTCCGTCACCGAGCTGACCAAGCCGACGGTCACCAAGGTCTCCTCCGGCAACGCCGTGCCCGCGCCCGTGGTGCTCGACCGGCGCGACGTGCCGGACGCCTTCGTGCCGAGCGTCGGCGGCGGCACCATCGCCGATCTGCCGCTGCGGCCCGCGGACTTCGCGCTGGACCTGTACGCCTCGCTCGAGGGCATGAACGTGCGGATCTCCGACGCCCGCGTCGTCGGCGCCACCGACAAGTACTCCGAGCTGTGGGTGACGGTGAAGCCGGGCCAGAACCCGACCCGGCGCGGCGGCACCCTCTACACCGGCTACGACCAGCCCAACTCCGGCCGCCTGATGGTGCAGTCGCTGATCCCGACCGCCACCGAGGCGTTCCCGACGGCCAACGTCGGCGACACCCTCACCGGCGACACCACCGGGCCGCTGGACTACAACCAGTTCGCCGGTACGTACACGGTGGTGGCGAACACGCTCGGCACCGTCAGCAGCGGCGGCATCCAGCCCGAGGTCACCGACCGGGCCGCTTCCGACCAGGCGACGCTGGCGACGTACAACGTGGAGAACCTGGCGCCGGACAACGACCCGGCGAAGTTCGCCCGGCTGGCCACCGGCCTGGTCACCAACCTGCGCTCGCCCGACGTGGTGGCGCTGGAGGAGATCCAGGACAACAGCGGCGCCACCGACGACGGCACGGTCGCCGCGGACCAGACGCTGAAGAAGCTCACCGACGCCATCGTGGCGGCGGGCGGCCCGCAGTACTCCTGGCGTGAGATCGACCCGGTCAACGACAAGGACGGCGGCCAGCCCGGCGGCAACATCCGCCAGGCGTTCCTCTACAACCCGCTGCGGGTGAGCTTCACCGACCGCCCCGGCGGCGACTCCACCACCGCGGTCGGCATCACCGGCACCGGCGACAGCACCGCGCTGACCGCCTCGCCCGGCCGGATCGACCCGGGCAACGAGGCGTGGAACGACAGCCGCAAGCCGCTGGCCGGTGAGTTCACCTTCCGCGGCAAGAAGCTCTTCGTGATCGCCAACCACTTCGACAGCAAGGGCGGCGACCAGGGCATCGACAGCCGCTTCCAGCCGCCGGTGCGCAGCTCCGAGGTGCAGCGGGTGAAGCAGGCCATCGCCGAGCACGACTTCCTCCAGCGGCTGGAGAGCGCGGACCACAACGCGCGCGTCGTCGTCCTGGGCGACCTGAACGACTACCAGTTCTCGCCCGCGGTGCAGAGCCTGACCGGCAACGGCTCGGTCCTCACCGACCTGGTGAACACGCTGCCCAAGCAGGAGCGTTACTCCTACGTCTACGAGGGCAACTCGCAGGTGCTCGACCACATCCTGGTGAGCCCGAACCTGCGGCACGTCGAGTACGACGTGGTGCACATCAACTCGGAGTTCGCCAACCAGACGAGCGACCACGACCCGCAGGTGGTGCGGTTCAAGCCGTGACGTACGGCAGTTGAGGCGCCAGGCGGGCGGACCGGGGTTTCCCGGTCCGCCCGTCGCCTTCTGACGTGCGGGTGTTGAACGAATTCTTGACGCGAGCATTCAAGGGTTATAGACATCATCCTGACTGAGAGAGCGCTCTCACAGCGCCCACCTGCACGGTCCCCCACCCGGTCAGACAGGAGTACCCCGCATGTCCACCGGACACGCATCAGGTCAGGAACAAACCGCCGCCGGGAGCCCCTCCCCCGGACGGCACCGCGGTCGCCGTTCCCGGGTCCGCCTCACCCTCGCGGCGCTGGCCGTCGGCGCGTTGAGCGTCACGGGCCTCACCGTCGCGGCCTCGCCCGGCGGCGCGGCCGTCCCGGCGGCGGGCGTCCACCCCGCGGCGGCCGCCGCGCCGGGCGCCGTCCCCGGACCGCCCTCCGGCTTCACCACCACCTGGAGCGACGACTTCAACGGCGCCTCGGGCACCGGGGTCGACGGCGGCAACTGGAAGTACGACACCGGGCCGGGCAGCAGCTTCGGCACCGGTGAGATCGAGACGATGACCAACAGCACCTCCAACGTCTACCAGGACGGCAACGGCCATCTGGTGCTGAAGGCACTGCACTCGGGCACCGACCCGCGCTCCGGCTGGACCTCGGGCCGGATCGAGACCCAGGCGGCGACCTTCGGGGCGCCTCCCGGCGGCGTCGTGATGATGCAGTCGTCGATCCAGCAGCCGAACCTCACCACGGCCAACGGCGCCGGGTACTGGCCCGCGTTCTGGATGCTCGGCTCGCCGCTGCGCGCCGGGGTCTCCTGGCCGGGCTCCGGCGAGGTCGACATCCTGGAGGACATCAACAGCCGCAGCTCCGTCTTCGGCACCCTGCACTGCGGGGTGAACCCGGGCGGGCCGTGCAACGAGTCCACCGGTATCGGCAGCGGTGAACGTGCCTGCTCCGGCTGCCAGTCGGCGTACCACACCTACGCGGTGCAGATCGACCGCTCGGTCTCGCCCGAGCAGATCCGCTGGTACCTGGACGGCAACAACTACTTCACCGTCAACGCCAACCAGGTCGACGCCACCACCTGGGCCAACGCGGTCGACCACCCGTTCTTCATCATCTACGACCTGGCGATGGGCGGCGGCTTCCCCGACGCGTTCGGCGGCGGCCCCAACGCGGCGACCGTCTCCGGCGGCCAGATGAACATCGACTACGTGGCCGTCTACAACAAGACCCCCGGCGGCAGTGGCGGCGCGACGCTGCTCTCCCAGGGCCACCCGGCGACGTCGTCGTCCACCGAGAACGCGAGCTTCCCCGCCTCGGCCGCGGTCGACGGCAACACCGGCACCCGCTGGTCCAGCGCCTTCGCCGACCCGCAGTGGCTCCGGGTCGACCTCGGCGCCACGCACAGCATCAGCCAGGTGAAGCTGAACTGGGAGGCCGCCTACGCCAAGGCGTTCCAGATCCAGACGTCCAACGACGGCACCAACTGGACGACGGTCTACTCCACGACCACCGGCACCGGGGGCAACCAGACCCTCAATGTCAGCGGGTCGGGCCGCTATGTGCGGATGTACGGCACCCAGCGCGGCACGCCGTACGGCTACTCGCTGTACGAGTTCCAGGTGCTCGGCAGCTGACCGCACCCTCACGTCGGCCGACCCCGTCCCGACCGCGTCCGGGGTCGGCCGACCGTACGACCGCTGTGACGGGGAGGGCGGGCCGGACCTGGTGTCCGGCCCGCCTCGGCGTTTTCCGCCCGCTCGCCCGCTCGCCCGCTCGCCCGCTCAGCGCGGGGCGCGGTCCGGCGCTTCGAGGAAGGCGAACTGGGCGCACTTGCCGGGCACTTCGGCCTGCGGCCCGAGGGTGAAGCCGGTCCTGACCAGGCGGTCGACGGCGCGGGCGTTGCGGGCGTCGGGTTCGACGACGATCCGGCGGCAGTCCGGGTCCGACAGGACGAAGGCCAGGAAGACCGACAGCAGGGCGGCGGTGAAGCCGGGTTCGCGCTCCCCCGCCGCCGGGCCGATCAGCAGATGGACGCCGACGTCGCCGGGACGCGCCGCGTAGCACTCGCCGATCGGGTCGGCCTGCGGCAGATAGGTCTGGAAGAGCGCGGCGGGGGCGTCGTCGCGGTACGCCAGATAGGCGTGGTGGGTGCTGAGCGCGTCGAGGGAGGAGTAGATCTCGTGGACGCGCGCCCGGTCGGCGCCGCCCATCCCCCAGAACACGGCCCGCTCCTGGGTGACCCAGGCGTGGATGAGCGCGCTGTCCCGGTCGGGGTCGACGGGGGCGAGGTGTACGGTGCCGAAGCCGTCGACCTGCCGTACGTACACGGGGGCGCGGCGGGCGCGGGGGTCACTGGTCATGGTGCTCCTGCCGGAGAAGGGCCCAGTCGGTGACGACGGGGACGAGGTCGCCGCGCAGCCACAGCGGCAGCTGGTCGCGGTGGTGGGGCGTGCCGGGCACACCGCTCGCGCCGAACGGCACGATCCAGCGGCTCTCCGCGCGGTCGGCCAAATCCCAGACGTAGCGGGCGGCGGGTCCGCGCGGGCTGTGGTGGGTGACGCCGGGGACGCTGCTGGTGGACAGCACGCAGTCGTGGTCGCCGGCCAGGCCGGGTTCGGCCGCGGGACCGTCCGGGGGGAGCGCCCGCCAGGGTGCCAGCCGGTGCAACTCGCCCCACGGCGCCTGCTCGCGGCAGTCCGGCGCGACCTTCTCCAGCGCCGCGGCGACCAGCCCGGGCAGGGCGGCGGCGGGCAGCGGGCCGCCGGTCAGCAGGGACTCCAGCGCGAAGGCGACCCGCGGCAGCAGGGCCAACCAGGGCAGGAAGAGGTCGGGACACACCGCCCCGTCGCCGCCCGGCCGGTCCATGCCGGTTGCCAGGGCGGTGAGTTCGGGGCGGGCGGCCACGGCTCGTACGACCTCGGCGCGCAGCGTGGCGTAGGCGGCGGCGTCCGCGCTGTCGGCGGCCATCCGGCGGTCCCAGCGCAGCAGCCGCTCCCGCAGCCGGGCGGCGTCGTCGCTGAGCGGTCCGGGCAGCGCGGCGACCAGGTCGAGCAGCGTCGCCGCGGAGTCGAGCCGGGTGTCGGTGTGGACCGCCGCCATGTCCTTCGCGGTCCAGGTGGCCGACCCGGCCAGCAACCGCCGGATGCGGCGGGCCCGGTGGGGTGCGGCGAACTCCACGCCGAGCGGTGCGGCGAACCCTCGCTCGTTGGCCATCACCGCGAGCCCGTCGGTGACGGCGGCGCGCGGCAGCGGGGTGTGCCAGCCGCGCCAGGCGTGCCCGGGTTCCCAGGCCGGGACCACCCGCAGCCCGTTGTCGCGGTGGCGGACCGGGACCAGGCCCGCGACGCGGTGCAGGACGCCACCGCGGGTGTCAGCGGCCTGGACCACGTTGACCGGCTCCACCCAGCGGTCCATGGCCCGGTCGACGTCCGCGACGGTGGTCGCCCGCAGCAGCGCGGGGAGGGCGGCGAACCCGAGCGCGCCGCTCACCCGCGCCGGGCAGCGCAGACTGACGGCGGTCGCGGTGCCGACCGTCCCCGGACCGTCCGGTTCCGGGCCGTCCGGCCAGGCGTTGCCCTGCCCCGGACCGTCCGGTCTCGGGCCGAACAGCCCCGGATCGTCCAGCCAGGCGTTGCTCTGCCCCGCGGCGTGCAGCCGCGCGCCTTCCCGCCGGGCGCCCTCCGGTCCCGCGGCTTGCGGTAGCGCGGCGTCCAGCCAGGCGCCCTCCAGTCCCGCGGCGTGCAGCCGTGCGGCGTCCAGCCCTGCGGCGTGCAGCCCGGAATCGTTCACCCCGCCGATCACGACCGGGCCGCGGGCGGTCTCGATCACCTCGCAGCTGACCGGGGCGGCGCCCGCGACCTCGATGGTCTCGGTGCGGGACAGCTCCACCGGCCGCCAGCCGTCGGGGCCGAGTGCCTCGACCACCGGCTCGCCGCCGTGGTCGCGGCGGCGCAGGCGTTCGCGGTAGAGGTCCTGGTAGTCGGCCATGGCGTGGGTGATCGACCAGGCGACGCCTCCGGTGTGGCCGAAGTGCGCGATGCCGGGGACACCGGGGACGGCCAGGCCGACGACGTCGAACTCCGGGCAGGCCAGATGGATCTGCTGGTAGACGCCGGGTTCCTCGATGAACCGGTGCGGGTCCCCGGCGAGCAGCGCCCCGCCGCCGGCCGTACGGTCGCCGGTGACCAGCCAGCCGTTGCTGCCCGCGGTGCCGGGGCCGTCGGTGGCGAAGTGCGGTACGGCGTCGGCGCCGAGCCGCCGGGCGACCGCGTCGCGCCAGAGCTTGGCGGGGAAGCCCGCGAAGAGGATGTGGGCGGAGAGCCAGAGCGCCAGCGGCGTCCAGGGGTGCCAGCGGCCGGGGCGGAGTCCCGCGGCGGCGAACTCCGGTGCGCGGGCGGCCCCTTCGGCGAGTCCGGCGTTGACCCCGTCGGCATAGGCGCCGACCCAGGCGGCGGTGGCCGGGTCGAGGGCGCGGTGGCAGCGCCTGGCGGTGTCGTCGAGGAGCGCCCTGCGGGCGAAGCGGTCCCAGTCCACGGCGTCGGGGCCGAGGAAGGCGGCGGTGGTGCCCTGCGCCCGGTGTCGCTCGACCTCGATCTGCCAGGCCCGGTCGGCGGCGGCGTTACGGCCCTGGAGGTGGGCGAGTTCCGCGGCGTTTCCGGCGCGCAGATGCGGTATCCCCCAGGCGTCCCGGTACACCTCGCCGCCCACCGCGACCACCCCCCTTGAGTTAGGTAAGGCTACCCTAACTCAAGGGGGTGGTCACACCGCGGGCACCCGACCGCGGTGCTCAGACCGCGATCACGATCTTGCCGGTGAGGTGGCCCGCCTCGCTGGCGCGCTGGGCGTCGGCGGCCTGCTCCAGCGGGAAGGACGCGTGGATCGGCAGCTCCAGCTTGCCCTCGCCGAGGAGGGCGAGCGCCTCCTCGAAGGCGGGACCGCCGCGGTACTCGTCCGCGCCGCCGGAGGTGAAGCGGACGCCGTGCCTGCCCGCGCCCATCGCGTCGGCGATGGTCACCACGCGCGCGGTGCCGCCGGTCAGCTCGATCGAGTCCGGGATCACGTCGCCGCGCCCGGCCGCGTCGAGGGCGGCGTCGATGCCGTCGGGGGCCGCGGCCCGCACCCGCTCGACCAGCCCGTCCCCGTACAGCACCGGGATCGCGCCGAGCGCCCGCAGGTGGGCGTGGTTGCCCTCGCTCGCGGTGCCGACCACCCGCACACCGCGCGCCACGGCGAACTGCACGGCGACCGTGCCGACGCCGCCCGCGGCGCCGTGCACCAGCAGGGTCTCACCGGGCTTCAGGTCCAGCAGCTCCAGCGCGCGGTAGGTGGTCTCCGCGGCCACCGGCAGCGCGGCGGCCTGCTCCCAGCCGAGCGAGGCGGGCTTGCGGCCCAGCGTGGCCGCCGCGGCGAGCGCCTGTCCGGCGTAGGAGCCGGTCACGGTCGGGCCGAAGACCTCGTCGCCCACGGCGAAGTCGGTGACGCCCTCGCCCACGGCCTCGACGACCCCCGCCGCCTCGACGCCGGGGACCTTCGGGAAGGTGACGGGGAAGACCTGCTGGAGATAACCGGCACGGATCTTGGTGTCGAGCGGGTTCAGGCCCGCCACCCGCACGGCGATCCGCACCTGGCCGGGGCCGGGCTCGGGCACCTCGGTCTCGGTGACCTGCAGGACGTCGGCGGAACCGTACTCGGTGAAGACAACGGACTTCGTCATGGTGTTCACAATCCTTGGGTGCGGTCGGGGTGTTGACCCCTCGGTGGTGACGTGTTCCAGCATGGACAGGTGAGCGCGACGATCCGGCCCGCCCTTCGGACGGTTGTGCCTGGCCGAAAGTACAGTCCGCGCCGGCCGTGATCGCCGTACCGTGGACAGCATGCTGACGAATGGCTGGAATCGCCCGGAGGACGCGCTCGAACGTGCCCTGCACGTGCTGGGCGCGCCGCTGCCCGACACCCTCGGGCGGCTGTCGGGCGTGCTCGCGGACCTGGTGCCGCACCGGGTGCTGGCCCGGCTGAGCGCGGTCTGCTCGTACACCCCGCGGCTGGCCGTCGGTGACGAGGAGCTGGCCGACCGGATCACCAGCGCGGAGCTGGGGCGGCTGGCCGGCCAGGTGCCGGTGGGCAGCCCGTGGCAGGGCGAGGCGGAGATGGGCGGCACGCCGCGGCCGGTGCTCGCGGTGGCGTCGGCGCCCGAGGGCATGGACGTCGGCGGCGGTTCGCTGCTGGTGGTGGTCCGCACCTCGGACGAGCCGCTGGACCCGCGGACGCTGGCCGTGGTGCAGCGGATGTGGGACCTGGTGACCCTCAACATGGGCCGCCGCACCGCCGACGCGGAGCCCGCCCAGGCGGCCAGTTCCCGGGCGGCGGCGGGAGCCAGGGCGCGGGTCATCTCGGAGCTGACCGACGCGCACTCCACCTCGCTGTCGGCCATCCTCGGCACCCTGCGGGCCGCGTCCCTGGACGACGCCACCGCCCGTCGCGGCGCGGTCGACCTGGCCGTCGCCGCGCTGGTGGAGCTGCGCGCGGAGGCGGATCTGGACCGCGAGATGAGCGAGCAGCCCGCCGACGCGGCCTTCGGCCGCCTCACCGACGAGCTGCGCCCGCTGCTGCGCTACAGCCCCGTCGAGCTGGATCTCCGCCCGCCGGGCTCACGCCGCTCGCTCCCCGCCGACCTGGCCAACGGAGCGCGGGCCGCGGTCCGCGGCGCGGTGCTCGCCATGCTCGAACAGGGCGATCTGCGGCGGCTGCACGTGAGCTGGCAGCTCGACGACGACACGCTGCGCGCGGTGGTACGGGACGACGGCCCCGGGCGGCTGGCGGGCGAGGCGTTGGCGGTGCACCGCATCACCGACCGGCTCGGTGCGCTCGGCGGGCGGCTCGCGCTGGACGCGCTGCCCGGCTGGGGCAGCACCATCACCATCACCCTGCCGCTGGGCGTCCCCGCCGCCTCCGCGCCGGCGGAGCCGCTGGACGGGCTGCACCCGCGGGAGCGCGAGGTGCTGCAGCAACTGGCGCTCGGCCGCCGCAACCGGGAGATCGCGCAGGCGCTGCACATCAGCGAGTCGACGGTGAAGTTCCATGTCGCCAACATCCTGGGCAAGCTCGACGTCGGCTCCCGCGGCGAGGCGGCGGCCTTCGCGCACCGCGCGGGCCTGGCCCCGGCCCGCCCGATGCGCGCGGTCAGCGGGGGCTGACGCACACACCCGGGGTGCCGCGGGGTCAGGCCGCGACCGTGACCGCCTCGCGGGCCAGCCGCGGCGAGACGGCCGCCGGGCGGGAGGCGAAGACCACCAGGCGCAGCAGCAGGAAGCGGCCGATGCCGGCCAGCCCGGACGCGGTGAGGTAGACCGCCTGGCCCAGCAGCGCGCTGCCCCCGGGGTGGACGGCCTGGTAGCCGAGCAGTGCGCCGGTGGTGAACAGGTACGAGACCAGGACGGTGAGTCCGGAGGCGCAGTGGTCGCTCCAGCTCGCGCCGCCGCGGCCGAAGGTGAACCGGCCGTGCAGTTCGGTGGCGAGCGCGGTGGAGGCCACGGTCACCACGGCGTTGGCGGCGGCCAGCGGGACGCGGTCGCCGATCAGCAGCAGCACACCGCTGGCCAGCAGGGTCACCCCGCCGCCGCACACCACGAATCGCGCGAACGAAGCGAGCGCCTTCGTGGCTGCCATCGTCAACTCCTCTGCCGGGGGCGGCCGCTGGGCGCGGTCCGCCGTGTCGTCACCGACTCTCCCGCGCGGCGGCGGCCCGGCCCATCCGGCGTCTCCCCCATTGCGGGTGGGGGCTACCCCCACCCCCGCCTCAGGGACGGGTCGGGGTCACTCGCGGGGGCCCCATGACAACACTCAACATATTAGAAGATCATGAGAGTCTTTGGCCATTGTTTAAAAGGCGGGTGGCGCACATCACCCATGGATTGCGAAACAAGATGAGGCTTTTCATCCCTCATTACCGGAATGTCCATTTGCCCCTGCGGGTCCCGTCGTGCCAGAGTCTTTCCAACGGCCCCCTCAGACCCGGGCTCGGCCGTTCCACAGGCGCCACGAGCCACACCCCCCTTGGCTCGTGGCGGTACGAAGAGGCCCTCGACGCAGTCGCACAACGACGCGGAGGGCCTCTTCACTTTTCCGCCGGGCGCGGAGCCCGGCTCGCGCTACTGCCGCTCGATGACCCGCAGTTCGAACCAGGTGGTCTTGCCGCGCGCCTGGAGGTCGACGCCCCAGCGGTCGGAGAGCTTGTCGACCAGGAAGAGGCCGCGGCCGCTGATGTCCATGTCGCGGACCGGCAGCAGACAGGGCAGCCCACGCGAGGGGTCCCGCACCTCGACCCTGATCCAGCCGCGGCGGCGCTGCATCCGCAGCCCGAACGACCGGGCGCCGGTGTGCCGTACGGCGTTGCCGACCAGTTCCGACACGAGCAGTTCGACGGTGTCGGCGATCTGCGGCAGCGCCCACACTCGTACCACCGACAGCGATAACCGCCGGGCGGTGGAGGCGGATTCGGGGCGGGAGGTCAGATGGACCTCGTTCACGGACGGGTCGCCGAGCAGATCGAAGGCGCTGGCCGCCTCATCCTCAAGCTGGAGCGGCGTTGTTCCCGCGGCGGCGTTCGCCCGCTGCGGCTGCTCAGATCCTGCCCGGCCCGCCATGAGTTCATGATGGCGTCACACAGCGGGTTCCGGGGGGTAACCCGGAGAATTGACAATGCGGAACGGTGTGTTCCATACGGAAGTTTCGGCATATGCATATGGCATGCAACGTACCGGAACACCCATACCGGCCTGCGGAGTTGATGGTGTCAACCATCACAGCGGATGGTGGCGGCCCGAATTTTCTTAAGGTTTCCATAAGGTTGCCTTAAGCCGGACCGCCCACCCTCCGTCACCGCCGATGTCACTCCAACGAGAGCCGGTTCAGCGGAACTTGGCCTTCCCCGGGCCGTCCTCGACGAAGCTGCGCATGCCCGTGGTGCGGTCCTCGGTGGCGAACAGCCCGGCGAACAGGGTGCGTTCGATCGCGAGCCCGGTGGTCAGATCCGTCTCCAGACCGCCGTCCACCGCCTCCTTCGCCGCCCGCAGCGCGTACGCGGGTCCGCGGGCCAGCCGCTCGGCCCACTCCCGGGCCCGCCCGTAGACCTCGGCGGCCGGTGCCACCTGGTCGACCAGGCCGATCGCGAGCGCCTCCTCGGCCGTCACCATCCGCCCGGTGAAGATCAGGTCCTTGGCCTTGGCGGGGCCGACCAGCCGGGCCAGCCGCTGGGTGCCGCCGGCGCCGGGGATCAGCCCGAGCAGGATCTCCGGCTGGCCCAGCTTGGCGTTGTCGGCCGCGATCCGGATGTCCGCACACATCGCGAGTTCGCAGCCGCCGCCGAGGGCGTACCCGGTGACCGCCGCCACTACCGGCTTGGGGATCCGCGCCACGGCCGTGAAGGCGTCCTGCAGCCCGCGCGACCGGTCCACCATGTCCTCGTACGACATGGCCTGCATCTCCTTGATGTCCGCGCCCGCCGCGAACACCTTCTCGCCGCCCCACACCACCACGGCCCGCACGTCCTGGCGGCCGGACGCCTCCTCCGCCGCCTCCTTGAGCAGATCCTGCGTGGCGCTGTCCAGCGCGTTCATCGGCGGCCGGTCCAGCCGGAGGGTACCGACGCCATTGTCGACTTCGAGGGTCACAGTCATCCCCGGAGCGTACGACGCACGGGCCGCCCCCGCGAGAAGGGGGCGGGCCGTGCGGCTCCTTCAGCCCCGCCCAGCCGTGAGCGAGCCAAAGGGCGCGCCGGTGTCGAAAGCGACGATGAGCAGGGAGCGAGTGGGGGCACCCCCGGACGGAGTCTGGGGGAGAGCGACCGTCGAAGAGGACCGTCGACACCGGGTCTAAGCGCCCGGAGGCGAGCGAACACAATCAGGCAGTCCACTCGCTCCAGGGGAGGTTCCAGCCGTTGAGGCCGTTGTACCACTGGACCGTTTTGTCGTGGGAGTTGATCACCTGGACGACGTCGCCGATCAGGGAGTTGTTGTAGAACCAGGCGGCCGGGGTGGTCGGGTCGCCCGCGCCGCGGACGTCGTGCAGGCCGACGCAGCCGTGGCTGGTGTTGCTGCTGCCGAACACCGACGTGTCGGCCCAGTAGTTGCCGTGGATGAAGGTGCCGGACTCGGTCAGCCGCATCGCGTGCGGCACGTCCTTGATGTCGTACTCGCCGCCGAAGCCGACGGTGTCGCCGTTCATCCGGGTGCTGAGGAACTTCTCGGAGATCACCATCTTGCCGTTGTACGTGGTGTGGTCCGGCGCCCCGGAGGAGATCGGGATGGTGCGGATCGGCTTGCCGTCGCGGTAGACCGTCATCGAGTGCTTCGCGGCGTCCACGACGCTCACCTGGCTGCGCCCGACGGTGAAGCGCACGGTCTTGTGCTGCTTGCCGTAGACGCCGGGGGCGGCCTCGACACCGTTGAGGTTGAGGTTCAGCGTGACCTTGGTACCGGCCGCCCAGTACGACTGCGGGCGGATGTACAGCCGCTGGTCGCCGTACCAGTGGGCGGCCACCGGGACCGACGGGGATGCGGTGACCTGGACGCCGTCCTCGACGGCCTTCTTGTTCCTGATCGGCCGGTTGAAGTCGAGGTAGACCTCCATGCCGACGCCGACGGTCGAGCCGTCCTCGGGAGTGAAGAAGCCGACGAAGGTGTCCTTGGGGGTGACCGTGGTGAAGCTGGAGTGCTTGTCGGAGTCGTGGCCCGCGGAGTCCTTGGCGACGGCGTCCACCGTGTACTGGGTGGCGGTGTCGAGGTGGCCGGTGGGCGTCCAGCCGCTGCCGTCCGCGGTGATCGCGCCCGGCACCGCGGTGCCCTTGTCGTCCTTGACGACGACCGACGACAGCTTGCCGCCCTGTGCGGCGACCCGCAGGGTGCCGGTGGTCGCCACGTCGCTCGCGCCGTCCGCGGGCAGGATCGTCACGACCGCGGTCGAGGCGACGGTGTCCGACGTACCCGCCGAACCGCTGGGGCCGCCCTTGGCGTCACTGCTTCCGCCCTTGCCCCCGCCGCCGCACGCGGTCACCAGCAGCAGCAGCGCACCGAGCGCCAGCGCCGTGACGTTCCTTCTGACACCCGTCGCCGCGAGTATCGGCTTCAACTTCTCTACTCCCCTACCACCCTGAACTCCCCCCTGCAGCGCAAGACAATCACACGAATCACGGGCTCAGGGGTCCGGGATTGTCACTGTTCCGTCCCAGATGACTGTGTACCCGCCGTGAGCCCGCGGTGCACCCGCCGTGACCCGGCGATCGACGGGGGCCGGGCCCGGAGACGCCGAAAGCCCCGGCTGCCACGCGGGAGAGCGCGGGCAGCCGGGGCGCGAGCGGCGGGTGGTTCAAGGGGACGGGTCGTGGGCGGGGTCCGGGCCCGAATGCCGCGGCCGCAGCCGGGCGGGTTCAGTGCTGACGGGTCTTGCCACCGGCCGGCGTCGGACGCGGGTCGGTGGTGCAGCCACCGCGCCGGCACTCCGGGTTCTCGCACGACATGGTCACTCCTTTCTCTCCCTCCCGGCCGGGGGTGTGCCCTGATCTGAACTCGGTTTCGAGAGCGCGCCGTTGGCCGTTCGGGACGTACGGATGTCTGTTCGTCTGTGGAGGAGACGGATCAGCGCCCGATACCGTTCCGCGACCCGCGGGACTCACAGGCTCGAACCGGCCGTCCAGTCGTCCCAGGAGAGGTTCCAGCCGCTCATGCCGTTGTCCGCGGCGACGGTGCGCTCGTGCGAGCCGATGACCCGGATCGGGTCGCCGACCAGGGAGTGCGCGAAGAACCAGCCCGCCGGGGTGGCCGCGCCACCGCCCTTGGTGTCGCGCAGCCCGATGCAGCCGTGGCTGACGTCGGTCCTGCCGAAGACGTCGGGCGAGGACCAGTAGTTGCCGTGCACGAAGGTGCCGGAGCGGGTCAGCCGCATGGCGTGCGGGACGTCGGGGATGTCGTACTCCGCACCGAATCCGACCGTATGACTGTTCATCCGGGTCAGCGTGAACTTCTCGGCGATCACCATGATGCCGTTGTACGTGGCGTGTCCGGGGACGCCGGTGGAGACCGGCAGCACCCGCAGGACGTCGCCGTCGCGGCGGACGGTCATGGTGTGCGCGGCCGCGTCGACGGTGGAGCGCTGGTCACGGCCGATCGAGAAGTGCACGTCCTTCCACTGGGTGCCGCGGATGCCGGGAGAGCCCTCGACGCCGCGCAGCCGCAGCCGCAGGGTGACCTGGGTGCCCGGCGCCCAGAACAACCGCGGCCGCAGGTCGAGCCGCTGGTCGCCGAACCAGTGGCCGACCACCGGCACCGCCGGGTCCGCGGTGACGGTGACGCCGCGTTCGACGGCGGCCCGCGCGGCCACCGGGTGGCTGAACCGCAGCGAGATGATCATGGCGGTGCCGACGGTGCTGCCGTTCTCCGGGCTGAAGAAGCCGATGAGGGCGTGCGCGGGCACGAGCGTGGTGAAGACCGCGTGCTTGGCGGCGGGGCGTCCCAGCGCGTCCACCGCGTAGGCGTCCACCGTGTACTGGGTGCCGAGCGCCAGCGACCCGCTGGGGTGCCAGCTGCGGGCGTCGGCCGAGACCGCGCCGGGCACCGGGACGCCGTCCGCGCTCTTCGCGACGACCTCGGTGAGCGTGCCGCTGCCGACGGTGACGGCGAGGGCGCCGCCGGTCGGTACGTCCTTGGCGCCGTCGCCGGGCGCGACCGCGATCACGGCCTGCGACTGCGCGGCGTTGAGCGGCGGCTTCGCGTCATGAACGCCCCCGCCGCCGCGGCCGGGACCACCGGCTCCGCACCCGGCGATCAGCATCGCGCCCAGCACCGCACCCACGCCCGCGCGCATCGCGCACCTCAGCCCTCTCGTCACGCACCGTCAACGACGCCACCACCACCGGGGAAACGCGCACTTGGGACGAGTCCGGACCGATCAACCGTGTGACTCCGTACCCCCAGGTGGGAAGGAATGGTGCAGGGACACGACGCGCGCCGGGCCGGGACGCCGGGCGCGGGTCCGGTCCCGCCGCCGAGCCGCGGGAGGCAGACACGTGTCAGAGACACGCGAACACGGCGCCTCCGGGCGCCCCGAGGCGTTCCCGCCGCCCGGCCCCGAGCAGGCGGTGGTGACCGCGCCCCCGCCGCCGCGGACCGCGCCCGAACCCCTGGAGGGCCTCGTCGCGCGCCGGGCCGCGCCGCGCGGCACCACGGTGTGGCCGGGCTCGCCGCAGCCGCTGGGCGCCCGCTTCCGTACCGGGCCCGACGGCCGCACCGGCACCAACTTCGCGCTGTGGGCGGGCGGCGCGGAGTCGGTGGAGCTGTGCCTGTTCGCCCCGGACGGCACCGAGACCCGCGCGCCGCTGACCGAGCTGACGCACGAGATCTGGCACGGCTTCGTCCCCGGTGTGCTGCCGGGGCAGCGGTACGGCTACCGGGTCGGCGGCCGCTGGGACCCGTGGACCGGGGCCCGCTGGAACCCGGCGAAGCTGCTGCTCGACCCCTACGCGCGGGCGGTGGACGGCGATTTCGTGCTGGTGCCCGAGGTCTACGGGCACGTCAGGGACTGGCCGGAGCCGCATGTCGCGGACACCGTACGGGACAACCGCGACTCCGCCCCGTACGTGCCCAAGGGCGTCGTGGTCGATGACGACGACGACTGGGAGGACGACCACCGGCCCAAGACGCCGTGGTCGGACTCGGTCATCTACGAGCTGCACGTGCGCGGCTTCACCCGCACCCACCCGGACGTCCCGCCCGAACTGCGGGGCACCTACGCCGGGTTGGCGCATCCCGCGGCGCTGGCCCATCTGACCCGGCTGGGCGTCACCGCCGTCGAGCTGCTGCCGGTGCACCAGTTCGCGCACGAGGAGCACCTGGAGCGGCGGGGTCTGCGCAACTACTGGGGCTACAACTCGATCGGCTACTTCGCCCCGCACGCCGGGTACAGCGCGAGCGGCACCCGCGGCGGGCAGGTCGGCGAGTTCAAGCGGATGGTGCGGGCGCTGCACGCGGCGGGCATCGAGGTGATCCTCGACGTGGTCTACAACCACACCGCCGAGGGCGGCGAGGGCGGCCCGACGCTGTCGCTGCGCGGTATCGACAACCGCGGCTACTACCGGCTCCAGCCCGACGCCCGGCGCTACGCCGACTACACCGGCTGCGGCAACACGCTCAGCGTCGTCCAGCCCCATGTGCTGCGGCTGATCACCGACTCGCTGCGGTACTGGGTCACCGAGATGGGCGTGGACGGCTTCCGGTTCGATCTGGCGGCGGCGCTCGCCCGCTCGATGCACGACGTGGACATGCTCTCGCCGTTCCTGGCGGTGATCGCCCAGGACCCCGTGCTGCGCCGGGTGAAGCTGATCGCCGAACCGTGGGACGTGGGCTCCGGCGGCTACCAGGTCGGGGCGTTCCCCCCGCTGTGGACCGAGTGGAACGACCGGTTCCGCGACACCGTACGGGACTTCTGGCGGGGCGCGACGGGGGACGTCCGCGATCTCGGCTACCGGCTGTCCGGCTCCAGCGACCTCTACGACTGGGGCGGCCGCCGCCCGTACGCCTCGGTCAACTTCGTCACCGCGCACGACGGTTTCACCCTGCGCGACCTGGTCAGCCACGAGCGCAAGCACAACGACGCGAACGGCGAGGACGGCAGGGACGGCACCGACGACAACCGCTCGTGGAACTGCGGCGCCGAGGGCGGCACCGACGACCCGGCGGTCCGGGCGCTGCGGCTGCGCCAGCAGCGCAACCTGCTGGCCACACTGCTGCTGTCCACCGGAGTGCCGATGCTGGTGGCGGGCGACGAGATGGGCCGCACGCAGGGCGGCAACAACAACGCGTACTGCCAGGACAACCCGGTGAGCTGGGTCGACTGGTCACTGCTCGACGACCCGGACTGGCGCGCGATGGCGGAGCTGGTGTCGCGGCTGATCGCGCTGCGCAGGACGCACCCGGTGCTGCGCCGCGGTGGCTTCTTCTCCGGGCTCGCGCACACCCCCGAGGGGCTGCGCGACCTGGCGTGGTTCGGCGCCGACGGCGAGGAGATGCGCGACGAGGACTGGTTCGCGTCCTCGGCGACGCTGGGGATGTACCTGTCGGGCCGGGACATCCTGCAGCGCGACGCGCGGGGCAGGCCGCTGGTCGACGACAGCTTCCTGGTGATCGTGCACGCGGGCTCCCGGCCGGTCGCCTTCACCCTGCCCGGCGCCCCCTGGGCCTCGTCGTACGAACTGCTGCTGGACACCTGCCTGGAGGACCAGTCGCGGGCCCCGGGCACCGCGGCGGCCCCCCGCGAGGAAGTGCCGGTGGCGGCGCGGTCGGTGCGGATGTACCGGGCGAGGTGAGGTGCCTTCGGTGAGGTGGTCGACGGCGTGAGGTGGGCCACGGCGAGAGGTGGTCCACGGTGTGAGGTGATCCCGCCGATATCGCCTGGACGCCGCCAAGTGGTCCAGTCCAATATGGCACGGTGACCTCTTCCTCGCCGTGCCAGGACCCGACCGCGACCGCCGGGCCCGGCACCGGGGGCAAGGACACCGCCGAGCTCCCGGGGGACCGGCTGTGGTCGCGGAACTTCCGGCTCTACTTCACCGCCCGCTCGGTCGCCACCCTCGGCGACACCATGCTGCCGGTCGCCCTCTCCGCGGGCCTGCTGTCGTACGGCTACTCCGCCGGTGACATCGGCCTGGTGATGGCCGCCTCCACCGCCTGCTTCGCCGGACTGGTGATCTTCGGCGGGGTGTTCGCCGACCGCTTCAACGCCCGCGCCATGATGATCGGCGCGGACCTGGCACGGGTGGGCACCCAGTCGACGGCCGCGGTGCTCTTCCTGACCCACCAGGTGCGGCTGTGGGAGATCGTGGTCATCGCGGTGGTCAACGGCACCTGCGCGGCGATGTTCCAGCCCGGGGTGGCGAGCACGGTGGTGCGGGTCGCCACCGACGTGCAGGGCGCCAACGGTGTGACCCGTACCGCGGAGTCGGTGGCGGGCCTGGCGGGTCCCGCGCTGGCGGGCGTCCTGATCGGGTTCGTCTCCCCCGGCGCCGTCTTCGCCGTCCACGCCTCCACGTACCTGGTCAGCGCGGTCAGCCTGATCCTGCTGCGGCTGGCCCCGCTCCCGCCGCGCCCGGCCGCCACCCGCGGCGGGCCGAGCACCTTCCGCTCCGACCTCGCCGAGGGCTGGCGGGAGTTCCGGGCCAGGACCTGGATGTGGGGGGTGATCGTGATCTGGATGGGCTACATGGTCTTCGTCATCGGCCCCTACGTCCCGCTGGCCGCCGGCCAGATCATCCCCGAACACGGCGCGGGCGCCTACGGCCTGGTGAACTCCGCCCTCGGCGGCGGCACCGCGGTGGGCGCGCTGTTCGCCATCCGGGTGCGGGCCCGGCATCCGCTGCGCGCGGGGGCACTGGCGCTGTTCGCCGCCGTCCTGATGCCCGGCTCGGTGGGCCTGGACCTGCCGGTGCCCGTGGTGGTCGGCTGCGTCTTCCTCGCCGGTACGGGCTGGGCGGTGTGGAGCGTGAACTGGGCCACCACCGTGCAGACCCAGGTGCCCGGCGACATCCTCAACCGTATCCACGCCTACGAGGTGGCCGGGTCGCTCGCCATGCTGCCGGTCGGCCAGGCGCTGGCGGGCCCCGCCTCCGCCGCGTTCGGCGCCCGCCATGTGCTCCAGGCGGGCGCGGTGGTCGCCCTGCTGGTCTGCGTCGCGCTGCTGGCCGTCCCCGCCGTCCGCGACCTCCGACGCGCCCCGACCGCGTGATCCCCCGGGTCGGCCGAAAAACCGGATGAGGGCTGTCAGTACCCGCCCGTAGTGTCAGGAGTGATGCCTGCCACGACCCCTGACCCCGCGCCCGCTGTCCGTTCGAGATCGGTGATCCGCTCGCTGTTGCGGCTCTGGCCGTATGTGCGCCCTGTGCGGACGCGGCTGGGGCTGTCGGCGGTGGTGGCCGTGGTGGCGTCCTGCATGGCGCTGCTGATCCCGCTGGTGCTGAAGTGGATGGTCGACGGGCCGGTCACCGACCACGACCCGTCGGGGGTGTGGCTGGGCGGCGGGCTGGTGCTGCTGCTCGGCCTGCTGGAGGCCGGGCTGTTCGGCGTCCGCCGCTGGCTGGTGGCAAGGCCCCTGGCCGGGGTCGAGGCGGCGATGCGCGCCGACCTCTACCGGCACCTGCAGCGGCTGCCGGTCGACTTCCACGACCGCTGGGCCTCCGGCCAACTGCTGTCCAGGGCCACCATGGACCTGCAGATCCTGCGGATGTTCCTGGCCTTCCCGCTGGTCTTCCTGGTGGTGAACGGCGCCACGATCCTGATCGGCTTCACGATCCTCTTCGGCCAGAGCTGGCTGCTCGGCCTGGTGCTGCTCGGCCCGGTCGTCCCGCTGGTGATCGTCTGCTCCTACTTCGAGTCGCGGTACGCCCTGCAGGCGCGCGCCGCGCAGGACCAGGCGGGCGATCTGGCCACCGTGGTCGAGGAGTCCGTGCTGGGCATCCGGATCATCAAGGCGTTCGGCAGGCACCGCAGCCAGGCCCGCGCCTTCCACGCCAAGGCGCACGAACTGCGGCTGACCGAACTGCGCAAGGCCCGGCTGCTGTCCGACATCTGGGCCGTCATCATGACGCTGCCCGAGCTGGCGATCGGCGCGGCGCTGGTGGTCGGCGTGCTGCAGGTCTCCGACGACAGGCTGTCGTCCGGCACCCTGGTCGCCTTCCTGACCACGGCGCTGGCGCTGCGCTGGCCGGTGGAGTCGATCGGCTTCCTGCTCGCGATGAGCAACGAGTCGGCGACCGCGGCCGACCGGTACTTCGAGGCGATGGACGCCGTGGAGTCCGACACCGGCGGCAGCGTGCCGACGCCGCGCACCGACGGCCTGCGGATGGACGGTGTCCGCTTCCGCTACCCCGACGCGCCCGAGGGCACCCCGGATCTGCTGTGCGGCGTCGACCTGCACATCCAGCCCGGCGAGACGATGGCCCTGGTCGGCGCGACCGGCTGCGGCAAGACGACGCTCACCGCGCTGCTGCCCCGGCTGCACGACGCCACCGGCGGCCGGATCACCCTGGACGGCGCGGACATCGCGGAGCTGCCGGTACGCCGGCTGCGCGAGCTGCTCGCGGTGGCCTTCGAGGAGCCGACGCTGTTCTCGGCCACCGTGCGGGAGAACGTGGCGATGGGCGCGGGCCCGGACGGCGCCTCCGAGGCGGAGGTGGAGCGGGCGCTCGCCATCGCGCAGTGCGACTTCGTCGCCGGGCTGCCGCGGGGCATGGACACCGAGGTCGGCGAGCAGGGCCTGAGCCTGTCCGGCGGGCAGCGGCAGCGCCTGGCACTGGCCCGCGCGGTGGTCGGCCGCCCGCAGTTCCTGGTGCTGGACGACCCGCTGTCGGCGCTGGACGTGCACACCGAGGCGCTGGTGGAGGGCGCGCTGCGCGAGGTGCTCGCGGAGACCACCGCACTGGTGGTGGCGCACCGCCCCTCGACCGTCATGCTCGCCGACCGGGTGGCGCTCCTCGCCGACGGCCGGATCTCCGCGGTCGGCACCCACGCGGAACTGCTGCGCGGCAGCGCCGAATACCGCCATCTGATGTCGGGCGGTGACGAGGACGACGCCCTGCGGGCCGGGTCCGCGCCCCCGCCGGGGATCGGCCTGAGCGCCGCACTCGACGACAGCGCACTCGACCTCGCCGAAGGGAGCGACGCCCGATGACGTCCGCGACGGACCAGGCAGCGACGCGGGACGCCGCGGGCGAAGAGGCGGAGGCGGCCGCCGTGCCCGCCACCGTGCCCGGCGCCCCGGCGACCGACCCCTTCGCCCAGGACGTGCTGCCCGCCCCGAAGAACGCCCAGCTCACCCTGTTGCGGTCGCTGGTGCGCCCGCACACCCGCCGGGTGTGGCTGGCCACCATCCTGCTGCTGGTCCAGCAGGCGGCGGTGCAGGCGGGCCCGCTGCTGGTCGCGTACGCCATCGACCGGGCGATCCCGCAGGTGCGCGACGGACGGCACGGGGCGCTGATCGCGGTCGCCTGCGGATATCTGGGTTGCGGGCTGGCCGCCGGCATCCTGCAGCGCGCCTTCATCCGGGTCGCGGCCTGGATCAGCCAGGACGTGCTGATCGATCTGCGCGGCCGGATCTTCCGGCACGCCCAGTCGCTGAGCCTGGACTTCCACGAGCGGTACACCTCGGGGCGGTTGATCTCCCGGGCGACCTCGGATGTGGAATCGCTGCGCGAGCTGCTCAGCGAGGGCCTGGAGGAGCTGATCGGCGTCGTCCTGTCGGCGCTCTACATCACCGTCCTGCTGCTGTTCCTCGACTGGGAGCTGGGCCTGGCGGTGCTGGCCTCCTGCGGCCCGCTGTACGTGGCGATCAGGATCTTCCAGCGCCGCTCGATGGTGGCGTACCGGAAGCGGTCGACGGCCATCGCGGCGGTGATCGTGAAGTTCACCGAGACGATGAACGGCATCCGCCCGGTGAAGGCGTTCCGCCGCGAGGAGCCCAACGACGAGGCGTTCTTCGAGCTGAACCGCCGGCACGAGCGGGCGAACGGCGACGCGATCCTGGAGATGGCCCGCTATGTGGTGGGCTCCCGGCTGATCGCCAACTTCACCATCGCCGCGATCGTGCTGTGGGGCGCCTACCGGGTCGCCGACGGCGGGATGGCGCTGGGTGTGCTGGCCGCGTTCGTGCTCTATCTGCGGCGGCTGTACGACCCGATCGACCGGCTGGGGATGTTCCTCAACTCCTACCAGTCGGCGGCCGCCTCGCTGGAGAAGATCGCCGGGCTGCTGGCGCAGGCGCCGACCGTACCGGAACCGGAACGGCCGGTGCCGCTGCCGGAGCGGGCGGGCGACCTGCCGGGCCGCGAGGTGGTCTTCGACGAGGTGCGCTTCGCGTACCGGACCGGCGGCGAGGTGCTGCCCACCTTCGGTCTGCGGGTGCCCCCGGGGCAGACGGTGGCGGTGGTCGGGGCGACCGGCGCGGGCAAGTCGACGCTGGCCAAGCTGCTGGCGCGGTTCTACGACCCGACGAGCGGCCGGGTGCTGCTCGACGGCGTGGAGCTGCGCGACCTGGCCCAGGCCGATCTGCGGCGCGGGGTGGTGATGGTGACGCAGGAGGCGTTCCTGTTCTCCGGCACGGTCGCCGAGAACATCGCGATCGGCCGCCCGGACGCCACCCGGGCCGAGGTCGAGGCCGCCGCGAAGGCGATCGGCGCCCATGACTTCATCGCGGCGCTGCCGGACGGGTACGACACGGACGTCCGCAAGCGCGGTGGCCGGATCTCCGCGGGGCAGCGGCAGTTGGTGGCCTTCGCCCGCGCGCTGCTGGCGGACCCCGCGGTGCTGATCCTGGACGAGGCCACCTCGTCGCTGGACATCCCTGGTGAGCGGGCCGTGCAGCACGCGATGCACACCGTGCTGCGCGGCAGGACCGCGGTGATCATCGCCCACCGGCTGTCCACGGTGGAGATCGCCGACCGGGTGCTGGTGATGCGCGACGGCCGCGTGGTGGAGGACGGCACTCCGGCCGAACTCATCGCGGACGACGGCCACTTCGCGGGTCTGCACCAGGCGTGGCAGGACAGCCTGGTCTGATCCGGGCTGACTGCCGGTCAGATCGCGCCAGACCACGGCCGGTTCTCCGCTGTCCCCTCCAGCCACCGTTCCGAGTGCTGGATTTGACAGCGGAGGACCGGCCTCTCCACTTTCCGGCACGTTATGTCCGGATTCATCGGCTCATGGAGTGCCGGAATCTTCTTCCGCGCGCAACACGCCCATCACAACCGCCCGTTATACGAACACGCGTCACCGAAGAACGAACTATTTTCAGCCAAGTTTATGCCATGGCAATGACATGTACCAGTAAAGGGTGTCACCCTGTGGCCGTTCCACAGCAACGCCACAGCTCTACCCGGGCAGCTCACCAACCCCACCTGCCCGGACTGTCACCGGTCGCCACCCGCGACCGCCGCAGAAGGAGTGACGAGTGCGACGATCCCCCCGCACGGCAGCAGCGGCAGGAACGCTGATTGCCGGTGCCGCGATGTTGGCGGTGACGCTGCCGGCCGGTACGGCCTCAGCCGGCGTCCCCGACAAGGTCGGTACGGCCACTTCGGCCAGTACTCACGTCCAGCCGCGAGCGGGCGCCCTGCCCGCCTCGCTCTCCCCCGCGCAGCAGGACGCGCTGGTCACGCAGGCACGGTCGAAGACCGCCGCCACCGCGGCCTCGCTGCACCTGGGCGCGAACGAGAAGCTGGTCGTGAAGTCGGTCCAGAAGGACGCCGACGGCAGCACGCACACCCGCTACGAGCGTACGTTCCAGGGCCTGCCGGTCCTCGGCGGCGACCTCATCGTGCACACCGCCCCGACGGGGGCGACCACCGGTGTGGACAAGGCGACCAACGCGTCGATCGCCGTCGCCAGCACCACCGCGGTGAAGAGCGCCGACTCGGCGAAGACCACCGCGCTGGCCCGCGCCAAGGCCGACGGGGCGGCCTCGCCGTCCGCCGTCGGCGCCCCCCACAAGGTCGTCTGGGCCGCCAACGGCGTTCCGGTACTGGCCTGGGAGTCGGTCATCGGCGGTGTGCAGGACGACGGCACCCCGAACCAGCTCCATGTCATCACCGACGCCACCACCGGCAACCGGCTCTTCGAGTACCAGGGCATCGAGACCGGCGTCGGCAACACCGAGTACAGCGGCCAGGTCACCATCGGGAGCACGCAGTCGGGGTCGACGTACACCCTGACCGACGGCACCCGCGGCGGCCACAAGACGTACAACCTCAACCACGGCACCTCCGGGACCGGGACGCTGTTCTCGCAGTCGAACGACACCTGGGGCGACGGCAACGCGACGACGGCCGCGACCGCCGGCGCCGACGCCGCCTACGGCGCCCAGGAGACGTGGGACTTCTACAAGAACGTCATGGGCCGCAACGGCATCAAGAACGACGGTGTCGGCGCGTACTCCCGTACGCACTACGGCAGCAGCTACGTCAACGCCTTCTGGGACGACGGCTGCTTCTGCATGACGTACGGCGACGGCTCGGGCAACGCGCACCCGCTGACCGCGCTGGACGTGGCCGGGCACGAGATGAGCCACGGCGTCACCTCCAACACCGCGGGCCTGGAGTACAGCGGTGAGTCCGGCGGCCTCAACGAGGCGACCTCGGACATCCTCGGCACCGGCGTGGAGTTCTACGCCAACAACACCTCGGACCCCGGTGACTACCTCATCGGCGAGAAGATCAACATCAACGGCGACGGCACCCCGCTGCGCTACATGGACAAGCCGAGCAAGGACGGCGGCTCCAAGGACTACTGGGACTCCAGCATCGGCGGCCTCGACGTCCACTACTCGTCGGGCCCGGCGAACCACTTCTTCTACCTGCTCTCCGAGGGCAGCGGCGCCAAGGTCATCGGTGGCGTGAGCTACGACAGCCCGACCAAGGACGGGCTGCCCGTGCCCGGCATCGGCCGGGACAACGCCCTGAAGCTCTGGTACAAGTCGCTCTCCGAGCGCTTCACCTCCACCACCAACTACGCGGCGGCGCGCACCCAGTCGCTGCAGGCCGCGGCCGACCTGTGGGGCGCGGGCAGCGCCACGTACAACACGGTCGCCAACACCTGGGCCGCGATAGGCGTCGGCAGCCGCGTCTCCACCAGCGGTGTCACCGTCACCAAGCCCGCCGACCAGTCGACCGTGGTGAACACCGCCGCGAGCCTGCAGATCCAGGCGAGCACCACCAACGGCGGCGCCCTGACGTACTCGGCCACCGGCCTGCCCGCCGGGCTGTCGATCAACGCCTCCTCCGGCCTGATCTCCGGCACCCCGACGGCCACCGGCACCTCGAACGTCACCGTCACGGCGAAGGACTCCACCAACGCCACCGGCTCGGCGTCCTTCACCTGGACTGTCAAGCCCGCGGGCGGCGGCGGCTGCACCAGCGCCCAGCTGCTCGGCAACCCCGGCTTCGAGACCGGCAGCGCCGCGCCCTGGACCGCCACCTCCGGAGTCGTCGACAACAGCTCCGGTGAGGCCGCCCACTCCGGCTCCTGGAAGGCCTGGCTGAACGGCTACGGCTCCACCCACTCCGACTCGGTCTCGCAGTCGGTGACCATCCCCGCCGGGTGCTCCGCCACCCTCACCTACTACCTCCACATCGACACCGCGGAGACCACCACCACGACCGCCTACGACAAGCTCACCGTCACGGCGGGCTCCACCACCCTGGCCAGCTACTCCAACCTCAACAAGGCCACGGGCTACGCCCAGAAGTCCTTCAACCTGTCCTCCTTCGCCGGACAGACCGTGACGCTGAAGTTCAGCGGCACCGAGGACTCCAGCCTCCAGACCTCGTTCGTGATCGACGACACAGCGCTGAACGTCAGCTGAGTCCGTCGCAACCATAGAACCCCAGGTCAGCCGCGTGAGGCGGCGATAACGGGACCCGGGCCGGCCCCCACAGCCGGCCCGGGTCCACCGCTTCCACGGCCCCCCGGGCAGCCCGCGGGGAGCAAGATCGACCACTGCCGGTACGACTCTGGTAGAGTGGTTCCCGTTGCAGTTGTGGTACCCAGAACTTTTTGTGCGCCTGGATGATTGCGATTCCAGGCGCACTTTTGTTTTGCCGGGATTTCTCCGGTGTGGGGTGATCATTTACAGCGACCCTGGGCCCGTACATCGCGGGTCTGGAAACTGCCCCACCTAAGGAGATCATTATGGCTACCGGAACCGTGAAGTGGTTCAACTCTGAAAAGGGCTTCGGCTTCATCGAGCAGGACGGCGGCGGCGCCGACGTCTTCGCCCACTACTCGAACATCCAGGCGCAGGGCTTCCGCGAGCTCCTCGAGGGCCAGAAGGTCGAGTTCGACGTCACGCAGGGCCAGAAGGGCCCGCAGGCGGAGAACATCCGCCCCATCTGATCTGCGTCGCCGGGCACCACGCTCGGTAACGAGAGGCCCGCACCGCACGGTGCGGGCCTCTCGCGTGCAGTCGCCGCTGACGCGGCCCGAGGAAGGAATCCCTCTTTTGTCACCCGTGTCCCCCGTAAAGCTGTTCTCCGACCTGCCGCTCGCCCCCGCGCTGGTCGCTGCCCTGAACGCCGACGGGGTGACCGAGCCTTTCCCGATCCAGGCCGCCACCCTCCCGGACTCACTGGCAGGCCGCGACGTCCTGGGCCGTGGCCGTACCGGCTCCGGCAAGACGCTCGCCTTCGGACTTCCCCTGCTCACCCGCACCGCCGCGCTCGGCCGCCGGGCCGACGCCAAGCGCCCGCAGGCGCTGGTGCTGGTGCCCACCCGCGAGCTGGCCACCCAGGTGACCGACGCGCTGACCCCGTACGCCAAGGTGCTCGGCCTGCGGACGACCGCGGTCGTCGGCGGCGCCTCGATCACCAAGCAGATGGCCGCGCTGCGCTCCGGCGCCGAGATCCTGGTCGCGACCCCCGGGCGGCTCTTCGACCTCATCGAGCGGCACGCCTGCGCGCTGGACCAGGTCGGCATCACCGTGCTCGACGAGGCCGACCAGATGGCCGACATGGGCTTCCTGCCGCAGGTCACCCGGCTGCTGGAGCAGGTGCGGCCGGGCGGCCAGCGGATGCTGTTCTCCGCCACCCTCGACCGCAATGTCGACAAGCTGGTGAAGCGGTTCCTGAGCAGCCCCGTGACACACTCGGTCGACCCGTCCTCCGCGACGGTCACCACCATGGAGCACCACGTGCTGCACGTGGACGAGGGCACCAAGCGCGCGGTGATCGCGGAGATCGCCGCCCGCCAGGGCGGCGTGATCATGTTCGTCGGCACCAAGCGCGGCGCCGACCGGCTCACCAAGCACCTGCTCGGCATCGGCGTGCGGGCGGTCGCGCTGCACGGCGGCAAGTCGCAGCCGCAGCGCAACCGGGCGCTCGACCAGTTCCGTACGGGGACGGCCGACGCGCTGGTGGCCACCAACGTGGCGGCCCGCGGCATCCACATCGAGGGCCTCGACCTCGTGGTGAACGTGGACCCGCCCACCGAGGCGAAGGACTACCTGCACCGCGGCGGCCGGACCGCCCGCGCGGGCGAGTCCGGCACGGTCGTCACCCTGGTGCTGCCCGAGCAGCGCCGGGAGAACGCCCGGCTGATGAGCGAGGCCGGGATCCGCCCGCACACCGCGCGGGTCCGCCCGGGCGACAACGACCTGGTCAGGATCACCGGTGCCCGCAAGCCCACGGGTACGCCGGTGACGCTGCCCGCCGCCGAGCCCGCCGCCCCGGCCCGCACCGCGAAGACCGGCTCCGCCCCCTCCCGCCGCCGGCGCGGCGGCGGCGCGGGCCGCCCCGACGCGGCGCCCGGCGCGTCCACCCCGCAGACCACCGGCACCCGCGCCCCGGGCCGCCGCACCGGCGCCCCCGCCGGCGAGGCCACCCCCGGCCGCGCCCGCCGCGGCGCAGCCCCCACCGAGACCGGCGGCCGCACGGGCCAGCAGCCCGCCAAGGCCGCCGCCAAGCGGGGCGGCAATCCCAACAGCCGTGCCCGCACCGGCGCCTCCGCGAACGAGGGCGCCGCGGGCCGCGGCCGCCGCACCGGCCCGGGTGCCGCCGCCGGCCGCGGCGGCGCGGTCGGCCGCCGCGCCCGCGGCCAGGACACCACGGGCCGCGGCCGCGCCGCCTGAGCCTGCCGCTCCTCGACACGACGGCGCC
>NZ_JBFAXL010000067.1:0-45763 GCF_040680795.1 Streptomyces sp. NPDC051976
GCCGCACCCAGCACACGCGCCCGAGCCGAAACGCCCGCCCCGGTGGCCGACCGCTGCAGAGCATGCGGGTGCTCGGCTCTCAGCGAAGGGCCATCACGCGCCGACCCAGAAGACATCCGGCGCGAGCATTGAACCGTTCCGGTTCTGGTGGCCTCGACACTCTTGGGAATCCCAGGCGCCACCTCGGCCGATTCCCGGACCATCCAGGCGCAGGGCACTGTGCCCAGTCTCTACCGGCGGTTTGACGTGTGGATGCGGGTGGCGGCGTCCTGACCAATCAACCTCCCTACTGCTGTCCACCGCCGGGCAACACGACCGGCCGGAGAGCCGGGCGCGGCCCTGCGGTTGCCGTTTGGCCAGGTGCGGGGTGCCCGACCGAGGCTGGTCGCGACTGGTCGAGGGCGGCACCATGAAGGTGACTGGCGTCAGCAGCACCCCCGGGATTCGCGGCACAGCGACGGTTCGGCCCGCCGGCGTCACCTGGACCACATCACTGGTTGCGACGAGGGCGTAAGAGGTGACGTTCGTGGTGCAGTTGGTGAGTACGTCCTGGGGATCCGGGAGTCCATCCGCAACGGCCTTTCGTGACCGCGGCCCGCCATGACGTTATTGACGCTTGAAGGTCTCCTGGGTTCCCGACTGCCATGTAACGCTGAGCGTTGTGCCGTCATCGCTCAACGTGGCTTGGCCGGAGGCTCGATCGGCGTTGCCGTCGGTGCACCTGTCGAACCTGACAACAACGCTGCTGCCGTTGTTGTCCACGCTGCCGCCGCAGGTACGCGGGGTGATCATCAGGACTGATGAGTTCGTGACGCCGAAGGACACATAGTCGGCTCCGGCGTCCGAAACCCAGGTACCGTCCATTCCCATCGTGCCCGATGCCTTCACCGGGCCGGGCTTGCTGTCGCTGCCGCAGCCGCTCACCATCACAGCTGCCGCGAGGACAAGACCCGCAATTCCCATTCCCCTACGCATGATTCTTCCCCGGGTGCGGACTGGCGTTCGCGGCCTCGCGGGCCACAGGCTGGGCTCGATCTCCCCTTGCACGATGTCGTTTCCACGTCGCTCTCCGGCGCCGGGCCGCGACGTCGCTCCAGTTCCCGCGTCATGAACGGCTCATGCCCCCACCTGGCCAACCCATCTGCCATCCCTGGCGCTCCCCTTGGTGAAGCCGACCCCGGGCGGTGCGCCTTTTCGCTCTGGCCGTTGCAGGATTGTGGCGGAGACCCGCTCACCGTGTGTTCGGGCGACGCAGTACTGGCCCGATGGCAAGAGCCCATCGGGCCAGGCCCTATGGCGTACCGTCAGGTTCTCGTCGCCCGTCACTCCGGGCTCTACTCGCGGCGATCCGCGAGGCCGCCTGCGGGACGCCCCTGACGGCCGTCCACTCGCGATGCCACACCCCATCCCCCCGATTGTTTGCGCCCCGGCCAAACCCCGTGACATCACCGTGCCAGCCGCACTGCATCGGGCCATCCGTGAAACTACGTATCCGCCGAGATACTCCGCCGCCGACCAGCACGCGCCATTCCCCGAACTGCGAGCAGAAACGGCTGAGGCGTGTCGGCACGCACGGCACCTCACGGCTGTGGGTATCCCTGCGCCCCAACCACTCCGGTCAACCCACCACCGACGCAGCCGACTTGCGCGCCGGCAGCTGACGGGCGCCCCGCCGCCCGCGCAAACGACCAACCGTCGCACCAAAATACTGTCTGTCAGGGTTTGATCGGTGACCGTTCCAGCGGGCGCGGTGAACCGCCGGTTCCCGCCTGTCCGGTGCCTTCCGCGAACGTCAGATCCGTGGCCCTCAGGGGGGTCTGGGCAGGCAGGCCGGGGCGGGGCATGGCCGCGGGCGGGTCGGCGCCCAGCCGCTCGCAGGTCAGCGCGGAGACCAGGATCGCGTCGTCCACGACGGTCCCCAGCGCGCCCTGATCGGCCACGGCGAGCGCACGCGGGTGGTGCAATCCGTGGCGGGTCAGCGCGCCGAGCAGTCCGGCGGTGAACGCGTCGCCCGCGCCGACGGTGTCGACCACCGTGACCTTGCGTCCGGGACGGCGCACATGTCCGGCACCGGTATGGAAGGCGAGGGCGCCGTCAGGACCGTCGGTGATCACGACGAGTAGCGCGCCGAGTTCCAGCCAGCGGGCGGCGATCTTCTCGGCCGGCTCGTTCGGGTAGAGCCATTCGACGTCTTCACGGCTGGCCTTGACGACGTGGGCGATGGTGACGCTGCGCTCGACCATCCGTCGGCCACGCTCGGGGTCGCCCAGGAGGGCGGGTCGGACGTTGGGGTCGTAGCTGATCAGCGTCCCGCCTTCGGCGTGCAGGCGCTGGGCCAGGCCGTGGATGTGCCGGTCGCCAGGAGATGTCCAGGCGGCGAGCGAGCCGAAGTGGAGGACGGCTGTGTCCGGCGGGACGAGGGACGTCTCGGCCTCGGTCCACTGCCAGTCCGCGGTGCCGTCGAGGTAGAAGTCGTAGCTCGCCCTGCCGTCCGCGTCCATGGAGACCACCGCGAGTGTGGTGGGCTCGGCGGCCGCCGGCGCGGACGACAGGCCGACACCTTCCGCGGTTGCGTGCCCGCGGAGCATCCGGCCGAAGGTGTTGTCGGCCAGACGTGCCATCAGGGCGGTGCGGTGCCCGAGCCGGGTGAGGCCGACGGCGACGTTGAAGGGGCTCCCGCCCGGCTGGGCGCGGTAGTCGCCGGTCGCGTCGAGCTGGACCATGTCGATGAGTGCCTCACCGATCACGGTCACGCACGGGCGCTGCGCGGCGGTGGGTACGGCTTCAGTCATGGCGGGGCCCTTCGGCTGCGATCTCGCCGGAACCCCGCTCGATCAGTCGGGTCGGCACGGTGACGGTTCGGGTGGGTGATTCATCGCCGTCCAGCCGCTGGAAGAGCATCTCGGCGGCGGCCCTGCCCATGGCCTCGACGTCCTGGGCGATGACGGAGATGCCGGGGCTGAGGATGTCGGCCAGCGGGAAGTCGTCGAAGCCGACCTGGGCGACGGTGTTCTGCAGCCCGAGGTCGCGCAGAGCCCGCAGGGCGCCGATGGTGACCAGGTTCTGGCTGGTGAACAGTGCCGTGGGCGGGTCGGGCAGCTCCAGCAGCCGCTCGGTGGCGGCCACCGCGGCCTTCTCGCCGGCCGGCACCTGGTGCACGATCTCCTCGTCGTACGGGATGTGGGCGACCTCCAGCGCGTGCCGGTAGCCCTCGAAACGCCGGGCGGCGGTCGGGATGGAGACACGGTCACCGAGGTAGGCGATACGGCGGTGTCCGCCCGTGATGAGGTGGTTGACGGCGGTGACGGCGCCCTGCCGGTTGTTGGAGACCACCGCGTCCGCGTCGAGCAGGTTGGCCTCGCGGTCGACGAAGACCATGCAGGTGCCGGAACGCTGCTCGGTGATCAGGTAGCTCTGGTCACGTCCCGCCGGGACGATGACCAGGCCGTCGACCCGGCGGTCCACGAGTGCCTGGGCGAGTTCCCGCTCACGCGAGGGATTCTCGTCCACGCTGCCGACCAGGACCAGTACTCCGCGTTCCCTGGCCACGTTCTCCACCGTACGGGTCAGGGCGGCCGAGAAGGGGTTCGCGGCGTCCTCGACGATCATGCCGATGGTGGCGGTGCGGCCGTCGCCGCGGCGCAGGCTGCTGGCCGTGAGGTTGGGGCGGTACCCGAGCTGGTCGGCGGCCTCGCGGACCCTGGCGACGATCGCCGGATCGACGGTGGGCACGCCGTTGAACACGCGCGAGACCGTCTTGATGGCGACACCGGCCAACGCCGCGACCTCACGCATGGTGGGGCGGCTGCGCGTGGACCGGGGCGGCATCTCCCCCTGAGTCATCGTTGTCTCCCACCGGATTCTCGTTACCTACCCGTTGCTTGTGCATGTCTATCAGGGTCTTGACGCACTCGTCCATACAGGGCAAGTATCGCACTCGGTCAACGTTGTCTCAGCGTCGATCAAGGGACGGCTCCGAAAGGGATCACTACGATGAACATCACCTCCAGCCGGGTTTCGAGCCGCCGCAGCCGGCGTGTTCGGGCAGCAGCTATCGGCGTGACGGTCTGCCTCGGCGCGACGCTCGTGGCCTGCGGTTCTTCCAAGGGAAGCTCCTCTTCGTCCGCCTCGGGCAGCGGGAGCACGGTGGGTGTCTCGCTGATCCTCAAGACGCTCACCAACCCGTACTTCGTGAGCATGGAGAAGGACGCCAAGACCGCGGCCGCCAAGGACAACGTGAAACTCACCGTCGCGGCCGGCACCACCGACGGCGATACCCAGACGCAGATCACCGCCATCGACAACGCCATCGCGCGCGGCGACAAGGGCATCCTCATCACCACCAACGGTGACGCGGTGAACACGGCCCTGGGCCGTGCCAAGGGCGCCGGACTGTTCGTGATCGCCCTGGACACCGCGCCCAACCCGGCCAGCACCGCGGACATCACCTACGCCACGGACAACGAGCAGGCCGGCAAGCTCATCGGCCAGTACGCCGCGGCGGCCCTGGACGGCAAGCCGGCGGTCATCGCCATGCTCGACCTGTTCAACAACCAGGTCGTCTCCGTCGATGTCAACCGCGACCACGGTTTTCTGGAGGGTCTGGGCATCGACCCCGGCAGCAAGACCGAGAACGGCAAGGAAGCCAAGACCGGCAAGTACACCGGCGGCAAGGGCGGCTCGTACACGATCGCCTGTCACCAGCCCACCCAGGGGGCTATCGACGGCGGCCGCACCGCGATGGAGAACTGCCTGTCTGCCAACCCCGACATCAACGTCGTCTACGCGATCAACGAGCCCGCGGGTGAGGGCGGCTACAACGCGCTGAAGGCGGCCGGCAAGGACAAGCAGGCCGCCGTCTACGCCATCGACGGCAGCTGCTCCGGACTGAAGAACGTCACCAGCGGTGAGTTCGCCGCGGACGCGGTGCAGTACCCGGGCAAGATGGCCGCTCTCGGCGTCAGCTCGATCGCGAAGCTGGCCCGGGGCGGCAGCAAGCCCAGCGTGACCACCGGAAAGTCGTTCTTCGACACCGGCACCGCCCTGGTCGCCACCAAGCCCATGGCCGGCCAGACGCTGCAGTCCCCCGACCAGGCCGCCACCGCCTGCTGGGGCAGCTGACCCCCGAGCAGGGTGCGGCGCCGCAGGCCAACCTGACCACGCCACCAGCGCCGCACCCCCGTCTCACGAGCACATGAGCCCGAACCAGGGAAAACACCGGAAGGACCCCCTGTGACCACCCACGTCGACCAAGCCACACCGGCGCCGGCGGAGGATCTCCTCAACAGGCCCGCCACCCCCAGCCAGCGCATCCACTCGGTACTCCACCGCCAGCCGGCCCTCAGCCCGGCCATCGTCCTGGTGCTCGCCGCGATCGTGTTCTCCCTGGTGAACGAGCGCTTCTACGCGCTGCAGAACCTCTCGCTGGTCGCCCAGCAGGTCGCCGTCGTCGGCGCGCTCGCCGTCGGGCAGACCGTCATCATCCTCACCGCCGGCATCGACCTGTCGATCGGCGCGGTGATGGTGCTGTCCTCACTGCTGATGTCCAAGCTCGTCGCGGACCACCACTGGCCCGGGGTGCTCGCCCTGCTGGCCGGAATGGTCGTCGCGATCGCCGCGCAAGCCGTCAACGGCCTGCTCGTCACGAAGATCAAGCTGCCGCCGTTCATCGTCACCCTCGGCACGCTCAGCATCTTCACCGCGATCACCCTCATCTACGCCAAGGGCCAGACCGTCGCCCTGCACCCGGGCGGCATCCTGCTGTGGAGCGGCAAGACCGTCTCGCTGGGGCAGCTGAACCTCACCTACGGCGTCCTGCTCATGATCGCCCTGTACGCGGTGGTCGGCTACGCGCTGCGCTACACCGCCTGGGGACGCCACCTCTACGCGGCCGGCGACGACATCGAGGCCGCCCGGCTGGCCGGTATCTCCGTCAACCGGGTCCTGCTCAGCGCGTACATGGTGGGCGGATTCGCCATCGCCGTGGGCGCCTGGATCCTGGTCGGCCGGGTCGGCGGCGGTGACCCCAACAGCGGTCTGAACGCCAACCTGCAGTCCATCACCGCCGTGGTGATCGGCGGCACCAGCCTGTTCGGCGGACGCGGGGTGGTCTTCGGCTCGCTCATCGGCGCGCTGATCGTCCAGGTCTTCGTCAACGGCCTCGCCCTGGCCGGTATCGACCCCAACTACCAAGTCCTCGCAGTCGGCGTCCTGGTGATCGCAGCCGTCTCCGTCGACCAGTGGATCCGGAGCGTGAAGTCGTGACCAGTACCACCACCCCCGTCCTCGAGGCCAAGGGCCTGGTCAAGCTCTTCGGCAGGGTCGTCGGCCTGAACAGCGTCGACCTCACCCTCCACCCCGGAGAGGTCCTCGCCGTCATCGGTGACAACGGCGCCGGCAAATCCACCCTGATCAAGTGCCTGTCCGGAGCCCTCACCCCCGACCAGGGCAGCCTCCACGTCGACGGCAAGGAGGTCCACTTCAAGCGCCCGCAAGATGCCCGCGAAGCCGGCATCGAGACGGTCTACCAGACCCTGGCCGTCGCCCCGGCCCTGGACATCGCCAGCAACCTCTTCCTCGCCCGCGAGATCCGCCGCAAAGGCATCCTCGGCTCGGTGTTCCGCATGCTCGACACCGCCGAGATGAAGAAGCAGGCCGCGGACCACATGAAGCGGCTCGGCATCGGCACCCTGCAGAACATCAGCCAGGCCGTGGAGACCCTCTCCGGAGGCCAGCGCCAGTCCGTGGCCGTCGCCCGCACCGCGGCCTTCGGCGGCCGGGTCGTGATCCTCGACGAACCCACCGCCGCCCTCGGCGTCCGCGAGACCGGACAGGTCCTCAAGCTCATCCGCGACCTGCGCGACCAAGGCCTGGGCGTCATCCTCATCAGCCACAACATGCCCAACGTCTTCGAAGTGGCCGACCGCATCCACATCCAGCGCCTCGGCGGCTGCGCAGGTGTCATCACCCCGCAGTCGCACTCCATGCAGGACGCGGTGGCCATCATGACCGGCGCGAAGACGCTCGCCTCCCAAGCGAGCTGAGAGGGAGTACGAGGGAACATGGCCGCCGAGTACCGGATCTCCGAGAACCGCCTCGGCGGCGAACCCACCCTTGCCGTCTGCTCACCGGACGGATCAACGCGAGCCGTCCTCGCCCTGCGCGGCGCCACACTGCTGAGCTGGCACGTCACGAGCCAGGCGACCGGCCGGCTCAAGGACCTCACGGACGGCTACCGCGACGAGGCGGAACTCCTGGCACAGGACGGCGTACGCGCCGGCATCCTGGCACCCTTCCCCAACCGCGTCGCCGACGCCCGCTACCACCACGACGGCCACGACCACGACCTGCTCCCCGGCCAGCAAGGCGATCGGCTGATCTACCACGGCTTCGCCCGCCAAACCCCCTTCGAACTCGCCCACGCCACCACAACAGCCGACCACGCCCGCCTGCTGCTGCACACCACCAGCGTCCAGCCGAGACCCTGGACCGGATACCCCTTCGCCCTCGCACTCACGGTCGAGTACACGATCACCGCCAACGAGCTGGCCATGGTCGTGAGCGCGACGAACACCGGCGACGCCGCCGCCCCGTACGCCGCCGGCTGGCACCCCTACTTCACCCTGGGCCGCCCCATCGACGAGCTGGCCCTGCACATCCCCGCGCACACCCTCATCCGCACCGACGACTCCCTCATCCCGCTAGCCGGCAACAGCGCCCTACTCGCCCTGGACACCTGTCCCGGCAGGGACTTCCGCACGCCGAAACCACTGGGCGACAAGGTGATCGACGCCTGCTACGCGGACCTGAGCCCCGGCCCCGACGGCCGAATCGAGACGGTACTGAGCGACCCAGCAACCGGCGAGGAACTGCGCGTCTGGCAGCACAGCGGCTACATGCACGTCTTCACCGGCGACACCCTGAGCCGCGACCGCCGCGCCTCCATCGCCCTCGAACCCGTCGAGACGATCACCAACGCCTTCAACCGCCCCGAATTCACCGCCGACCTCGCCCTGACACCCGGCCAAAGGCGCACATTCGCCTTCGGCGTCAGATACGCGAGCGCGCCAGGTGGCGCTTGACCGAGCCGTGCGCGGCCTGGTCCTCCAGGGCTCCCGGAGAGATCTCGCAGCGCTTGAGAGAGGTCGCCCGAGGCATCCAAAGGAATCTCCGATCCACGCAGACGGCGCGGGGGTCCGACACCATGACGCGCTGCACGCCCAGCGTGGTCACTCCGACTACCTCGTGCTCGAACGCGGCGCCCACCCACACCGGAGGTCGGCGCCCTTGGCCATCTCAAGTGCGGCGTCAGGAGACGGCAGGCCTGACGTCGCCCTGGGAGCGGGTGTCTCCTCACCGACGCGTCGGGGTTGGATGGTGCGGGGGGCGACGGCTTCGTCGGGGGCGCCGGTCTGGTAGAGGCCGTGGGGTCCTTGGGGGCGGCCGTGAGGGAGCAGGAAGAACGTGCGTCGTTGGAAGAGGCCGCTGTCGGGGTTGGCTTCCGCGTCGGCGGTGCGCAGCGGGCCCATGGTGGCGCTGGCGTGCAGGCCGTGGCCGATGACGTCCCCGACGACCAGGGCCACGCGCAGGGAGAGGAGCGGGATCACGTCGAACCAGTCGCCGCCGATCTCCGCTCCGCTGCCAGCCGGCTGGGCCACGACGGGATGCGCACCGTAGCGGATCACCGGGTGTACGGCTGCCATGGGCAGCACGGCAGCCGGCCAGCACGCTGAGCGCCGGGGCTGGCGGAGGTGACGGGTCATGCAGGAGCCACGAGTTCGTAACGAGCCATTGACAGGACCTTTGGCCGGAGGCAATCTCATTGCAAGCAGATGGCTAAACGATTAGCCAACCTGGTTTCCACCACTTTGGGTAGGTCATGGCGCGCCGGATCGGGATCAAGGACGTAGCTGCTGCAGCCGGCGTGTCGGTGGCGACGGTGTCGAACATCCTGAACCGCGTGGAGGGCAAGCGGGCCAGCGAGGAGACCCGGAAGCGGGTCCTGCGGGTTGCCGAGGAGCTCGGGTACGCGCCGAACGGTCTGGCCCGAGGTCTGCGAACCCAGCGGTCCCACACCATCGGCTTCATCAGCGACGAGATCGCCACCACCCCGAACGCGAGCCGGATGGTTCTCGGCGCTCAGGAGACCGCGGCGGCCCATGGAATGGTCCTGCTTCTGGTGAATACCGGCGGCGATGAGCAGTTGGAGCGTCGCAGCATCGAGATGCTGCTGCAGCGCCAGGTCGACGGGGTGCTGTACGCGGCCATGTACCACCGGGTCGTACGCCTTCCCGAGAGCCTGCGCTCCACGCCTTCCGTCCTGCTCGACGCCCGCTGCGATGATCCCGCGGTCGGTTTTGTGGTGCCGGACGAGGTGCAGGGCGGGTACACAGCGGTGCGCGAACTGATCGATCACGGACACCGCCGGATCGGCATGACCACGGGAACCGCGGACATCCCTGCTCTTCACGGTCGCATCGAGGGCTATCGCAAGGCGCTGGCCGAGGCCGGTGCCCCTTACGATCCCGCGCTGATCGCCTCCGAGGAGGTGGCGCACCTGGGTTCGGTAGCCGACGACGTGGCTGCCGGATACCGGGCCGCGCGACGGCTGCTGACGACCGGGCAGCGCCCGACGGCACTGTTCTGTTTCAACGACCGTATGGCGGCCGGCGCCTACCGGGCCGCCGCCGAGCTTGGGCTTTCCATTCCCGGGGATCTGTCGGTGATCGGGTTCGACAACCAGGAGCTGGTTGCCGAGGCGCTTTATCCAGCGCTGAGCACTGTCCAGCTCCCCCACTACGAGATGGGAGAACGAGCGGTCACCCAGCTGCTCGCGCTCACCGGCACTCCCGGGGGCCCACCAGGCCCCGTCCTGCAAGAGATGCTGCATTGCCCGCTGGTGGGGCGGGCATCGGTCGCTTCGCCGCCCCGGCGTTGACGCCAGGACGGCGAAGCACTTCACACGATGACAGGCGACCGCTGCAATCGGTCGTCACTCCTGTCTGTACTTCGAACACAGTGAGGGTACACAACCATGTCCTCTGAACTCTTCCAGTCTTCGATGAGCCGTCGTGGCCTGCTGAGAGCTGGAGCCGCGACCGCCGCTGTGGCGGGCGTGAGCGGTCTGGCTTCCGCATGCTCTTCCGGATCTTCCAGCTCCTCCGGATCGAAGGTGTTGAAGGTCTCGGTCTTCGCGGACCAGTCGTCCGCGGACAAGCTGAGCAAGGCGGCCGCGACGTTCGAGGCGGCGCACCCGGGCGTGAAGGTGAAGTTCACCGGCACCTCGGGCACCGACTGGAACGACTTCTTCAGCAAGCTGCTCACCCAGATCGCCGCCGGCAACGCCCCCGACATCGCCTCGGTCGCGACCGAGGGCCTCCAGCTCTTCGCGGCCAAGGGACTGGCGGAACCGCTGGACGACTACGTCAAGCGGGACGCCTCCGAGCTCAAGTCGTACTTCGCCGACGTCCACCCGGCTCTGGTCGAGGCGATGATGTACCAGGGCCACCTGTACGAACTGCCGACGGACTTCAATGCGGGCAACATGTTCTACAGCACGTCTCTGCTCGAAAGCGCCGGCGTTGGCCAGCCTGCCGCCGACTGGAACAAGGACGACTTCTACAACATCGCCAAGAAGGTTTCCGCCGGGGGCGGCAACACGGTGGGTTACGACTGGGTCGTCCGGCTCTGGGGCAGTTGGACGTCCTGGATGTACGCCAACGGCGGCAACCTTCTCACGGAGGGCAAGTGGGACGGCGGTGACTGGCTGTGGAACACCTTCTACGCGAACGACCCCGCCGCGGCCCACCGCAAGGGCGGCTGGCGCTGGGGTGACCCCACTGCCAACTCCGCTCCAGTCGTCGAGTCCCTGGACTACATGATCCAGCTGCAAAAGGAAGGGCTGTCGCCCAAGCCCGACATCGGCGGTGGCAACACTCTTCAGGGGCTGTTCGCCAGCAACAAGATCGGCACGGCCATCGGCGGCGGATTCTGGGCGGGCGGACTCCACAACGCCGGCATGGCGGCGGGCTCCTTCGACGTCCAGTACTTCCCCAAGTGGAAGACCCAGCGACACCTGTTCGGGGCGGGTGGGTACGGCATCTTCAAGTCCTCCAAGAACAAGGATCTTGCCTGGGAGTTCGTGAAGACGCTGGTGTCCGCGAAGAACCTCGACCTGCTGTTCCCCGGCAACGTCACCACGTTCCCGCGCAAGTCGATGATGACGGCCGAGAGGTATGCCGCCAACGGGCCGAAGAACTGGCACGTCTTCTACGACACGCTCACCCAGTTTGACAACACCGCCCCGATCCCTGCCCCGCCGTACTACAACGCGATGGCGATCGCGCTGAACAAGCGCACCACCCAGGCCATGTCGTCGGGCAACGCCAAATCGGCCCTGGACGGTCTCCAGAGCGATCTTGAAGCCGCCGCGAAGGTGGGTTGACGCCCCGATGTCGAATCCTGTCCGAATCCTCAGTCGCGCGTCCGCGCCGCCGGGCGAGCGGCCCGGCAGCCCCACGCGGCCGCTGGCAGACGGTGACATCCTGCGGCGGCGTTCGCAAAGCCGCCGTGCACGCCGCGAAACCTTCTTCGGCTACGTCATGGTGGCGCCAGCCTTGGTCGTGGTCGTCGTCTTCACCATCGCCCCGATCCTCGCCTCGTTCGTCCTGGGCCTGTTCAAGTGGGACGCCATCTCCAGCCCTCAGTTCGTGGGGCTGGACAATTTCGACGCGCTCCTGCATGACAAGGCGGTCACCCACTCGCTGCTGGTGACCTCGGGCCTCGCCGTGATGATCGTCGTCCTCCAGGTCGCCCTCGGCCTGGGTCTGGCGCTGCTGGTCGCGCAGCGGGCGTCGAAGATCGTGCAGAACCTCTTCCGGGCTGCGTTCTTCCTGCCCATGCTGGCCTCGGCGGCGTCCATTTCCATCGTGATGTCGTACATGTTCAACGATCAGTTCGGCGTCATCAACTACTACCTGGACCTGCTGCATCTGCCACAGGTGTCGTGGCTGAGCTCCACAGGGGGAGCAACAGCCACCATCGTGCTGGTCGCGGTATGGCAGCAGCTGGGCTTCACGTTCATCCTGTTCGTCGCCGCGCTCGGCTCGCTACCGGTCGACGTGCTGGAGGCCGCCCAGATCGACGGTGCCACTTCCGCCCGCATGTTCTGGCGGATCAAGCTTCCCCTGATCAGCCCGACCCTGCTGTTCGCCTCCACCGTGGGCCTGATCAACACGATGCAGCTGTTTGACCAGCCGTACGTGATGACCAAGGGCGGCCCAGGCGACTCGACGTACACCACGGTGCTGCTCGTCTACCAGACCGCCTTCCAAAACCTCCAGTTCGGCTACGCCTCCGCGATCTCCGTGGTGCTGTTCGTCGTCCTGCTGGTCATCACGGCCGTGCAGTTCACGGTAAGCCGAAAGTGGGTGTTCTACTCGTGACCGCCATCCTCGGCAGGCCGACCTCGCCGACTGCCCGTACGCCCCGCCACCGTCACCGTTCCAAGGTCGGACGTCTGCTGTCGATCACAGTGCTGATCGTGGCAGCCCTCCTGGTGGTGGCCCCGCTCGTGTGGGCCGTCGCCACCTCGCTGCGCACACCGGCTACCTCGTTCGATCAGCCGCCGCAATGGATCCCCACCCACCCGATCTGGTCGAACTTCAAGGCAGTCTTCGACCAGGTGCCACTGACGTCGTTCTTCCTCAACAGCGTCGTCGTCACCGGACTCATCGTGGTCGGCCAGCTCATCACCTCCACGATGAGCGGCTATGCCTTCGCCATGGTCCGCTTCCGCGGCAACAAAGCCCTGTTCGGCATCATCCTGGCCACCATGATGGTCCCCATCCAGACGACCATCATCCCCGTCTTCCTGATCATCAAATACCTTGGCCTGACTGACAGCCGCATGGCACTGATCCTGCCCGTCATCGGAGGCGCCTTCGGCACCTTCCTGATGCGACAGTACTTTCTGCAGATGCCCCGGGAGCTCGGCGAGGCCGCACGGGTCGACGGTGCCTCGCACTTCCAGGTCTTCGCCCGCATCTACGTCCCCATGGCGCGCGCCCCGATGGCGACCCTGGCGGTCCTCACCTTCTCCGCCTACTGGAACGAGTTCTTCCGCCCGCTGATCTTCCTGCAGTCCACCGACAACTTCACCATGCCGCTGGGCCTGGTGACCCTGCAAGGAACCCTGGGCACCGGCAGCATCTCCATCGTGCTCGCCGGCGTGATCATCGCCCTCATCCCCAGCCTGCTCATCTTCCTCGCCGCCCAGCGGTACTTCGTCGAGGGAATCGTGGCCGGCTCCTTCCGCTGAGCCGCCCCACCCTCGCGCCCTCCCACACCTCGAAAGGCACGCGTGTGTCCAACGCGCCCTGTGACCGGCATCGACCCGTCGCGCACCTGCGACCGCCCCAAAACTGGATCAACGACCCCAACGGCCTGGTTCACCACGACGGCCAGTACCACGTCTGCTACCAGTACAACCCGCATGGAACCGATCACGCGAACATGCACTGGGGCCACTTCCGCAGCGCCGACCTGCTGAACTGGCAAATACTGCCCCTGGCCCTCACCCCCACTCCCGGCGGTGAGGACGCCGACGGCTGCTACTCCGGCAACGCCGTCTCCGACGGCGACAGGATCGTCGCCTTCTACTCCGCCTACCGTCGCGACCGCCAACACCAGCCGGTCACTACCGCCACCTCCCACGACGGGGGCCTGACTTTCCGACCACGCGGCGACCTTCTCATACCGGAACCACCCGACGGCACCACCATGTACCGCGACCCCTATGTATGGCGGCACGGCGACGGCTGGCGGATGCTGGTCGGCGCCGCCCTCGCCGACGGCCGCGCCGCTGTCCTGCTCTACGACTCTCCCGATCTGGAGGACTGGACCTACCTGGGCCCCTTCCACACCGGCGCTCCGCAGCCCGTCGGTGACGCCGGCGTACTCACCGGCGACGGGTGGGAGTGCCCCCAATACCTCCCGGCAGCCGACGACTTGGGGCGGGGCATCCTCATTCTCAGCGCCTGGACCGCCGAGGACGGACCTGGCGGCGTCCTGGCGCTGACCGGCAAGGACCGCAACGACGTTTTCGAGGCAGGCCCACCCCAACTCCTCGACCACGGGCCCGACTTCTACGCCCCCGCCGTGATGCGTGCGCCCGGCGGCAGATGGCTGCTTTGGGGCTGGGCCTGCGAAGCCCGCGACCAGGTGTGGACCCGAACTGACGGCTGGGCCGGGACCCTCACGGTCCCCCGCGAGATCAAGCTCACCGAGGACTGCCGGGTGCACCAGCAACCCGCCGCCGAACTGACCGCCCTCCGCGGGGAACGTGTCGTCCACGCGGCAGGATCAGTCATAGGCGACAAGCTGATCGAACTGGGCGAACCGGGCCGCAGTTTCGACCTCGCGGCACGCCTGGAGCTCTCCGGCCAGGCCGGCCTGCGCCTGGTCACCTCCGCAGACGGCTCCGAGTACCTCGACATCCGCCTCGACCCGTTCGCGGGCTTGCTGGTGGTCGATCGCGAGAATGCCTCACACGACCCGAAAGCGAACCGCGGCACATATCGCATGCCGTACCCCGTTGGCGAACCCGTCGACCTGCGGCTGATCGTCGACCACTCCATCGCCGAGATCTTCCTGTCCACCGGGCAGGCACTCACCCTGCGTATCTATCCGGTCGGCGACGGCCCGTGGCGCCTGCAGGCGCACGCCACTCCGGACGCGCAGCTCCGCTACTCAGTGGACGCGTGGCAGATTCGGCCGCTCAACATCAAGGAGCCCTCCGCCGAGGCACCAGCCTGGGAAGGTTCCCTAGCCTGACCGCGCTTGTCCAGCCAGGTGAGGGATTGGCGGACCTCGCCTGGCTGGACGGACAGGGGGGAACCGACGAATTGCCGTTTGCGAGGTGACGGAATGAGATAAGCAAGCTGAGGACGGTCGAAGTGGCTGCGAGATCTGCAGCGCCTGCCCGGCGTGATGTGATGGCCCCCCGCCACTCGAGGCGGGCGCGTGGTCACAGCGTGTCCGGTGCGGGGGCCGACAGCGAGATGGGGTGCGATGCGAAGCGAGGACACGCCAGGGAGGGCCTGCGACGCCCCACAGTTGCGGACAACTGCTCTGACGCGAGAGTCAGGCCGAGCCAGGAAGCTTCTGACTTCCGGCGAATGGCGCCCCACAGATGCCGACGCCGACGCAGCGGCTCGGGTCCTGGCCCGCCTTGCCGCGCCACTGCCCGCGCGCGGCCGGCAGCGCACAGGAGCGAGCCACCGACCGGGACCGACGGCTCCAACGGATCTGGCGCACTGCGGCCCACCACCTCGACGAACGTACCGTCAGCTCGTCGACCGCAGCCCTTCTCGGCGCTGTCGCCCGTGCCCTCCTGCCCTGGTACGCCACCCCGAACCCGCCAACTGCTGCGGCGGCTCCTCGCTACCCGGCACCCCAGGTAGCACCGGATGGCCTGCCGGTCCCACCGACCGCGGCGGGAGAAGCCCTGCTCCCAGACCTGATCTCGCTGTTCGCCTCCCTGGCCACTGCTCGCCCGACCGGGTCCGAGCCACTCACACCCCTGATCGTGCCATGGGAGATCAAGTACACAGGTCGGTTCCGGCACTACGGCAGGCCCGCCTTCGGCGTGTGGACGGCCGACACCTTCCGCTGCCCTGAGTGCGCGAATGCGGACGGTCCCCGGACAGTCGCTTGCGACTGGCGCCTGGTCACATTGCGCTGCCCATGCGGGACGGCCCCCGTCGACCACGGCCTCACCCTCTCCGAGGTCTGTTCCCGGCGAGCAGCGCAGTGGGCGGCTCGGCGAGGTCCAGAAGGCGTTCGGTAGCGGCGGCCGACGCGCCTTGGTCGTGGCAGCTGACGACGAGGCTCCTGTCGTAGGGGACGCCGGCACCGGCCAGAGCGGCGCGGTAGCCGACCAGGCGCTCGCGGCGGGTGTAGAGGCCCACCGGGAGGTCGGCGATGAATCCGATCCGCCGGTGACCGACCGCCAGCAGGTGCGCCGCGCCTTCCTGGGCGCCGGACCGGTTGGAACTCACCACTCTGTCGGTGGCCAGCCCGCTGCCGGGCCGGTCCAGGAAGACCACGGGCGGCCCGGAGGAGACCCCGCCGAGGTAGTCGTGATGCGCGCCGACCGAGGGAACGACGACGAGTGCGCTGACCCGGCGGCTGAGGAAGGTCTCGATGAGGGCCCGTTCCTGGGCCGGGTCCTCGGCCGAGGAGCCCATGAGCAGTGTCAGACCCCGCTCACGGACCGCGTCCTCGAAGCCCCGGCTACTGTGCCGAAGAAGGGGTTGCCCATGTCTGGCACAACCACGCCGATGGTGCTGTCCAGGCTGCCCCGCCGAATGTTGCGGGCCATGAGGTTGGGCTGGAAGCCGAGCCGGGTGACCGCCTCCATAACCTTCTCGCGGTCTTGGCCGAGGTCGGGCCGTCACCGTTGAGAACCCGGGAGACCGTCTTTGCGCTGACGCCGACCTCATGGGCCACATCACTGATCGTCGGCCGCCGATCCCCGCTCATATGCCACCGTTCTGCGCTATTGCCCGTGCCCGGCCGACCCTAGGCGCCGACCGACGGGGCATCTATAGGTCACGTGGCGGGGAGCCCTGCGGCCCTGGCCGCATCCGCGTCGGCGACGGTGGCTTTCCCACCGTCAACGCCCCGGTCATGATCGCCACGACCTCGGCCATCGAATAGTCGGGCGGCTTGATGAGCGCCTCTCGCTTCCCCATGCGATGGACGTGGATACGGTCGGCGAACTCGAAGACGTGCGGCATGTTGCGGCTGATGAGGACGACCGGCAGCTCCTTGTCCTTCACGCGGCGTATCAGGTCGAGCACCTGGCCGGACTCCTTAAGCCCAGGGCCGCGGTCGGTTCGTCCATGACAACGACGCTACTGGCCCAGGCGACCGCGCGGGCTACGGCCACTGCCTGGCACTGTCCGCCCGACAGAGTTTCGACGGTATGGGTCAGGGACCGCAGGCCGATCTTGAGTTCGGCCATGTGTGCCGCGGCCTCCTGGCGCATCCGCTTCTTGTCCAGCATCCGCAGCGCGCTGCTGAGCGGCCCGGGCCGGCGAAGCTCGCGGCCGAGGAACATGTTGGAGGCGATGTCCATGGAGGCGGCGACGGCCAGGTCCTGGTAGACGGTTTCGATGCCGTGGTCTCTGGCTTGCTGGGGTCCGTTGAAGCGGATGACCTCGCCGTTGAGCCGTATTTCGCCGCTGTCCGGAACGAGGGCACCGGTGAGGGCTTTGATCAGGCTGGACTTGCCGGCGCCGTTGTCGCCGATCACGGCGAGCACCTCACCGGGCATCAGGTCGAAGTCGACGCCGTCGATAGCGGTGACGTGACCGTAGCGCTTGACCACTGAGACGCGCGGCCTCGGGGCTGTTGCCGAGCGCGTACACGTGACGGCCCCAGGAGGTGTTGCTGAGCGCGTAGGCGAAAGCGCGGAAGAGGCCGATGGCCAGCACCGAGCCGTAAGTGACGTCGGTGTGCCCCAGCGGGAAGGTCTCGCCGAGGAAGGTCAGCGCCCGCGGCAGAGTATCTGTCCCCGAGCAGTTGCAGTCCCGCCCGGAAGGGATCGGCGCCCGGAACCCTCCGGAGAGGTGACGTCTCCGGAGGGTTCCGGGCCAAGTGCGTCGCGGGACTCCGCTTGGGGCCTTGCCGATGCCCCGAACCGAGCAGCAACGGCACGCCGCACGGCTCGGAGAGCACAGTTCGCTCGTTGCGAGCGCCTCGTGCAGATCCTGACCCTGTCGCGAAAGAAATATCTCACCAGCGTTGACATGGGCGCAATTATGGCGCAATGTCGTACTTGCGGTGCCAAAACGTTTGGGCAAACACACGAGCAGTGCATCCAGCCGGAAATCCAACGTTTGGCTACGGGTCAGACACGGAGCGTGATCAATATGGAGGCGGGGACTTCGCCTCCACGTCCGGCGCGGGGCCGCCGCTTCACCGGTACGACCCCAAGCCGACCCGACCATCACATCGTTCACGCCGCCGCCCCTGGCATCCCGCCGAGCGCGCCGAGGAGGACAACGATGAAACAGCTCACCGGGCCGCTCACCTGCGCCGCGTACCTTCGCTGCTATCCCCGGGACGACTGGGCCATGATGGGCCTGCAAAGCGCACTGGAGAGGCACGCGCTCGTCCTGGGTCTGCCCACTCCCGCCGCGTACATCGACAACGGCTGCCCCTCCGGCGAACCTGCCCCGGGCCGCACGCAATTGGACAGGGCCGTCGCCGCGGGGTGGGTCAGCGTTGTGCTCGTGCCGGGCCCCTGGGTCTTCGCGCTGAACGATGCCGACGCATGCAGGGCAGTTGAGGAGTTCACCAAGCAGGGCTGCGAGGTCATCGAGCTTCCGCGCGTCCAGCTCGCCGCCCCTCGGGGAAGCACGGTCTACACCTGGGATCGCCACTCCTTTCGGCCGCTGACCTGCCCGCCCACGCGGAGCGGGAGCCTCAGCTCCCTCCGGACAGGACACGAGTCGGTGCCGAGCCGTTGACATGGACGTCAATGTGCATGAGCCTCATCGCAACCCAGCCGCCCAAACGTTTTGGCAGGTCCTCATGAAACGCATCGGACTCAAGGATGTGGCCGCTGCGGCCGGCGTTTCGGTCACCACGGTGTCCCACGTACTGAACGACGTGCAGGGCAAGCGCATCAACTCCGCGACCCGGCAGACGGTGCTGGACGCGGCTGAGCGAATGGGATATCTGCCCAACGGCCTGGCTCGCGGACTGCGCCTGAGCCGGTCGAACACCGTGGGTTTCGTCTCCGACGAGATCGCGACCACGCCCCATGCGGGTCAGATCATCCGGGGAGCGCAGGAGGCTGCGGCCACGCGCGGCCTGATGCTGCTGATGCTGAACACCGGCGGCGACCAGGAGCTGGAGGACAAGGAGATCGCGCTGCTGCTCCAGCACCGCGTGGACGGCGTGCTCTACGCCGCGATGTACCACCGGGTGGTAGAGGTGCCCGAGCGGCTGCGTTCGGTTCCCACCGTCCTTCTGGACGCACGCAGTGACGATCCCGGCATCGCCTCGGTCGTACCGGACGAGGAGCAAGGCGGTCGAACAGCGACCCGTGAGCTGCTGGCCCGCGGTCACCGGCGGATCGGTTTCGTCAACCACATCGAGGACATCCCCGCTGCGCGGGGCCGGCTGGCGGGCTATAAGGCGGAGCTGGCGGGAGCGGGGATCGCCTTCGACCCCAATCTTGTGGTCGCCCACAACGCGGTTGGCTCGGGCGGCTACCAGGGAGCCCGGGCACTGCTCGACCAGGAGCACCCTCCGACCGCGCTGTTCTGCTTCAACGACCGTATGGCGATGGGTGCCTACCGGGCGGCGGCGGAAGCCGGGCTCGCCATTCCGGCGGACCTGTCGGTGATCGGGTTCGACAACCAGGAGCTGATCAGCGAGAACCTCTTCCCAGCTCTGACCACTGTGGCACTTCCGCATTACGAGATGGGTGCGCGGGCGATCGTGCACCTCCAGCAGGCGATCGACGCGGCGGCTGGCGCTGCGCCCGCAGCCGCAGCCGTCCATGAGTACCTGCATTGTCCGCTGATCTTGCGGGACTCGGTCGGTCCGCCGCCCGGCCGTGATGCCGGACAGCCAAGAACCACACCTACGGGGTGAACGCCGAGGGCGATCGCTTCGCCGCCCTGGTCGTTGACCCGGAGTGGCGAAGCACCACCAAGAGTTGACCGCCGAGGCCGGTCGCCTGGCGAGTTCCTCGCGGAACCTGCCTAGTGAGAGGGATGAACGATGGGATCGCACACCAGACGCCTCACGGCGGCCGGTCTGGCCGCAGCCACCGCCATGGCCGTGGTCGCCGCGTGCGGGGCCAGCAGCAACGGCTCGGGGTCGGGCTCGGACGGCAACACCATCTCCTTGTGGACCCACAACGCTGGCAACGCCGGGGAGTACAAGGCGGTCCAGCAGATCGTCAAGGACTTCAACGCGAGCCAGAGCACGTACAAGGTGAAGATCCAGGCGTTCCCGCAGGAGTCCTACAACGACTCGGTGGTGGCCGCCGCATCGGCCAAGAAGCTACCGTGCATCCTGGACAGCGACGGACCCAACGTTCCGAACTGGGCCTGGGGCGGATACCTGGCACCGTTGGACCTGACCGGCAGCCAGACACCGTTGTCCGATCAGCTACCCAGCACCGTCGGCACGTACCGGGGCAAGACCTACACCTTCGGGCTCTACGATGTCGCGCTGACGATGTTCGCACGCAAGTCCGTACTGGAAGCCAACAAGATCCGCATCCCGACCATCGACAAGCCCTGGACCAAGCAGGAGTTCGAGTCCGCACTGGCCACGCTGAAGGCATCCGGAAAGTTCACCTACCCGCTGGAGATGGGCACTGGTGGCACCGGCGAGTGGTGGCCGTACGCATACTCGCCACAGCTGCAAAGCTTCGGCGGTGACCTGATCGACCGTTCCCAGTACAAGACCGCCGACAAGGCCCTGAACGGTCCCCAGGCCGTGGCCTGGGGAACGTGGTTCCACTCCCTGGTGACGCACGGGTATATGGCACAGAAGTCCGGCGCCAGCCCCAACAACGACTTCCTCAACGGCAAGTCGGCCATCGAATGGGACGGCAGTTGGGATGCGGCCACGAACGCGGCCAAGCTCGGCAGCGACCTGGCGATCCTGCCGCCCGTGGACCTCGGGAAGGGACCCAAGATCGGCGGCGCCTCCTGGCAGTGGGGCATGAGTGCGACCTGCAGCAACAAGGCAGGAGCCCAGGCGTACCTGAAGTTCTCGCGGCAGACGAAGTACTTCGTGGACATGGCCAAGGCCGCGGGCACCATCCCGGCCACTGCCGCCGCGGCCGCTCAGATACCCGGCTACCAGCCCGGTGGGCCCTACACTTTCTTCACTCAGGAGGCCCGGAAGTTCGCGGTGGTCCGCCCCGTCACACCGGCGTATCCGTTCATCTCCTCGGTCTTCGAGAAGACCGCCAAGGACATCCTGGCCGGCGCCGACCCCAAGAACGCGCTGGACCAGGCGGTGCAGCAGATCAACACGAACCTGAAGACCAACAGCTACTACACCGGCTGACCGCCCCCACACCTCCAGGCGGGGTCGGCTCCAGGCCTACTGGCCACCGCCGTTCCCCGCCGGAGTACTGATCCGCCCGGAGTCTCCGTGACCACCACCATCACCGCAAGCGCTCGGCCGCCCAGCGCCGCGAGGCGCCTCCGGCGGCGCAGGGAGCAGCTGACCGCATTCGGCATGGTCAGCCCCGCTGCCCTGCTGCTGCTGTGCTTCCTCGTGGTTCCCGTTGCGCTGGCCTTCGGCCTGGCCTTCACCAGCGCGCGGCTGGTCTCCCCCACTCCAGCCCACTTCGTCGGCCTGGAGAACTTCCGTCTGCTCTTCAATGACCCGGTCTTCACCCGGTCGCTGATCAACACCCTTGTCTTTGCTGCCGTGGTCGTGCCGGTCCAGGCCGGCTTCGGACTGGTGCTGGCCCTCTTGATGAACAGCAAGGTCAGGGGCACCAACTTCTTCCGCACCGTGTACTTCGTTCCCGTGATCACCTCTATGGTCGTGGTGTCGCTGGTGTGGTTGTTCCTGTACCAGAAGACCGGGCTGGTCAATCACCTCATCCACACCTTCACCTTCGGCCTGGTGACCGGGCCGGACTGGCTCAACGATCCCTCCACCGCACTGCCGGCCATCATCTTCATGTCCGTATGGCAGGGCGTAGGTTTCCACATGGTGATCTGGCTGTCGGGTCTTCAGACCATTCCGGCCGAACTGCACGAAGCAGCCGCCATCGACGGCGCCGACCGCTGGGCCCAATTCCGCAACGTGACCTGGCCCGGCCTGCGGGCGACCAGGACGTTCGTGCTGATTACGATCACCATCGACGCCTTCCGCCTGTTCACCCAGGTGAACGTGATGACACAAGGCGGCCCGCGGAACTCCACCAGCACCGTGGTCTACCAGGCGGTGCACACCGGATACCAGCAGCAGCAAACCGCCTACGCGTCCGCGATCTCACTGGTGTTCTTCGTCATCGTGCTGGCCGTCTCCCTCATCCAGCGTTTCCTGACCCGGGAGAAGGACTGACATGCCGACCCCACAGACCCTGACTCCCTCCGACGGCCGGACCCGCCCCAACGCATGGCGGCGCGTACCAGGTGTGCTCCTGAAAATCGCGCTCGCGTTGTTCTTCGCCTTCCCGATCGTTTTCATGCTGGTCTCGTCCTTCAAACCGGACCAGCAGATCTTCAAGGACCTGGGCAACATCCGGGCGTTCCTGCCCGTCGGCGACGTGTCCCTGGACAACTACCGTGCCGTCTTCGACCGCGTGCCGGCCACCCGGTTCCTGGTGAACTCCCTCGTCATCTCAGCGGTCACCGTCGCCCTGGGCATCGTCGTGAACAGCCTGGCGGCATTCGCCCTGTCCCGGATGCGCTGGCCCGGACGCCGACTGGCACTGACCTTGATCATCGCAACGCTCGTCGTGCCGTTCGAGACGTTCGCCCTGCCGATGGTCTGGTGGGTCAACAAGCTGCCCTGGCTCCAGCTCAACGGGTTCCACCTGGTGATCACACAAGGATGGCTGGACACCTACCGGGTGCAGATCCTGCCCTTCGTCGCCAACGCCTTCTCCATCTTCCTGTTCCACCAGTACTTCCAGTCGATCCCAAAAGAACTGGACGAGGCAGCGCTCATGGACGGCGCCAGCTGGTTCGGCGTCTACCGGCGCATCATCATGCCCTTGTCGGGACCCGCGGTCGCGACCGTCGCGATCCTGACATTCCTGCCCATGTGGAACTCCTACCTGTGGCCGCTGATGACAATCCAGGATGAGCACCTTCGGCCCGTCATGATCGGCCTGCAGTACTTCTTCCAGCTCAATGTCTCCTGGGGCCAGATCATGGCCTACTCCACCATGATTACCGTGCCGGTGCTGGCGCTGTTCCTTGCCTTCCAGCGCTCCTTCATCAACAGCATCGCCTCCAGCGGCGTCAAGGGCTGACCGCCAATGCCTCGTCACGCCACGCCCGGGCGATCGCGGCCCCACGACCCACGAAGGACACACGTGTCTCATGCTGCCCGCGATCCCCACCTGCCGTCGGTCCATCTCAGGCCGCCCGCAAACTGGATCAACGATCCCAACGGCCTGTGCTACCACGACGGCCACTACCACGTCTTCCACCAGTACAACCCGCACGGGCCAGAGCACTCGAATATCCACTGGGGCCATTTCCGCAGCACGGACCTGGTCTCCTGGGAGCAGCTGCCGGTCGCCCTCGCCCCGTCACCCGGCGGCGAGGACGCCGACGGGTGCTTCTCCGGCAACGCGGTCTCCCACCGCGGCCGCCTCATCGCCTTCTACTCCGCCTACCGCAGCGACCGCTGGTACCAGCCCGTGGCCGCAGCGCACTCGAGCGACGGAGGGATCACCTGGGACAAGCAACCCGCCTTGGCGATCTCCGCACCACCCGCGGGCACGACTATGTACCGCGACCCCTATGTCTGGCACGAGGACGACCGGTGGCGCATGCTGGTCGGCGCCAGCCTCACCGGCGACCGCGGCGCGGCCCTTTTGTACGAATCCGCTGAGCTTGAAACCTGGCGGTACCTGGGCCCGTTCCTGTCCGAAGACAACAGCCCCATGCCGGGAGACGGCGGATGGACAGGCTGGGAGTGCCCCCAGTTCGCCACCTTCGGCGACCGAGCAGCCCTCATCGTCAGTCTGTGGGACGCCGTCAGCGGACCCAGCAGCGTGCGGGCATACGTCGGAACCGAACACCACGGTGCCTTTCAGGCGGCCTCGCACCACCGGCTCGACCACGGACCGGACTTCTATGCCCCGGCATTGCTCCGCGCACCGGATGGACGTTGGCTGCTGTGGGCCTGGTCCCCGGAAGCCCGCGACGCGGCGTGGTCCGCGCAAGCCGGCTGGGCAGGCATCCTCACCCTGCCCCGCGAGATATCCCTGACCGAAGACGGACGCGTGGCGCAGCAACCAGCACGTGAAGTGGCGAACCAGCGCACCCGCCACACGGTGCACGCTACCGGCCACTCAGCCGCAGCCACCGATCTCGGCCCCGTCGGTTCGACATTCGACCTCACCGCTCGGCTGCGGCCGCAGGCCGGTACTGCCGCCGGTCTGCGCCTGGTCACAGCGGCCGACGCAACGGAATACCTCGACATCACGATCGACACCGAAGCCGGAGAGCTTGTGGTGGACCGCAACCGGGCCTCACTGGACACCCGGGCCCACAAGGGACGCTACGCCGTGCCCTTGTACGACGCGGCAGCCGAGGACGGCACCGTAGAACTACGGGCTGTGGTGGACGCCTCGATCGTGGAGATCTTCCTGTCCTCCGGCCAGGCCCTGACGCTTCGCTGGTATCCGACTGCCGGACCGGCCGGGCGCCTGCACACTGTGGGCAGCGGGCACTACACCGTCGATGTCTGGGAGCTTCAGCCGCAGCTCCCGGCCTCGCAATCGCAGCCGGCCACCTCCCAAACAGACCCGCCTGGACGGTGCCCGGCCGTCTCCTGACGCCGGCCCGCTCCTTTCGTCGGCTGGGACGCGCCACCCGCGGCTCCCGGCCGACCTTCACCCCCTACGAGCACGGCGCCTACGCGGGAGCCTGGGAATCCGCGGAGTACCGGCATCCAATCCGTCCCAGGGAAGGGACAAAGTCACAGGCCTGAGGCGATGTCCACGGCGATCACGGAGACGTCCCTGGGCGGAGCCCTGGCCTGGCGCTGATGCGGTGTCCTGGCGATCACCAGCGGGTGCAGATCGCAGCGGTGTGACAATCCGGTGGCCGGCACGAAAGCAACGAAGCTCCGCGCCACAACCCCGTTCGGCGCGAACAACTCGGACATCCGCACCGGCCACGAGCAGCGAACATGGCCCCCTTGCACAGCTTCGCGATCAGCACCCTGCGCGCCGCCGGACACAGCGCAATCGCCGACGGCCTGCGCGAGATCTCCGACAAGCCGTTTCCCGACTGCTGGGCCTTATCGGCCTGCCGTGACCAGCAATGCCACGTGCTGATCACCCAGACGTTGGATCAGCCCTGGCCCGGCAGGGCTGATAGGCGTCGCGCAACAGCCGGTTGGTGGAGCACACGGCGGGGGTGTCCGTTCGGGAACCCGCCCTCGTTCGTCCGCGGGCCCCGGCAGGTTCGGCTGGAAGTGGAGCGGCGGGTCCGAACGGCGATGCGCCGTTCGGACCCGCCTGACATTCAGAGGCCTAGCCTCCATGCGGTCAGTTGTGTGACGTGGGCCGTCCCTGCGAGGGCGAACGCGCTCATCCCGGTGTCGCCGGGGCCGGGGAAGATCTGGTCGGTGAGCGTGACCAGGCCCCCGTTGGCGTAGACCTCGATCGACGAGGCATCGACGACCACATGAAGACGCAACTTGCCGTGGTCGAGGGTGAGCGGCGCACGGTGTACGCCGGGGAACGCCGGATGGAAGCTGGTGTCTCCAGACTCCGTTCGGTCAATGTATAGCTCACCGGTCTTGGTGTCGTAGCCGAGGCGGGTCTTGTGGCCCGCGCCCGAGCGCAGGTCAAGACCGAATGTCGTGGCACTGCCAGGGCTCAAGACCGCGTCAATCTCGGTTACCGGTCCACGATCGCCCAGCGGCACGGCGGTACCGGACACCGCCCGGTCCTTGACCTCCAACGGCGTCCCCCGCCGTAGTTCCGACAAGTCCACCGGCTCGGACACGAGCCGCAGGTTGCCGTCCACGGAGCGCAGCGACAGCTTGCGGGGCAACGAGTCAGCACTGCGCCAGGGGCTGGTGGGGATGTTCTGGCCGTAGTCCCAGTTGTTCATCCATGCCACCATGATCCGCTGCCCGCCTGGGGCATCGTTGTAGGTGGCCGCGGCGTAGAAGTCCGCCCCGTAGTCGACCCAGTGCGCGCGTTCGACGTTGCCGAGGGCGGGGGCGTCGGCGAACGTGAACTGGTCGGCCAAGATGTGTCCCCAACTGCCCTGGTTGGCGTCGACGATCTGTATCCGGGCCTTCTTCCCTGCCAGGTCCGCGAGGTTCCACGACGCCCAGTCCAGAGATTCGCTGTTCTGCCCGGTCGCGGTGCGCACCACCTTCCCGTCGACCAGGAGGTTGACGGAGGTCTGCGCATCGCGCGGCTTGGCCGCGACGTCGGAGAACACAATGTGGTCGAGCATGAGATGCCCCCACCCGCCGACGGCGTCGTCGACGACCTGGACAGTGGCCTGCTTGCCGATCAGGTCATTGACGTCCCAGGACGTCCACAGCATGTCGGAGCTGTCCAGGCCGGTCGCGGTGCGTACGACTTTCCCGTCGACGACCAGGTTGAACGCGGCTGCACCATCTCTGCCGTAGGGGTGGTCGCCACCCGCGATGAGGAAGTCGATGTAGCGGCGGGTGATCGTGAAGGTTGGCGAGGTGATGGTGCCGGTTGCCGGGTCGCAGGAGTCGACGCAGGTGTCCAGGGCTTTGCCGCCTATCTGGCCCGGGAGCGGGCCTGGGGCGGGACCGGCATTGACGAAGGACCCGGTGGCAGTCCAACCGTCGCCCCAGGTGGAACCCTCGAAGTCTGCGAACACGTCGCCGGGCGGCGGGGTGCCATCACCCGTGCCGTCGACGTGGGGGTGCTTGCCACCTCCGACCAGGAAGTTCAGGTACGGCTTGCCGACGGTGAATTCCGGTGAGGTCAGCGTCCCGGTCGAGGCGTCGTGGTCGAGGAAGCTGTTGACCAGTCCGGCGCCGACGAAGCCCGACACGTCCTGCTGGTCGGGCAGGGTGCCGGCCGCCGGTGCGGTGCCGAACGCGGTGCCGGTGGTGGTCCAGGGGCCGTAGCCGTCTTCGAAGTCGGCCAGGACCATGCCGGCAGGCGGCGTGTAGCTCGGCGGGTCATCGGAGGTGAACCTGGTTCCGTCGAAATCTCCGGTGAAGTACTGGGCCCCTGATCCGCCCGCGATCCCGCCCGGGTTGATGTTGACGACCAGAACCCACTTGTGCCGGTGCCCGGCACCGGCCACTGGCAGTTCGAACAGGTCGGGGCACTCCCACAGGCCTCCGGTTGCTCCGGCGGGGCCGAAGTCGCTCAGCGCCGTCCACGCCTTCAGGTCCGGCGAGGAGTAGAAGCGGACCCTCTGCTGGTCGGACAAGGCGACCACCATCAGCCAGCGGTGGGTTGCCTGCTGCCAGAACACCTTGGGATCGCGGAAGTTGTTCGAGCCGATGTCGAGGACAGGGTTGCCGGAGTACTTGGTCCAGGTAAGGCCCTCGTCCGTGCTGTAGGCCAGGGACTGTGCCTGCTTCCCGGTCTGCTTGTAGTTGCTGGTGTACACCGCGACCAGCGGGGGGTTGCGAGAGGTGCCGAGGCCGCTGGTGTTGTTTCGGTCGAGGACGACGCTGCCGGAGAACACCATCTCCTGATCGTCCTGCGGGATCGCCAGCGGCAGCTCCTTCCAGTGCACCAGGTCAGTGCTGACAGCGTGCCCCCAGGACATATTGCCCCAGGTATTGCCGGACGGGTTGTACTGGTAGAAGAGGTGATACTTACCCTTGTAGAAGATCAACCCATTCGGGTCGTTCATCCAATTCTGCGCGGGTGTGTAGTGGATTTGCGGCCGGTAGGGCTCAGACCCGGGGCCGGCGACGGCAGGTCTGGGGATTTGCTGCCGGGAGACCTCAGACCCGGGGTTGGCGACAGCAGCCCTGCTCGCGCCCAGCAGAGCGACGGACAACAGCGCGAGGGTCAGCAGTGCGCGCAGCCAGGGATGGCCGCGATGAGGGATCCGCATGACTTCTCTCCGAAATGAAGGCGAAGGATCGAGGAAACGTTTCCTGGAGTGCCCGCTAGCATGTGCCAAGAGGTGCCCAATGTCCATGGGTCGGGACCCACCGCCTCGGGCGGTGAGGTCTGCGCGGGAGGAGACGGCGATGACCGCAGGCGGAGCGCGGCCGAGCAGCAAGCGCGTGACGATGCGCGACGTCGCGGCGTTTGCCGGGGTGGGCCTTACGACGGTCTCCCGGGTCGTCAACGGCGTACTGGTCGATCCGGTACTGACTGCCCAGGTCCGCGACGCAGTCGAGCAGCTCGGTTATCGTCACGACGCCACCGCCAGCAATCTGCGCCGTACCGACCGTCGCACGGACACAGTCGGACTCGTCCTCGAAGACGTCGCCAACCCGTTTTCTTCTTCGCTGCACCGCGCTGTTGAGGACGTCGTGGCTGAACGGGGCTTGCTCCTCCTTACGGGCAGCAGCGACGAGGATCCACGGCGGGAACGCAGCCTGCTTACCTCCCTCCTGACCCGCCGGGTGGACGGCCTGGTGGTCCTGCCGACGGGCGAGGTGGGCAAGGAACTCGCCTCCGCGCGGCAGTTCGGAACTCCGGTGGTGTGCGTCGACCGGATGTTGGCGCTCGACGGCGTCGACACCGTGACCGTCGACAATGCCGGCGGCATCGCGGAGGCGGTGCGGCGGCTCACCTCGCTGGGACATCGCAAGATTGCCTTCCTCGGAGACCGGACGTCGCTGTGGACCGCGCAGCAGCGCTGGGATGGATTCGTAGCGGCGATGACCCAGGCCCGGTGCGCGGTGCGCACCTCTTGGGCCCGCCGGGATATCCACGACATCGCCGCGGCCGAAAGCGCCACGATCGAGATCTTCACCGGCCGGGACTCGCCGACCGCGCTGATCACCGCCCAGAACCTGCTGACGATCGGTGCGCGACGCGTGCTGCAGCAGCTGCAGCTGCAGCACTCCGTCGCGCACGTGGGCTTCGACGACTTCGAGATGGCGGATCTGCTCGATCCGCCGTTGTCCGTCGTCGCACAGGATCCAGCGGAAATAGGCAGAACAGCGGCGACGATGCTACTGGCCCGGCTGGACGGGGATTCAGGCCCAGGACGGCATGTCGTTCTGCCCACCCGGTATCTCGCACGCGGCTCAGGCGAGATACCGGGCTGATCTCGGGTTTAGCTGATGGTGGTGTTCTGGGCGGTCATCGACCCGTTCCAGACGTTGAGGCCGAGGCGGCCGCTGCTGTAGGTGGTGTCGGTCACGTTGATCACCGGGGTGGTGCCGTTGTTGAAGAACACCTGGATCCTGGATCCTGCCGCTACGACTTTCAGGTGATAGACCGTGCCGGGAGAGATCGGTGTGTTGTAGACACCGAGCGTGACCCAGGGGCGCCACAGTTTGATCTCGCCGGAGGTATTCACGTTGACCGTGTAATGACCGGTCGCAGAATCGTTGGAGCGGAAAGTCAGGCCGGCGGCAGCGCCAGCGGTGTCGGGGCGGAGGTCGGCTTCGTAGGTGAAGTCCGACGCGGTCTGCGAAGACAGGAGGTAGCCGTCGCCGCTGAACGTGCCCACCTCCCCGGCTGTGGTGTCCGCCCAGGAGCCTGCCACGCTCGTCCATGGACCCGACAGGTTCGTCTTGAAACCAGAGCTCGGGCCGGAGCCAGAGTCGGGGGGCCCGACCTCTGCGTTACGGATCGTGCCGCCGCCGTTGTAGACGTTGATGCCGAACAGGCCGCTGGTGTTCGTGCTGTCGGTGACGTCGATGACGGGTGCGGCACTGTTGTCGAAATAGACCTGGATGCGGGGGCCGACGGCCACGACCTTCATGTGGTAGTCGCGCCCGCGAACTATTGGGGTATTGAACGTGCCCACCGTGACCCCTGGCCGCCAGAGCTTGACCTGGCCGCCGCCGTCGGCATTGATGTTGACCGTGTAGTGCTTGGTCAGGTCATTCGACGCCCGGAACGTGATCCCCGCAGCATTCGCGGTGTCCAGCCGCAAATCGGCCGCATAGGAGAAATCCGAGCCCGACTGCGCCGACATGTAAAACCCGTCGCCCGGCGCCGTCCCCGTCTTCCCGTCCGGCAGAGACGTCCACGACCCGCCTGCCGCGCGCCACGGACCAGTCAGATTGCTCCCGGGATTGGTCCCGTCGTCGGCCGTCGTCGTGCTGTAGATGTCCTTGAACTCACGGATCTCCACATTGGAGAACTGCGCGGGTCCGCCGACGCTGTACAGCGCGATCCCCTTGTCTTCGGGGGCGGGGAAGATCTCGCTGGAGTGGACGTATTTGCCGTCATCGACGAAGACCTCCAGCGTGGTGCGATCGACCAGGATGCGCAGATGGACGTTCTTCTTGCTGATCGGCGACCGGCTCTCCAGATATCGGCCCGACCCGTCCGGGTTGCCGGTCTGGGAGCGGTTGACGTACACGTTGCCACCGGAAACGCCGACATCGGCGTGGTGGGTGCCGTCGGCCGACTTGCGCAGCTGGAGGCCGATGTTGGTCGCGGTGTCCCAGCTCACGTCCGCGCTCAGCTCGTAGGTGCTGCCGCTGTACGACAGCGGCACCTGCCCGTTGACCGGGATCGTGCCGAGGTCGACGGTGCGGTTGACAATGCTGTCCAGGGCGCTGACGGGCTGGGAGACCAGGCTGTAGAGGCTTCCGTCTTGCTTCTTGAGGCGGATCTCTCGCACGATCGAGTCCGTGCCGTTGAAGCCGTCGTTGGACCACGTCGGAGTGGTGTCGGGGTAGTCCCAGTTGTTCATCCAGCCCATCGCGTACCGCACGGCCGGGTCGGGCGAGCCGCCGACCATCTTGTCCCAGGTGACGGCGGCGTACCAGTCCCAGCCGTAGTCCAGCCACTGCGGGGTGGCGGCGTCGGCCTGGAACCCTGTCCCGCTGAAGGTTCCGGTCCAGTACGCGTAGGTGTTCGGTAGCCCGGACGCCTTGCCGTTGGCGGACGCGCCGAGGACCCACTTCGTGGTGCCGTCGTCGGCTTGGATCGTGAATAGGTCCGGGCACTCGACGGTGCCGATTCCGCTGGCGCCGAAGTTGCTTTGGAACTGCCAGTGCTTCAGGTCGGTCGAGGTGTAGAACCCGATGGTGTTGCCCTCGGCGAGGGCCATCACCCAGCGGTTGCGGGCCGTGTCTCGGACGATCTTAGGGTCGCGGAAGTCGGTTATACCCGGGTTGGGGAGCACGGGGGTGTCGCTGTAGTGCGAGAACGTCTTCCCCCCGTCGGTGGAGTACCACAGGAACTGCGCCTGCGCTCCGTTGCTGCTGTCACGCTGGGTCATGATGGAGACAACGGCATTCGCTCCGAAGCCGGCCGTGTTCGAGCCGTCGACGACCGCGGACCCTGACCACACGTCGCCGTTGGGTTGGGTGTTCTTCGGGATGGCGACGCCTTGGTCCTGGAAGGCCAGGTTGTCCGTAGTGGTGCTCCTGCGCCACGCGGTTCCCACACTGTGTGTGTAGTCGGCGTTGTACAGGTAGTAGTACTGGTACTTGCCGTCGAGGAAGATCGGCCGTTGCGGGTCGTTCATCCAGTTGTCGGGCACGGTGAAGTGGTAGGCCGCCCGGTATACGGGCGCTTGGTCGGCCTGCGCATGCTGCGGGGTCAGAGCCGCCTGGGCGGCCGCGATCAGCAGCGCAAGCGCGATGACGACGCGGCTGACCAGGGCTGATGGGCGTCGAACGTTCACAATTCCTCCGGCTTCGGAAGACATACGACGGCTACGGAGTGGTGACACCTTCCAGCCGCGAAGGCGTGACGGGGAGGTTACCGGGATGTTGAGGAAACGTATCCTCAGCGACTGCCCGACAGCATCGGGCCGTCTCGGGGGCATGTCAACACTTTCAACCCAGCGTTCGACGACGCCGGTGGCGCACCCGTAACAAAGACGCCCGGGGGGATTGACAGGTCCACTGCCCGGGTGCAAATTCGCCGCCAACACCTCACGCCCAAACGATTGGGCAACCCGATGACACGGCACTGCGGGAGCGAGGACGCGTCCTCCGGAAGGCGGGCACCCCTCCGCGTCTCAGATGAGAACTGGTGTCGAGCCTCTTCAACCCACGACGGGGCAGGGTGAGCCAGCGATGAGGAAACGTTTCCTGGCGTGCTGCTCTCCGCACGGCGCGTTCCCGTGGGGCGCGGCTGCGCTGGAGGGTCGGACTGCACGCGGGGACACGGGCGTTGAGGTCCACCGCGGACGCACGGGCCGGACGTCTGTGCAGGCTTCGGCGGCAGGCCCGGATCGCTTATATCGGCAAGGGCAACGTGCTGACCACGTTCGTGGACGACGAACCGCTGCGGGCGCCGGCCCCCGCGAGCGCGAGGTGCTGTCGCTGATGGCCGAGGGACGCTCCAACGCCGCCATCGGCGTACGCATGTTCGTGACCGAGAAGGCCGCGAGCAAACACAGCAACAGCATCTTCAACAAGCTCGGGCTGCAGCAGTCCGAGGAGGACAACCGCAGGCTCTTGGCCGTCCTGACCTACCTGCAGGCCTGAAACTGTGGCCGGGCCGCGGCGGGCCCCCGACTCTGGCCGCACCTGCGGGTCACTCTTGGGGCAACCGGGCCGCGATGCCGTCGAGTAGGCAGTCAAGGCCGAACTCGAACCGGGCCTGCTCGCCGTCGCGTGGTACGCCCTCGCGGATGTAGCGCTCGTAGACCGGGTAGTCGCCGGCGTCCAGAAGCCAGTTCAGGCGGGCCGTGTTCGCGTCCTTGACGTCCCGCGGCGACGTCCAGCCCTCCGGTGCGCGCAGGCGGCTGCGGGTGACCTCGTCGTGGGTGCCCGCGCGGGTGTAGGCAGTCACGGCGCCAGCGATGTCGGCCATCTGTGCCACGTCCAGTCCCAGGCCATCCAGGGCGGCGAGGTGCTGTTCGGTGACGGCCAGGAACGCCGGGGTCGGGGCGAAAAGGATCCGGCCCGGGATATCGGTCACCCAGGGGTGCTTCAGGATAGCCCCGCGAAAGCGCATCGCCGAGGCCCGCAGCACCGTACGCCAGTCGCCGGCGGTGTCGTCCAGCAGCATGGCCTTGCGCACCGTGTCGAGGATCAACTCGATGACGTCGTCCTTGCCCGAGACATAGCGGTAGCAGGTCATCGAGGAGACGCCGAGCTCCGCTGCGAGCCTTCGCATCGAGACCGCCGCGATGCCCTCGGCGTCGGCGATCTTCAGCGCCGCCGCGGCGATCAGAGCATGGGTCAGCACCGGGCGGTGGGCATGCGGCGACAGCGCCATCCGCTCCCAGATCGAGGGCGCAGGAGGTGCTTTGCCAGCATGTTCGACGCTCATGCGTACAACGTTATCGCGAATTTACATCGTAAGCGTCAACGCTTACAGTGTAAATCATGGCCCAGGACAGTGACCGTTCCACACCGCCCGACGACGGGCCTGCGGACCCGAAACGCTGGCGCGCCCTAGCCGTCTGCCTCGTCGCCGGCTTCATGACCCTGCTCGACGTCAGCATCGTGAACGTCGGCCTGCCGCAGATGCAGGCCGGGCTGCACGCCTCCCCGGCGGACGTGTCATGGGTGCGCGCCGGGTACACACTCACCTTCGGCCTGGTCCTGGTCCCGTCCGGCAAACTCGGCGACGCCCTCGGCCGCAAGCGCACGTTCCTGATCGGGCTCTTCCTGTTCACCGGCGTCAGCCTGATGTGCGCGCTCGCGCCGACGGCCGGCTGGCTCGTGTTCGCCCGCCTGCTCCAGGGCGTCGCCGGCGGCCTGCTCAACCCGCAGATCATCGCGATGATCCAGCAGCTGTTCCGTGGCGACGAACGCGGTAAGGCGTTCGGCCTCTACGGCGGGACCGTCGCGGTCGCCACCGCCGTCGGCCCGCTGGCCGGTGGCCTGCTGATCCAGGCCGGCGGCTGGCGCTGGATGTTCCTGGTGAACGTACCGATCGGCGTGGTGGGCCTGGTGCTGGCCGTGCTGCTCGTCCCGACGATCCCGTCGCGCCGCCGCGGACGCGGAGTCGACATGGTCGGCGTGATGCTGCTGGGCGGCGGTGTCACGTCCGTCATGCTGCCGCTGATCGAGCAGGAGGCGGGCGGCTCTGCGGCGCACTGGTGGCTGCTCGCCCTCGCGGCGGGGCTGATGGGGGTCTTCGTCGTATGGGAGATCTGGTGGAAGGGGCGGGGGCTCGACCCGCTGGTCGATCTCAGCCTGCTGAGGATGCCGTCGTTCAGTGCCAGCGGCGTCGTCGGCCTGGCGTACTTCGCCGGGTATCCCGGCGTACTGTTCATCCTGTCGCTCTACCTCCAGCAGGGCCGCGCGTACTCGGCACTGGCGGCCGGCGCGGCGGGGATGCCGTTCGCGGTCGGATCCGCGATCAGCGCGGTCGTGAGCGGCCGCGCCGTCTATCGCATCGGCCGGGTCCTGGTCGTCGCGGGCCTGACGGCGGTGCTGGCGGGACTCGTCGCCGCGGCCGTGATCATCCAGCACGACGCCGGCGGCGCGATCTGGGAGAAACTGTTCGTCCCGCTGCTGGTGGCAGGGCTCGGCAGCGGCCTGGTTATCGGGCCCAACCAGACGCTAGCGCTCCAATTCGCCCCGATGGGCAGCAGTGGGATCGCGGCCGCGATGCTGCAGACCGGGCAGCGCATCGGCATGTCCGTCGGCACCGCGATGGCCGCGACGATGTTCTTCGGTCATCTCAAGGCCCCGCACCGCGACTACAACGGCGCAGCGTCGCTCAGCCTCTACGGCTCCGCCGCCTTCGTCGCGGTCGCCTTCGTCACGGCCCTCGTGGACCTGCTGGCCGCACGCCGGAACCTCCGTCGCGGAATTCTCCGGCAGACGACGGGCGACGCCCAAACCGGCGGCGCCGTGGTCAAGTACTGAACTTGATCGGGTGATGTCGGTCAGCCGTCCATGATCAGCCCGGTCTCGGCGAGGCAGCCGTCGACCTGTTCAGGGCAGTACTGGATCTGCTTGAGCTTGCGCTTGACGGCCCGGGTGATCTGACCGAGGTCGGCCGCGGCGAGGTTGCCGATGTCGCGCTTGACCAGCGACCAGACGCCCTCCTGCGGGTTGAGGTCGGGCGCGTAGGTGGGCAGCTGAAACACGGTCAGCCACTCGGCGTTCGCGGCGATGAACTTCCGCATTCCGGCGGTCAGGTGGAGCCGGACGTTGTCCCAGACCAGCACAATCGGACCGCCGAGCTGGTTGCGGGCGCGGACGATCAGGTCGCGGAAGTCCCGCCAGCCGACCCTGGTAAGGCAGGGATCGACCAAGATCTGCCTGCCGTGAGAGATCCCGTTGCACGATCCGTGTGCCCCCCTGGCACCCGCTCACACCGACTCCGCCCGCGATGCCGTCTTCCTGCCGGGGCACCTGGGCGAGATGATCCGTTTCATCCCCGCCGAACTTGTCGAGGGACTGTCCCCAGATGTCGAACCGTCGAGCGTGCCCTCCAACTCCTCGCGGCCGCGGAGCTGCTCCCCACCGGGGCTACGCACGCCAGGCGCTGCCGTCGGCTCCCGCACCCCAGGGTTGTTCGCTCCACCGACGAAATGAGCGCGGACAGGTGGCGAAGCGAGGGTTGGGCGGTTTCCGGCCCGTGACCGTAGTGGCCACGCGTACGGTTGTCGTACTGCTGGATGGGGTCGTTGGGGGGGCGCCGTGGTGGAACAGGGGGCCGGCGGCGCACGGCTGGGAAGACCAGCGGTGGACCCTGGCCCGGGTCCAGGAGGTTATCGCGCGCAAGTTCCATGTCACCTGTTCGATCGCGGCGGTATGGCGGTTGCTGCATCGGCACAACTGGTCTTGGCAGGCCCCAGCCCGCCTCGGTGGCAGGGTGGACGGGAAGCTGTTGCAACCGGTAGAGATGAAGATCCAGATTCGACGGCTACGAACGAGGCCAGTCTGATGCCCAACCGCTCTTCCATACGCTGCGCGACTGCGGCTCTGCTGATCGCGCCTGTCCTGGCCGCGTGTTCGAGCGCGTCGGGCGCTTCCACGCCTGCGTCTGGTACGCCGGTGACTGTGGCCGCGTCCCCGGCGGCAGCCGGTACGGTCCCGGCGCAGCCCAGTGCCTCTGCGTCGATTGTCTACCCGACGACGGACGCGTCGCCGGGGGCCGCGCCGATGGAGGTGCGGGACGCCTTCGCGGTGCTCCAAGCGACCTACAACGACAACTGCGGCACGCCCGGGAACTGCGACTACTTCCTCGACCGACTGCTGCGGAACCTGGACGACCTGGATAATGCCATGAAGGCGCGCCCGGACGGCAAGAGCCACTTCGCCAAGCCGATCGCGTGGATTACGCAGATGCAGACCACGCTCGGCGGTGACGTCTCGTTCACGAACCTGAAGAAGCACCAGAGCCTCCTCACGGGCACCCGCGACAAGATCAACACATGGATGCAGTCCCATCCCGAGGACTACCGGTAACGAGCAGGGGGCGGACTGGCGCCGAGTGATCTTTTGAGGTCCAGTAACTGAGCCTTTTTCAACCTGTTGTCGGGTGTGCCGCAGCGGTCGCTGCGAACGGGGGCTGGACTGTTTCATACAGCGTCGGTATCCAGCCGCTCCGTGTGCTCGGCTCAGTCCCAGTAAGGCCGGACACCTGCCTCACATCCCCGAACCCTCGGCGGCAGCTGCCGTGGCGTTCGGTGCCCCACACCAGTTGATCCTCCTGCTCACGGTCCTGGGCCTGGGCGCCGCCCTGTTCACCACAGGGACCCCGATCAGCTCCGTCTTCACCCTGCTCGGCGGCTGCGGCGCGATCGGCGCTGCCACCATCGCCGCGGCCGGCGGCGGCCGCCGCCTGGCCCAGGTCCTGGTCGAGGCCGCCGTACGCGCCGCAGCCGGCAGGTAGGCGGCCGCTGTGACACGAATCCCCCCGCACCCGCCGTCCGCCGAGGCGCCGTACAGCGAACTCGCCGGGCCGATTAGCCGACCCCAGCCTGGTGGTGCTCGACACCCAGAGCCTGCACGCGGCGGCCGGTGTGCCGGCCGAGACGACGGGACGCGACGCGGCGAAGAAGGTGCCCGGCCGCAAGCGGGGACTCGCCGTGGACGTGCTTGGCCTGGTGATCGCCGTGGTCGTGCTGGCCGCCTCCGTCCACGACAACGCCTTCGGCACCGCTCTGCTCGACAAGGTCGCAGCAGGCAGTGGCGGCACCGTGACGAAGGCACTGGTGGACCAGGGGTTCAAGAAGACCGTCGTGGACCACGGTCAGCAGGTGGGCATCGACGTCGAAGTCGTCGAGCGCAACCCGGCCGAGACCGGGTTCGTCCCGCAGCCGATCCGCTGGCGAGTGGAGCAGACGAACGGGACCTTGATGCTGCACCGGCGGCTGGTACGCGACTACGAGCACCGCCCCGCCTCGGCCGGGTCTACTGGGCGATAAGCGACGTGATGGGCCGTCGGCTCACCGGTGGCGCGACGTCATGGCGCGGCGCATGACCAGCGGGGACCTGACCCTGGGGGCGGTGGTGGTACGTCTGGAGGAGCGCGAGCGGGAGATCGCCGCGCAGGCCGAAGAGACCCGTGAGCAGATCACGCGGCTCACCGCTGTGCTGGACGAGCTCGGCCGGGCCGCCGAGGCGGTGCGGATCACCCGCAAGACGCTGCTGGAGGTGTCCGACCCGGCCCCGCCCGCGCTGTCGGCGTCCGCCGCGGAGCTGCCGGAAGGGGCGGCCTACCAGGAAATCATGGTGGTGTTCGCCCAGGCAGGCGGTCCGCTGCGGGCGCGGGGCGTGTGCGAGGCGATGGACCTGGACCCGGCTCCGAACAACATCAACAACGTCCGTTTGAAGCTCAAGCGCCTGACCGGGCGCAACATCCTGGCCGAGCCCGAACCCGGCCGGTTCGCCCTGCCACGACCGTATCCGTCCGGCAAACAGCCCTGACCAGCTCGCCTACCCAAGGTCTGAGCTCGAATCGGCCGATGACTCACCGTAGCCTCGGACGGGTGGCCTTGATACTCCCCGGAGCCCAGCCGAGGACTTCCTCGAAACTGCGGGCAACGGTCGGAGTGGGCAGGTCCCCACGGTCGCGTTCGAAGGTCCGGAGGGTCGCGTGACTCAGCCAGGTACGTCGTGCGAGCTCGCGCTCCGAGATACCCTCGGCTTCACGGAACTCGACGAGGGCTCGCGCCAGCCGTGCCGATTCCTCACTCATGACGGCAGTATGCCGCTGAGTCCTGGCTGCGACAGCCTTCTGTCTCGATCTCAGGCCGCGAGAGCAGCGGGAGGCCCGCTAACTGCCCTGCCCTGCAGGTCAATCCCGCGACAGAGAGAAATCAGGCAAATCTTTTACATACCGCCCTCTCAGGACGGACCGCCTCGACGACGCCGAGCGCTGTCTTCTCGAAGCCAGGCGCATCTATCGTGCGATTGGCGACCCCACTGGCGAGGGCTCGGCCCTGGTCGACTACGGCGCAGTCCAAACGCAGCGCGGGAACAAAGACCACGCCGTTTCCCTCTATACCCAGGCGATCAGCCTGCTCCAAAGCCCGGACGGGCAACGCGCTCAAGCGATAGCCCTGATGAACCGCGGCGTGATTCACCAGCGACTCGGGAACCTCGCTCAGGCCGTTGCCGACACCCACCGAGCTCTCTTGTCCTTCCGCCAAGTCCAAGACCACCGTCACCAGGCCGTGGCCATCGGAAGCCTCGCCTGGTACCACCTGCTCGCCACGAACCACCGCGCTGCACTCGACCTCTACCGCGAGGAGCAACAGCTCGCCATCCTCCTCGCGGACATTCTCCTCCAAGCCAACGCGCTCATGGGCACTGGCGAGACCCACGCTGCCGCCGGCCAGATCGAAAAGGCCCGACACGCCTGGCAGGAAGCACAGCTCCTGTATGAGGAGATCAAACACCCCTGGGCCGCGCAGGCACATCACCGGCTCGATATCTCTCGGAAAGACCCGACGGCCACCTGGACCCCGACGGACTGGGAGGACCCCGAAACCATGCCCCCGCAGCCTCCGGAAACTTCTCCGACCCGCCCCCCCCCGGCCGGTGAGGCAGAAATACCGCCCAACGCGGGTGACGACACCGCGCCCGCGCTGCTGCTGACCGCCGGCCACAGCCGACGCTCTATCCAGCGCCAGCTCGGCATGACCTACCGCACCGTCCAACGGCTGGCGGATGCCGCCACCCCGGAGGATCTGTTCCAGGGACAGTGGCAAAACCGCCGGCCCAAGCTCGACGACTTCAAGCCGTACCTGAGCGAGCGCTGGGCCAAGGGCTGCACGAACGCCTGGACCCTCTGGGGAGAGATCAAGACGCACGGCTACCGCGGCGGCTACGGCGCCGTCCGTGCGTACCTGCAACCGTTCCGCACCACCCCGACCGCACCGGCCGCCCGACCACCGTCGCCGCGGACCGTCGCCGGGTGGATCCTGACCAACCCCGACACCCTGCGGGAGACCCGGCTTCAGCCAGAGCGGTGACCATAGACGGCGTGAAGTCGTGCCTCGGGTGGTGGCCCAGCAGGCGAAACGTCCTGCGTAGTGGATCAGGCAAATCACGGTAGGAGAGGTCGAAGACCGGGGTCAGTGCACGGCCTCCGGCGCGAATCTCTTCAAGGCGGCCCGCTTCCAGCCGCTCGGCCAGGACCGCGAGGGACCAGGCGGGCCGGGAGCGGAACCGGGCGGCAGTGAGCGCCAGGGCGAGTGGGAGCCGGTCACAGTACTCGATGACGCGTGCGGCAGCTTCGGGTTCGGCGGCCACACGGTCGTGTCCGGCGATCCGGGCGAGCAGGTCGAGCGCTTCGGTCTCGGTGAAAGTGTCGATCAGGTGCGGGGTGGCACCGTCGAGTCCGGCGAGACTACGGCGGCTGGTGATCAGGACCATGCATGTGGGCCCGGCTGGGATGAGGTCGCGGACCTGTTCCTCGGCGGCGGCGTTGTCCAGCAGCACCAAGGCACGACGATCCCGCATTCGGTCGCGGTACATCGCCGCCCGCTCGTCCCGACTCTCAGGGATCTGCTGCGCGGCTACTCCCAGCTGCCGCAGGAACGCCTCCAGCACCGCGGAGGGGTCCGCGGGCGGCAGATCGGGATCGAAGCCGCGCAGGTTCACATACAGCTGCACATCGGTGAAGCACCCTGTACGTACCAGTTCGTGGGCGGCATGGATCGCGAGCTGGGTCTTGCCGACCCCGGCCATGCCCTCGACCGGCGAGATCATGACCGTGTTCGCAACGCCGCGGTCGTGATGCTGCGTCGCGGCAGCGATCAGACGCGCGAGTTCCTCACGGCGCCCGGTGAACGTCGCTAGATCCGTGGGTAGTTGACCGAAGACCCCGACTGGGCCGCCGGTCCTGGCCAGCCCGTGGACCTTGATGCATGCCGTGCGCCAGAGATCAACCGCGGGTTCGTCTGCCCCCAGCGCCCGGACGATTCCCACGACTAGGTCCAGGTCCAGGCGACTGCGTCCGGTCTTGAAGGCGTCCTCGACCGTGGAAGTTGAGACCACTCGCGCCGGTCGCATCAGCGGTCCGACTTTTTTGGCAAGCACCCGGTACGACGGCATCCCCGCCCAGGCCCGCAACTCACCCAGCAAGCAGACGAACTCCGCCAGATCCGCCGCCTTGCTCGGATCCGGCATAGTGCCCCGCTGCCCACCCACGACGCTCACTCCCCCCGTGAAGCCGTGCTCCTGACAAGGAGAGTCTATTCTTCACGGTGCCGTCGGTGGCGAGCATCAGGTTGCCGGGTTTGATGTCCCGGTGGACGACGGACTGCTGGTGGGCGGCGGCCAGGCCGCGGGCGGTCTGTGCGGCGACATCGGCGGCGCGGGCGGCCTCCAGCGGGCCACACGCCCTGAGTTCCTCGGTAAGGCTTCGGCCTTCGACGAGTTCCATCACCAGGTACGGGCGTCCGTCGTGGTTGCCGAAGCCGTAGGCGGCCACCAGGTTGGGGTGGTTCAGGCGGGCCGTGGCCCGCGCCTCCAGTGGAACCGCTCGGTCAGGGTCGCATCGCCCTCCAGCGTCAGATTTTGACCGCGACCGGCCGGTGCAGGGTCGTGTCGACTCCGCGCCAGACCGAGCCCATGCCGCCTCGGGCCAGCGGCTCGTCCAGCCGGTACCTGTCCGCAATCAGCACACGCGCGCCCGTCCTCGACGTCCTTCAGGGATGACCGGCGGGTCCGAGCGCACAGGCAGGCGCGGGCACGGGGGGAACCCGCGCTCCCGGGCGGGCTCGCTCGTATCCGAGCGGCAGGCGGATATCCGGCATGGGGGATGCACGGAACCGCCACCGGGACCCGCCGGTCTGTTCAGTGGGGCGCAGCAGCGGCCGAAGGTGTTACATCGGTTGGTCACGGGTGCGGCCGCACCGCGTGGCCGGAGGCACGCTGCGGCAACCGGGAGGGTGCTGGGGCCGGACCGAGCCGGAAGTCCATCAGGGGGCCCACATCCCGCAGCGTCCGCTCGGCGGTCAGCCGCGCCTCCGCCGGAACATCGCCCAGCTCTTCCACCAGCGCGTCGTAGATCGGCATGTCGGCTGGACGCGCTGGACTCACGGTTCGAAGCTCCCTGTTCGGCGACTGCCCGGCCCTTCGGCCGAGCACCGGGGACCGAGTGTAGGGGGCCGGCTTCCCCGGCCGATGTGAAGATCAGCTCACCGACGGCTTCCCGAAGCGGAGCGTCTGCCTGGTCCCCCGTCCGGGGCACGGATGATGGCGGCCGAGGGTCTGGCGGCGGGGCGGTGGGACGAGGCGCTGGTCTGGTTCGAGCGGGCCGCCAACACCGGCATCACGGGTGCCCTGCGGACGGCGGCCGATCGCTTGGCGGCGGCGGCCCCGGACGGCGACACGCGAAGGACAGTGCGACGGGCGCCGACACTCCGCGATCGACTCACCCGGCCAGCTTCAGAGGAAGCCCCTGCTCTCCCATGAGTTCGGCAAAAGCAACCTCGATGTGGCTAACGGTCTCCTCACGGTGCCTGACCGCCCTGCCCCGCCATTTCTAGCCGGAGTTCACCCGCTTTCCGGCCACTTCACCGCCGCTCCGGCTGGTACCCCGCGCGTCGTATCCGTGCAGCTCAGCGGGTCTTTGACGGGCTTCCCCCTCATCAAACAATGTGCACCACCAAGCCTTCTGCCCTACAAAACCGCCCCTCCCCACCCACGACCGGGCTGCAAGCCCTTCTCCTACAAGGCGATGTGGCGCTCTCATCACCCCTACAAATGAGCCTGTCGACCCCATAACTCCAGCGGGTGAGCCGTCCATACACCAGGCCCGCCCTACCCCGTCAACCCCCACCACGGAAAGGCCACTCCCGGCGACAGAAGGCCCCCAAGGGCTCTGAATCTGGCCTTCAGCCGACAGGGGCCCCGCCAGGTCCCTGCCCAGCGCCACCTTCTGCGGGCGTCACAACGCCGTACAGCCGCATCACCTATCCCCGCTGGCCGCTGACAGCCCGGGGCATGGCGGAGCTAGCCCACCAACGCACTAGTTGTGCGGCGGGCTGCCCCTCGCAGTGTGCGTGGCTGCCGCTCGGCTGTCCGCACGTCCATGGCCTGAACCTTCCCAAGGTTCAGGCCATCGCCACACCCACCTGTCACATCGCCGTGCTCTTCGACCATCCGCGTCGCCGCTTCCGGGGGTTGCGCGGCTAACTACCGCGCTCTCTAGCGTCCGACTCCCCTACCGCCCCTCTTGTTCCACACCTACACGCTCGCCAAGGAGCCCCCATGCCCTCCCGCACCTTCCAAGCCGCCATCACCACACTGCCCGCAGGGGCCACCGCTCTGTTCGAGCACAGTGCGCTCGACGCGCTGGCCCCGCTGGTGCTGTGCTCGGTGCTCGCGGGCCTGCTCGGCCTCGCCCCCGTGGTGGTGCACTGGTGTGCCGATCAACCCCGGCGGGAGCGCGAACGGATCGTCAACCAGGCGCTGCGCGACGTGGCGCAGGCCGATCCCGAGCGGGCGCTGGTGTGGCGGGCCCAGCTGCCCCCTTTGGCCAGTCCGTTCGAGCGGGAGCCGTCGTCGGCGGAAGGGCCGGCCCCGCCTACCGCGGTCGCCCCGCCGGGCGATCCACAGCGAGCGGCGCGGACGGGACGGGATGATGTGCGCCATGACCGAGGCAGGCACCACTCCCGTCACCGCCCACGGCAGACGGAGGCCGTTCATGGGTGGATTCGCCGAAGCTGTCGTGGCCGAGAAATCGGCACAGAAGTGGCGGATTCGCGTGGTACGACAGCTATCCGGCAGAGTTCGAGCAGACGGGCGGTCAGACCAGTGGGGCGACAGGAAGAAGCGATCCGCGTTGCGGACGAGCTCTTGGCCGACATCGAGCTCAAGCGGTTGAAGGCGTCCGAGGTCGTCCTGAAGGCGAGCAGGCTCGCCCGGTTGGTCGGCCACACCGAGTTGACGGAGTTCCTCGGGTTCGAGCGCGACGGGTACCCGTCCGACGGTTCGGCTGCGGCGTGGATCGAACGGGCTGGCCGCTGGGCCGAGCAGGAGAAAAAGACCTTCTACACCCTTTCCATCGCGAAGGTGGAGGCCCAGGCCGAGGCCTTCCAGCAGGCCATCGACGCCCTGCGCGGTGGGGGCAATTATTCGGGCGACAAGGCTCTACTTGCGTCGTGCGACCATGACACGCGGATTGTCCAGTCCTCAGCCAACCTCGGCGTGTGGACCGGGATCTGTGGGCAAGTCGTCGCGACCGTCTACGGCATGGTTACCGAGATCTACCACGAGCTCCTGTTCAGCCAGCTCCAGGCGAGCCTGTTCGGGGACACACAGGAGGCGGTGGCGGCGGAAGGACCCCGGTGAGATCCGCGACGGCCGGGGCGATGAGTTCGCGCGGACGGGACAGTCCACACTCGTGTCAGCACCCACCACCGAACGGGACGGCCGTCATGACCGCACAGCACAAGGGTTCCTACGCCAAGGTGAACGGCCTGGAGATGTATTACGAGGTGCACGGACCGGAATCCGGTACCGGCACGGCCGCCGGGGCCGGTGCCGACCGTCCGCTGCTGCTGCTGCACGGCGGTGCCTCACCATCGACCTCTGCTTCGGCGCGCTCCTGCCCACGCTCGCGCGGACCCGCCGGGTCATCGCCGTCGAGCTGCAGGGGCACGGGCACGGGCACACGGCCGACATCGACCGCGAGATGACCGTGCCCGCACTGTCGGCGGACGTGCTGGCGCTGCTGGACGAACTCGACACCGAGCGGGCCGACTTCTTCGGGTTCAGCCTCGGCGGGCTGACGGCCCTGCAGACCGCCGTCGCGCAGCCCGAGCGGGTTGGCAGGCTGGTGATCGCCTCGACCGAGTACCGCCCGGACGGCTACTACGACGAGATCCTCCACCCCGTGCAGCGCTGGGGGTCGGCCCGGCTGCCCAGCGAGGCCGACTTCCAGGAGATGGCCGACGCGTACGCCGCGACGGCCCCCGACCCGGACCACTTCCAGCAGCTCCTCGCCAAGTGCACGGCCACCGCGCACTCCCACCCGGGCTGGAGCGACGAGGAGCTGCGCGCGCTGGCGGCCCCGACGCTGATGGTGATCGGCGACACCGACTTCGTACGGATCGAGCACGCCGCCGACGTGCTGCGCCTCATCCCGAACGCCGAGTTGGCGGTGCTGCCCGCGACGACGCACCTGCAGGTGACGCGCCGCACGACGGCACTGGTCCCGATGCTCGAGGCGTTTCTGGGACGCTGAGCACCGGGGGTTGGGGGGCGCTGGACCCCGCGGGGGCGGGGCGGGCCGCGAGGGGCGGGACCCTGCGCGACACGCCACTTCCTGAACGGGGGGTTGGGGGAAGCCGCGAGCCTCGACCGAGGACGTCGGCAGGAAGCCGTCGAACCGGGCACGACGGCACGGACGCACTTCGGCAGCGCCGCAGTCGGCTCGGTCGCGCGACGGCCGGGACACTTCGGCCGGGACCGAGTCGTCCCGGCCGTAGCGTTCGGGGCATGACCGCTTCCGTGCACGCGTTCCACCGCTACGCCGATGTCGAGGCCGCGCTCGCCGACCCGCGCCTCGTCCCGGTTCCCGCCGAGGACGGTCCGCCGGGGACCACGGCGTGGCTGCGGGCCCACGTCTCCCGGTTCAGCTCGGGCGCGGAGCACACCCGCCGACGGGCCCTGGTGGAGGCGGAGTTGGCCCGGCTGGATCCGGCGGCGCTGCGCCGCGCCGCCGCCGCACCGGGCCCCGGTGCCGCCGACGCGGACCCCCGGCTGCGTGCGGTCCGCGCCCTCGCGGAGGGTATCGGCCTCACGGAACCCGACGCCGTGGCGGCGGCCGTCGCCACCGTGGCAAGGGCGTACTTCGGCACCGACGATCCGGCGACGCGCGCGAGCGCCGACGCGGCGGTGGCCTGGCTGCTGCCCGGCGCGCTGGCGGTCGGCCACCAGGGCGGGGACGCGGCGCGACCCGATCGACCAGCCCCGTCGGAGCCCGCGTGGGAGCCCGCGTGGGAGGCCGCCGCCAACCGGATCGGTGCTGGTCCAGGCGTGCGACGCGACGGGCACGCTCGTCGAGCACGCCGAGAAGGCCGCGGCGTCCTGCCCGCGACCGTCCGTCGAGACCGCCGAGACCGCTACGAAGCCGCTCCCGGCCGAGCCCCTGCTCACCGAGACACTGCGGCACGATCCTCCCGTCCACACGATGCGCCGGGTCGCGGCCGGGGCGACGCGGGTGGCGGGAATGGAGATCGCCGAGGGCGATCTGGTCCTGCTGGACGTCGCGGCGGCCAACCGGGACCCCGCGGTCTTCGGCGCGCCCGCCGTCTTCGCCCCGGAGCGGTCCGCTCCCCCGGCCCTCACCTTCGGCGCCGCGCCCCGGGTGTGCCCCGGCCGCGATCAACGCAGCGCTCCGCCGAGCCCTCCCGTCGCCAGATTCACGCTCGGACCATCACGGTTCGGCGAGCGTGCAGGTGACACGTCACGCCCGCACCGCACTTGGCATGGCACAGCGCTCCCGGATCCCCAGGGCGATGCACAGGTTCTG
>NZ_JBFAXL010000068.1:0-43339 GCF_040680795.1 Streptomyces sp. NPDC051976
CACGTCACCCTCAGCCCGAGCCGGATCGGCGACATCGCCCGCGCCGCACTCGTTCTCAACTCAACCTGGAAATGATCAACGTTGAGAAAACGTCAGTGCGCCAGATAGCCGAGCGCGCGCTCGCCGCTGACGAATTCCCGGGCGATGTAGCCGTCGATGTAGGAGGCCCAGTCCAGCCGCCGGGTGAGATGACCGCGTACCGCGTGGTCGACCTGCTCTCCCGCGATGTCAATGACATGTACACCGACTGCCTCGAATAACGGAGTGAAGGTACTTTGCAGGGAGGCGAGCAGCACAGTGGTCTCGCTGTCCGGAATCTGCTTTCGCAGCTCGGTGGCCAGCGCGAGAGCGCGCATGTTGTGGCCGGATCCCGTTGAGTTGGGTGCCAGGACTATCCGCACGGTGCATTCCTTTCGAGAACTCCGTAGGTGGTGTGGCCGGGCGGCACGTCGGCGACGACGACCGCACCGGGGGCGACGCGTGCGCCGGCCCCGACGCACAGCGGCCCGATGAGCACGGCGCCGGCGCCGATGACAGCGTGGTCGCCGATCACCACCGGCCCGGCCCGCCAGGGCAGCGAACGGCGGCCGAGATCGTGGCCGCTGGAGACCACGAGAGCGCCGGCGCCGAGGTCGACGCCCGCGCCGAGGTCGATACCGGCTGATCCCTCCACGACGGCGCCCGCACCGATGCGGGTGCCGCGGCCGACTCGGAGGCCGCCGTGAGGGGAGGGGCCGGTGGCGCGGCCCATGGTGATCACGCCGGGGCCGAGCAGGACGTCAGGGCCGCCGGCGAGGTCGGCGTCGAGCACCACGCCCGGGCCCGCCAGCCAGCCGTCGGGCAGCGGCGCCTTGTTGCGGTCGGGGCGGCGGCGTACGGCCCGGACCGTGGCGGTCATGTCGGGCAGGCCGTCCTCGACGACCTGGCGGCGCCTCAGCACTCGGGCCGGGCGGCCGACCACCACGGTGTCGTCGGGGACGTCGGCGGCGACGTGCGCGCCCGCGGCGACGACGGCGCCGGCGCCGATCCGCACACCGGGGACGATCTCGGCGGCGGCGCCGATCCAGGCGCCGGGACCGATCTCGACCGTCGCGCCGCCCGGGGCGCCGACCCGGGCCAGCGAGGCGGCCATGGCGGCGGCGCCGAAGTGCACGCCAGCGATCCTGCAGCGGAAACCCAGGAAGACCCCGGCGCTGAGCACGGCGCCGGTCAGTTCGGTGCCGTGCCGTATCCAGCAGCCGGGGCCGAGCACCGTGCCGGCGCCGGTGATGACCGCGTCCTCCACGAAAGGCTCGGCGGACGGGCCCGGCGGAATGCGTGCTTCACCTTCCGGGTGCCGCTGTTCAGAGGGGCTTCGCAACGGTTCGACCTTCCGTCAGGAGATGGCAAGGACACTACCTTTGGCCGTCTGGTGCTACCGAAACGATAGTATCCGGCTCCGAAGAGATGCAACCAATTAATGGTTTGGATACGGGAACTTAATGCGTCAACCAGGTTTTCGCGTTGGAGATTTCGATGGAATTCGAATTACCCTCGGAAGCAACTCCGAAAAATCCTTGTGGTTTCCGGGTTCGACGTTCTACGATTCTCGGTGTTCACAGAGAACCGACACCCCGTGACCGAGAGTGACTCATGTCGAAGATCCTCATATCCGGTGGCGCCGGCTTCATCGGCGGCAACTACGTCAGGCGCCTGCTGACCGGCGCGTACGGCCCCGTTCCCGACGAGGTGGTCGTCCTCGACAAGCTGACCTACGCGGGAAACCTGGACAACCTAGCGCCGGTCACCTCGCATCCCTCGTACCGCTTCGTACAGGGCGACATCGCGGACAGCGCACTGCTGGCCACTCTGCTCACCGACACCACACAGGTGGTCAACTTCGCCGCCGAGACCCACGTCGACCGCTCGATCGACAGCTCCGCGGCATTCGTCGACACCAATGTGGTGGGCACCCAGCGCCTGCTGGAAGCGGTCCGGCAGGCCGGCGTCCCGCGGATGGTGCACGTATCGACCGACGAGGTCTACGGCTCGATCGACGAGGGATCGTGGACCGAGTCCTGGCCGCTGGAGCCCAACTCCCCCTACGCGGCCTCGAAGGCCAGCGCCGACCTGATGGTCCGCGCCTACGCCCGCACCCACGGGCTGAACGTCAGCATCACCCGGTGCAGCAACAACTACGGCCCGTACCAATACCCGGAGAAGGTCATCCCACTGTTCGTCACCACCCTGCTGGGCGGCGGCAGCGTCCCGCTCTACGGCGACGGCCTCAACGTGCGCGACTGGCTGCACGTCGACGACCACTGCCGGGGCATCAGCCTGGTCCTGGACAAGGGACAGCCCGGAGAGGCGTACAACATCGGCGGCGGCCAGGAGTTGACCAACCGCCAGCTCACTGGCCTGCTGCTGGAGGCCTGCGGCGCCGACTGGTCGCAGGTGCGCCAGGTGCCCGACCGCAAGGGCCACGACCGCCGCTACTCCCTCGACGACAGCAAGCTGCGCGCGCTCGGCTACCGGCCGGGCACGGCCTTCACCCAGGGCCTGGCGGAGACCGTCGCCTGGTACCGCGACAACCCCTCGTGGTGGCGCCCGTTGCTGGCCGCGGCGGCCGCCTGAGCCGCGGCGCGCTGCCCGGGGCCCCGCAGATCTCCCGCCCGACCACCTCACCACAGACGGGAACACGCATGACCACCGCAAAGACCCTGCGCTCCTTCGTCCTGGAGCACACCGTCGGCGACGACTTCCGCGTCCCGGCCGTCCTCGGCCGCGACAGCACCGACACCGTGACCCCCGACCGCACTCTGCGTGACGCGGCCCTGGCCCTGATCGCCCTGGCCCCGCTGGAAGACGCCGGCGTCGTCACGGGGCTGCTCAAGGGCCTGGCCGAGTTCGAAGACAGCGCCGCCGACGGCTACCACGAGCTGCTGGACATCACCGGCGCCCCTCACCCGGTCGGGCTCGTCCGCACCCCCGGCGCCCAGGCGCTGGCCCTGGCCGGACGGCACCGCGCCGCCGTCACGCTCGGCGACCCCGACCTCGCCGAGGACAGCGCCGCCCGGCTGCGCACCCTGATCGAGCGGTCCGCGGCACGGGATTGGCCGGCGCTGCTCACACCGGACGGCGAGGTGCTGGACGGCGCCAGCAGCCTGGCCGACACCGCCGAACTCGTCCTGGCCGTCTGCGAGTTACCCGCCCACGCCTCCTGGGACGACATGCTCGGCCAGGTCGCGGCGCACCTGGAGCGCTTCCACACCGACACCGGAGCGCTGGCCTACCTCACCCCGCGCGGCGCCCAGGACACCCGCCACGGCCACCGGCTGCGCGCCACCGCGCTGGGCGCGTCGGCCTGGGCCGCCCTCGCCGAGCGCGGCCACGCCCAGGGCACCGAGCACGCCGCGCGGCTGCTGCGGCACGCCCGCGACAGCCACCGGCACACCACGGGCCGCGGTTTCTGGGACCGCTCCGGCGCCGACTCCCAGGTTCGGGTGGACCCGGTGACCGCCGTGCACGGCCGCCCGGACTCGCCGTTCCCCGCCAAACTCACCGCCGACGCCGCCCTGTTGGCCGTGGCCGCCCGGCAGGTGGCCCAGCTGACCGGCGAGCCGGGGTTCACCGCTCTGGCCGACGCCGCCCGCAGTGAGCTGCACCGCTACAGCGATCTGGCGGTCGGCGGGGTCTTCCAGGGGCAGGGCAGCTGGTTCTCCACGCCGGTCGACCCGACGGTGCCGCTGGCCCGCCACGTCATGGTCCCGCCGCGTTCGGCCGGCGCGTTCTCGGTGGGCAACACCGCGTACATTCCCTTCCACGAGAAGCACGCCGAAACGCAGTTCCTGGCACTGCTGGCGCTGGGCGACCAGGCCCCGCCGGTACCGGCCGCGCCGCCGCGGCCCGCCGGAATGGCACACTGGCCGGTTGAGCCCGACCTCAGCCATGCGGCGAAGGCGCCGCTGTCCGACAGCGCGATCGACCTGGACCGCTACCTGGCGTGGCTGCGCTCGACGGAATCCGGCCTCGGCTACGGACTGACCCCGTACCGCGCCCCACTGGGGCTGCGCTCAGACCGCACCGCGCAGACGTTCTCCGCGCTCCATGTGGTGTCCGACCTGCTGACCGTGGGCGAACCCGTGCCGGCCTCCGAGGGGCTGCTGCGCGGGATCTACAGCACGCAGAACCCGGACGGCGGCTTCGGCGAGCAACCGGGGCTGCTGTCCGAAGCGTTCACCACGTACTGCGCGGTCCTCACCGCGAAGGTGCTGGGCGGCGCCGGTTACGACCAGAAGGCGTGCGCGTCCTTCCTCCAGGCCTGCCAGCATGCCGAGGGCGGGTACGGCAACGCGCCCGGCTACCCCCCGGACGCCTGGCACTCCAACCTGGCGGTGCTGGCGCTGCACGCGCTCGGCGAGCGCCCGGCCCGCGAGGACGACCTGGTCGGCTACCTGACCGCGTGCCGTAACCCCGACGGCGGATACGGCAATCAACCGGGCGCGCCCTCCGACGCGTTCGCTACCTTCCGCGCCACCGACACGCTCGCCGCGCTCGGTGTCCGGCCGCTGGACCTGGACGCCACGGTGTCCTGGGTGCAGGCCCTCCAGACGCCCTCGGGCGGTTTCCGCTACCGGGAGAACGGTGCGGAGAGCTTCGTCGGCAGCTACCACGCGATCGCCACCTTGTACGTAGCCGGCGCCCAGCCTCTCGACGCGGCCGCCTGCCGCCAGTGGATAGCCGACCGGCAGAGCGCCGACGGAGGCTTCTCGCGACTGCCCGGCGGCCCGTCGGAGACCACCGACGAGGGATTCATCGCCATCCAGGCGCTGCACATGCTGGAGGGCAAGCTCAACCGCTACTGGGCGGTGATCATGACATGAGCCCGGCCCCCCTCCCCCGGGGCCCCCGCCTCCCGCCGCCCGTACCCGCCTCCCCCGTCCCGCTCCCGTCGGCGCGCCGGGTCACGGAGACGGACGCGGGCGGCCCGGACGCGGGCGTGCGGCGGCTGACCGCGCTGGCGTTCGCCACCTTGTTCATGATCGGCACCGACACCTTCCTGGTCGCCCCGCTGCTGCCCGTGCTGGCGCACGACTTCAGGACGGATGCGGGGCGGGCAGGGTGGCTGGTCAGCGCGTACGCCCTCGGCTACGCGCTCCTCGCGCTGTTCGCCGGTCCGTTCTCCGACCGCCGGAACCGCCGCACAGTCCTGCTGTGGGGCATGGCGGCATTCACCGTCACCACCGGACTGTGCGGCGCCGCCACGGGCTTCACCACCATGCTGCTGTGCCGCTTTCTCGCGGGCACCGCCGCCGCTTTCGTCTCGCCGCAGATCTGGGCGACCCTCCCGCAGGTGGTGCCCGAGCGGCACCTCGTGCGGACAATGGGCGTCGCCACCGCCGGACTGTCGCTGTCCCAGGTCGTCGGGATCCCCGTCGGCGCGTGGCTGTCGCTCCTGTCCTGGCGGGTGCCGTTCTGGACGGTGTCGGCGGGCGCGGCCTGCGTCTGGCTGCTGCTGCACAGGTCGTTCCCGGCGGTGCCGCCGCTTCGTACCCGCGGCGACGCCGGCCGGGGAGCGTACGCGGAGGTGCTCAGCGCCCGGCCACTGCGGCTGCTGCTGACCGGCTATCTCGTCTTCCAGACCGGGAACTTCGCGGCGATCGCCTTCTACGGCTCCTGGTTCGCACGAGACTTCGGCCTCGGCGAGGGCAAGGTCGCGGTGGCGATGGTCGCCCTCGGCGTGGGGAACACCGCGGGATCGCTGCTCGGCGCCCGGGTGGTGCGCCTGCTGGGCGCACCAGGGGCGATGGGTGTCGGCTTCGCCCTCGCCGTCTGCCTGTACGCGGCCGCCCCTTTCGCCCCCGGCGCCGCGTACGCGGTGGCGGACCTCACCGTGGTGATGGCCGCGAACGGACTGCTCTTCCCGCTGTTCATGCACGCCCTCCAGTCCCGGACCACCGCGGCCCGGGGCACGGTGGCCTCGCTGGCGAACGCGGCGATGTACGTCGGGGTAACCGTCGGGGGCATCGTCGGCGGCGCCCTGTTCACCGGCCCCGGCGGGTTCACCGCGGTCGCCTGCTGCACAGCGGGCGTGCTGCTGCTTTCGCTCGTGGTGTACTTCCGCGGCGGCGCGTTCTCCCCCCACTGACCGTGCGCCAGCGACTGCCTGCTGCCGTGAAAGCCAGGCCCTCATGATCGCACCTGCTCCGGGATACGTACCTGTCTCGTATCCGCAGTGTGCGCGCGGGCGCGCGGCGGTGACCGTCTGGGGGCACAGTCAGTGGCGGGACGGAGCGAGCGGCAGCCGGCAGTTGTCGCCGACGGCGCTGAGGACGCTCCGGACCTCGGCCAGCGCAAGGGCCCCTGCGACCGCTGGGCTACCCGATCCCGAGGGTGGCGAGCGCGGTGGTCCAGTCGGTGACGATGGCCTTCTGCGCCTGCGCCAGGGTGATCTTCCCGCTGCACACCGCGGTGTGCAGTTTGGTCTCCACCGGGTCCTTGGCATTGTTCACCCCGGCGCCGGCTTTGTGGCCGGGGTCCGCGGGCTCCACCCACAGGTTCCGCGGGTCGTTGGGGTCACCACCGAGCTGAAGACTGATCAGGTGGTCGTACTCGGCCTGGTCCATCGGGCCGGTGTACCCGTAAGACTTCGCGTTGAGGGCCTTCTCCTTACCCGTCACTGACGCCGGCGGGCGGATACCGCCGGTGTAACTGCCCTTACGGCAGATCGTCGTGGCCAGGTTGGCCTGCGTCACCGCAGGACTGACCGCACCCGGATTGCACGTGCGGTCCTCAAGCGGCTCACCGTGCTCGTAGCGGTAGTGACAGCTGCCAGCCGCAGGCTGCTGCCGCACGGTGTACTTCTTCTGCGGCCCCTCCCCCACCGGGATCCGACCCCCCGCCACCGGCGCTGCGGCACTCACCGTCGCGGGCGGAGCCGCGTGCCCTGACGGAGCGCCAGAACCCGTAGCTGCAGACGGATGACAGCCCGCCACTACAAGGGCAGCAAGCAGCACGGCCGGGACGGCCATCAGGGTGCGGCGCACAGGAAGGTCCTCACAATCGGAAGCGACGCGGACATACTGCCCCCTCACGACTCCCCCGCGCCACGTCGCCGCCGGAACCACTGGGCGGCATCGCTCTGCGTCACACCGGCATTGCGACTTCTCCCTCACTCCAGCCTCTGAGCACTCTGCCCAGGCACTTCCGCGGCGGACCCACCATCCACGCGCACATCGCACGCGTAGGGCATGCAGTAGTTTGCCCACGCAGCAGTACTGCACATCCTCCGAGCCTGCCCAGGAGCGCCCGTGTCGGTTCATCAGGTCTCCGTAAGGTGTTAGGCGGCCCGGGAGGGCCGGATGTGGCTGATCAGGTCTCGCCTTCGGTGGCTCGGCAGGAGTGGCCGTCCAGCCCTCCGGGGCGCCCTGACTGCTGGTTGAGATGTGCGCGCTTCGTGCGGTCGCTGATTACGGAGATGACAGCGGGGTGTTCCTCGGGCCGACGGCAGCCAGCGCGGAGCGAGGGGTAGCGAGTGCAGATGCGGCAGGCTCAGGTATGGGCGGGCATCGACGCGGGCAAGGGCCATCATTGGGCGACGGTCGTCGACTCGACTGGTGCGTCCCTGTGGTCGAAAAAGATCGAAAACGGCGAGTCGGCGATCCTGACTGCCATGGGCGAGATCCTAGACCTTGCTGACGAAGTCAGTTGGGCGGTGGATATCTCCGGGACTTCGTCCGCACTGCTTCTGGCGCTGCTCGCCGCTCATGGCCAACGGGCCGTTTACGTGCCTGGCCGCACCGTCAACCGCATGGCGGGCGCCTACCGGGGTGAGGCCAAGACCGATGCACGCGATGCTTACGTCATCGCCGAGACTGCACGCCACCGCAAAGACTTCACCGCGATCGAAGTGCCAGCCCAGCTGGTCGCCAACCTGGCTCTGCTGACCGCTCACCGCACCGATCTGGTCGCCGACCGGGTGCGGATGATCAACCGGCTGCGCGACCTGCTGACCGGCGTCTTTCCCGCTCTGGAGCGAGCCTTCGACTACTCGTCCAACAAGGGCGCACTCGTCCTGTTGACGGGCTACCAGGCCCCGGCCGCCATCCGGCGCCGGGGGCAAGCCCGCCTGACAGCTTGGCTGGCACACCGCAACATCCGTGCAGCGGACGCAGTGGCCGCGAAAGCGGTGGAAGCCGCGCAGGCCCAGCAGACCACGCTGCCAGGAGAGGACGTCGCCGTGCAGATCGTCGCCGATCTGGCGGCGCAAGTCCTGCTCCTGGACGACCGCTTGAAGCGGATCGACAAGCAGATCCGAGAGGTGTTCCACAGCCATCCGCAAGCGGAGATCATCGAATCCCTGCCCGGCATCGGCCCGATACTCGGCGCCGAGCTTGTCGTCGCCGCAGGTGACCTGTCGGCATACGCCGACGCTGGACACCTCGCATCCGCGGCCGGGCTGGTACCTGTGCCTCGCGACTCGGGGCGTCGGACCGGCAACTTTCACCGGCCCAAGCGCTACAGCCGCCGCCTGCGACGGGTGTTTTACATGTCCGCGCAGACGAGCATCATCCGCGAGGGACCGAACCGGGACTTCTACCTGAAGAAGCGGAGCGAGGGCTTCAAACATGTCCAAGCCGTCATCGCCTTGGCCCGCCGGCGAGTGAACGTCTCGTGGGCCCTGCTGCGTGACGGACGGACGTTCACCTCCGTTCCGCCCGTCCCGCAAGCGGCTTGACTTCGTCATTGAGTAATCCGATCCCCTGGCGGCGATACCCCAAAGGGGAGAAAATCGGGGCACGGCCGTCCGGTTGACGTCGCGGAGTCTTGGCGCCACCGGAGCCCGACATTGAGTAGGACGCCGGGGACCCTTCGTCAGGCACCCGGAAGTGTTGCCTTGAGCACGTGAATCAGATTCTTTTGCCTGCCCGGTCCCCGCCGGACGGCTGCTGTCCGACAGCACACCGTGCGAGGGGAGGACTGGGGCATGGACGTGGTTCACGAGCGATGCGCCGGGATCGACATCGGCAAGGCGGACGTGAAGGTCTGCGTCCGCGTCCCGGGACCGGGCAAGCGGCGCCGGAAAGAGGTACGCACCTTCTCCACCATGACCCGCGACCTGCTGGCGATGCGGGACTGGCTGCTCGCCGAACAGGTCACCGTGGTCGGCATGGAGGCCACCGGCTCGTACTGGAAGCCGGTGTTCTACCTGCTGGAGAACGACATCGAGACCTGGCTGCTGAACGCCCGGCACATGAAGAACGTCCCCGGCCGCAAGACCGACGTCGCCGACTCGGAGTGGATCTGCAAGATGGTCGAACACGGCCTGGTCCGGCCGAGTTTCGTGCCCCCGCCGGAGATCCGGCAGCTGCGCGACCTGACTCGCTACCGCACCGAGGTTATCCGCGAACGCACCCGCGAGGCTCAGCGGCTGGAGAAGCTCCTGGAAGACGCAGGGATCAAGCTCTCCGCTGTCGTCTCCGACCTGCTGGGCAAGTCCGCCCGCGCGATGCTGGAGGCCCTGATCGCCGGCCAGCGCGACCCGCTGGTGCTGGCCGAGATGGCCAAGGCCAGCATGCGCGCCAAACGGCAGATCCTCGCCCAGGCACTGACCGGACGGTTCACCGACCACCATGCATTCCTCGCCCGCACCATGCTCGACCGCATCGATGCCGTCACCGCCACCGAGACCCGCCTGGGCGAGGAGATCACCCGGCAGCTCGCACCCTTTCGCCGGCAGGTCGAGCTGCTGACCACGATCCCAGGAGTGAACGCCAAGTCCGCCGAGGTGATCCTCGCCGAGATCGGCGTGGACATGAGCCGCTTCCCCAGCGCCGCCCACCTGGCCTCCTGGGCCGGGATGTGTCCGGGCAACCACGAGTCCGCGGGTAAGCACACCTCGGGCAAGTCCCGACCCGGCGACCCCTGGCTCAAAGGCGCTCTCGGCCTCGCAGCGACCGCTGCCGCCCGCAGCAAGGACACCTACCTCGCGTCCCGCTACAAACGCATCGCCATCCGCCGAGGCAAGAAACGCGCCCTGGTCGCCGTCGGCCACACCATCCTGACCTCCGTCTGGCACATGCTCACCAACGACGCCGAATACGCCGACCTCGGAGGCGACTACTTCCTCCAGCGCACCGGACGCACCCGACAGACACGCCGCCTGGTCAGCCAGCTCAACATGCTCGGTTTTCAAGTCACCCTCCAATCAGCAGAAGCCGTCTGAGCTGCGGGATCGTTGGATTTTCGAATCAGACTCCTGCCCGGCCCGCGTCCTGCTGCTGGAGACAGAAGTCACCCAACTCCAATCCGTCCCCGGCGGCCTCGAAGTCCCGCCGCCCTTGTGGTGCACGCTGGAAATCGGACACGACGGCCGGCACGCGGTGGCAGGCCAGTTCGCCGGCGGCCCCGGCGTCCCAGACTCCTACACCGTGTGGGTGGCGGGCCGCCACTGGCGACCGTTGTTCTTGAACTCGCCGACGAGTTCCTTCTTCTTGGTGTCCACACTGATCACTGGCTGGCCGGTGTCTCGGTGCTCGCGGGCTTGCTCGTTGAGATAGCGGAACTGGGCATCCCGATCAGGGTGTTGGCTGCCCTCGATCGTCTTGGCGTTGGCCTGCAGGCTGAACCCTTCCTCGCGCAGCAGGTCGGCGACGGTGTCGGCACTGACATGGTGCCCGGCCCGGGTCAGCTCCCGTGCAAGCGTGCGGGTGGACTTCACCGTCCACCGCAGCGGCGACATCGGGTCACCCCGCACGTCCGGCTCGACCAGCGCCAGCAGTGCCGGCCGCAGCCCCGGATTCAGATCCGCGACCCGCTTGCGGCCCCCGCCCGGACGCCGCACCCGCCCCAGAGGTTCCTCACCGGCCTCGAGTTCGAACACACCCTTGCGGACCGTCGTCTCACTGACCGCAGCAGCCTGAGCCACGGCTCGGACACCGCCGTGCCCCAGGCCCCGGGCCTCCGCCGCCATCAACAGCCGTCGCTGCCGCTCGTCCAGATGTGGGAGCAATACCGCGAACTTCACGGCGAGTTGGTCACGAGTCTCATCCGGGATGCGCATACCACACCAACGAGCCTCAGAACGGGAAGCAACACCTTGATTCCCCGCAAACCCTTAGGCTAGCGTTCCGCTTGCAACGCCAGGCGCGCCGCGGCCTGGAAGGCGCTCCCCGGCGCGCGCTTCGCTTCCACTGCGCGCATGTACTGGGCGTCGTAGTCCGGCAGGGAGCCGACTCCCGCCTGGCGGGCAGCGTCGTGCCATGTCGTACCGGCCATGTCCAAGGCGTACATGAGCCCCCCGCAGGGTGTCGGCCGCCTCTGCCATAAAGGCGGGGCCCACGACGGCGACTTCGGCCACCGCAGAACTGAATGGCGCCCAGGCCGCGTGCGCGCTGGCCGCATGCTCGCGCCACTGCTCCTGCGTGCTCCCCGCGGCACGCAGGCTCGCCGCCACCTTCCACCACGCCGCCGACACCTGCTTGGAGGTGCTGATGCACACGCTGTAGGCGTTGCGGCGGGCCCCCTCCAGCCGGAGGTCTCGGTCGATCTGTCGCTGCCGCTGCTGCTGCGCTCCCTGACTCACGGCAGTGACCAGACCGCCCCCGAGTCCCCCGACGGTGCCGATCGCCGTGCCGATGACGGCTGCTAATCCTGCGTCCATGGCAGCGCATTAGATCGCGGGAGCTGCGAGGAAGCCAGGGCCGTGAGAGCACTATCAGCAGGTTCGTCAACGGCCACGGTATGTCCGGTGCCGCTGACACAGCCAGGACAACCCACGTCCAGCAGGTCCTGACCACTACCGCTGTGGACGCGGGTTGGCCTGCTGTCACGAGGTGACCAAGCGGCTGCCTTCGGCGGCGAGCGTGTGGTGGGTCGGCTGTCGTGGGGGTGGCTGTTCCTGGGTGGTGCCCCACAGCGGCCAAGGTGCAGCACGAAGCCCCGGGCAGCAAGGCCCGGGGCTTCGTGCGCGGGGGAGCGGTCAGAGGCTGTCCCCAGCCGCCCCGGCGGGGTGCAGGCAACGCCGAGAATCGAACAGACGGGTTCGGAGGCTGTCGGCGAGTCGGATCGGTGTGGTGAGGAGGAAGCCTCTACGCGGGGCGAGCCGCTGCGGCCTGAAATCGGTCGCCGCCGCGTTGGCCACGCTGTCGCGTGTCCGCCAAAGCTTCCTACCTCTGTCGCTGGTCGCGATAGCCTGCGATCTGGCGCGCAAAGTGGGTTGGGGAGGGGCAGGGGGACTCGGGTGCTGTCGGGATCGGATTGGACTACGCTCGTCGTGGCACTTGCCGGAGTCGGCGGCACCATGGGGGCGACAGCGCTCGCTCAACGCGCTCGCCGAGCCGAGGTCGCCGAACAGAATCGGCGTACGGCGCTCGAACGGCTGCAGGACCGGGAGGACCGAGCAGTCCAGACCAAGCGTGAACTCTATGCCGCTCTTAATGCGACCGCCCGCGCCTACCGCACTGCGGGCAGAGACACGGTGCTCGCACTCAGGCGTGGGGAGACCGTTGTTGCGGACCCCCTTGATGCCACACGCCAGGCGTACTACGACCAATACGCGCAGGCCCAGATGGTCCTTGGCGCAACTGCCCTGAACGTGGCCAGCGAAGTTAACCAGTGCCTGGGCGCTGGTTACCACCTGGTGCGGCACCTCCCAATTGACGCCACCGGAGCGGGGATTCTCTCGCGCACGGACGCGCAGCTTATCCAGGCGAAGCGGTGGTTTGCGGGACCTCTCTCCGATGCGGTTAATCTGCTCCGCGAGGCGCTACGTGCCGAACTGGGAGTGAACGGCACGCCGTCAGTTGAGCAGTTTGAGGCCAAGGTGGCGACGCTTTCCCAGGCTCGAGAAGCCCTGCAACAGGAACGACGGCAGCTTCAGTCGCAACAAGAGGGATGACCGGCGCCATGGACCAGGGGACGGCCTTCGGGAAGTGGTGGCGACGCTGGTCAGCGTCGCCGTGAGGATCAGTCCCGGTGGGCTTCGCGGGAGGCCGGCTGTCCGCTTCTGCGGGAGGACCGGCGGGTAATGCGCCTGGCCATCAGGTGCGACAGCTTCACGTACAACCCGAGATCCGACAGGGACAGCTTCGGGGAACTGATCACGGAAGCCGGGATGACGGCGACGTCCAGCGTGTCGCTCTGCGCCAACGTCGGTAACGCCGGCTGTTGGTCGCTCGGCTCGGTCATGGAAGCCCCTCCTTCGGCTGATGCCCGCAACGATCTCACGCCCAGTGTTGAGCAGGGCAGACTGCCCAGATGGCCGCGTATGCGCTTGAGGCTGACGGTGCGCTCCACGACGCCTCCCCCCGAGCGAACGTGAAGGCTGGAGCGCGGTCTGCGCTCGGTCAGGGGCGGAAGCGCCCCAGGAACCGGTTCGCCTTGCGTGCGGCCTCGGCTTCCACGGAGGCCTCCGCCTCGCGCCGCAGCCGGGCGGCTTAATTCTTCGCGGCCTTGCGGGCCTTCTCCGCCTCGATCGCCTGCTGCTTGCAGCCGGCGCACAATGTGCGGTGGCTGTCGGCGTTGGCCCGCCCGCGCTTGTCGACCTCGGTCCACCGCTGGTCGGTGAACTTCTCCGCGCAGTTGGCGCAGCGCGGCCAGCGCTCTTCACGTTCCCGTTCCCTCTCTGCCTTGTACTCCGCCGCTCGGCGGTCGTCCTCGGCGCGCTGGCGTGCTTGTGCGGCGTCCTTGCGGGGGTTGCCGACCGCGTCGAACAGCGATTGAAGGCCGGAGCGGCCGAACCGCCAGAAGTCCTGCCCGGTCAGGCCGCGTTCGCGCAGCCGGTCCAAGGTGGTCGCCACGATCGGGATGCGCGCGTTGTACGAGGTGTAGGTGTTGTGGGGCACGCCCTGCCAGTGCTGGCCGGTGCGCGCGGCGATCTGTTGCGCGGTCCGTCCGGGTTGCGGGGCCCGACCGGGTTGAAGACCAGCAGCACCGGCGGCAGAACCGTCTGCAGATAGCCGTCTGGCAGGCCGCTCCACCGCTGCCGCCACATGGCCATGTCCTTGCCGTCGACCTTCGCGGTGCGGGCGAAGAACCGGGCGTAGCGGTCGAGCTTCTCCACCAGGACGGCGGCTTCCTCGAAGCAGTTGTCGACCTCCACGAACAGCAGCGGCACCCTCGAGCCGGGCGCCGTCACCACGATGTCGGCCTGGACGCCGCCCCTGCCCGGCGTGGTCCAGGTACCGGTGGCCGGCAGCGGCACCTCGGTGAAGTACGAGCCAAGCGTGCCCAGGCCCCGCGGCGCGTCGAAGGCGGCCTGCGCGGCCGCCAGCGCCTCCGGTGGTTCACCGGCCAGCAGGGACAGGTCCGGCTTGGGGCGCAGCAGCGCGCCAGGATCGTCTCGTTGACCGCCATCGCGTGCTGCGCGCCGGACCGGCCCGCGCCCCGGGCGGTGCCGCCCATCTCCTCCTTGGGCCGGCCCAGCTCGCTCCTGGCGCTGTCCAGCCCGAGCGGGGTCAGCAGCCGCAGGCCCTGCGCGTCGCGGGTATGGCCGCCGAACAGCACGTGCCCCGAGGCCCGCAGATCCGCCAGCGCGCCGCGGTGCGCGGCGGTACGGGCCTCCTTGCGCCTGGCCGCGGTCGGCTTCGTGGTGTGGCGGTAGGTCAGGTGCGGCGCGGCCGCGCGCTGGATCTGGTCGGCTGTGGCCACCTTCATCACCCCCAGCACGCGCAGCACGTCCTCCCGCAGGCCGTTGGACGACCGGCGCGGATTCGCGATCCGCCGGTCTCCCCCACCCGCGGCCCCCTTGGGGAGCCCGCCCTGCGCACTGCCCGGCTTCGTGGTCCGGCTTCCGCTCATCGGCCCCGCCTCCCCGCCCGGTCCAGAGCTCCGCCGCGGCTGTCGCCCGGCCACCCGGCGGGCGGCCAGGCCCGCCCCGGACCAAGGGGCGCCGGGGAGCCCCCGGGAACCCGGTGATCCACCCTGCGTCTGTCATGACAGGGTGGTGACGAGGGTTGTGACGAGCCCGGACCGTTGAGAAAAGCCGTGCTGACCTTCGGAAACGTGGTGCACGCACGATCAGGGCACGTGAGTGGGGACCGGAGTGGGCCCGTAAGTGCCCACCGGAGTGGGCACCGCGGTGGGTGCACCGCCCCTTGCCGAGACCCTTGCCAAGAGCGCCTGTTGACCGACAGCACGACCGGCAACCGGTGCGGGCCCGGGTGCGGGCTGCACGACCAGTGTGGGCCGCCCGGACCAGGCGAGGGAACAAGCTCGGTGACGTTCACCGGCAGCGCCTCCAGATGACAGGGCGGACAGAACTCCGCCTTCACCTGCTACAAGTGCTAAACGATCTTCCCGTGTGACACCCGACCCCGATGAATTTCCCGACAGGCCGGATCAGCCCCGGTTCCACGGCACCCGGTTTCCCTCTGGCCCATCCCTTGACCGCACGGATTGCCCAATTCCCCGCCATTCCATGGCGTTCCACACCCTTACGTCCCGATTCTGGTGCAAGCAAGTGAGCATCCGCCGCGGTTGCTCACCTGCTTGCACTCCCTACGGCTTTCCAGTGTTCCAAGCCCGTGACCTGCGGTAGTGATGTTCGTGGAACGTCTGTCCTCTGACACGCGATCTTGACCGATTGACAGGCGAGTTTGACCGCTCACTTCGAATCAGTCGCTGCCAGGTTCCTGCAACAAGGGCAGGAGCACGATCCCTGCCTCTGCGTACGCGGCACCGGAGTCGGGGCGCTTGTAGCGGTAGCCGAGTGTGGTGAGCCGAGCGTCTTCGACCTTCGTGATCCACGCCAGCCTCAAGCCGTCGGAAAGTATCGGCACGATTGCGGCAACTGAATCGGCTGTGGCCAGAGCTTTCACGATCTGGCTGACAGGGTTCATGTGCTCGTAGTGGAACACCGCCCGCCCGCGGTCGAACCTGGTCTGTGAATGCCACGTCTCCTGCCGCAAGTCGACCCCGATGGCCGCGGCCCGCTCGGACGCGGCGACGCTGACCTGCGGGTATCGGGCGTCGGGTATGAGCATGTCGCAGAGCTTGCGGACGTCCACGGAAATGGACTCACGGAGCCGGGCTCTCTGATGCTTGTTGAAGTCGAAGTCCTTGAGCGCCCGACTCTTGTCGAACAGGCCCTGGGCGAACGGAAGGCAGACGTAGGCGAAGCGGGTGCTGACCACGACAGATCCTGTCTCCGAGTTGTGGCACCGATGCAACCGGCGTTCAGGCCATCTTGGCCCGTCCGTCGCCGTTGCCGGTCAAGGTCTGGTGGCAGGAAACCACCGACCATCAAGATCACTTGGCAAACGGTCAAGATCTCCTGACAAAGGTCAACAGTCGGCGGGCGCAGCGGGGCGAGGCGTTCCCCACGTGGAATCGAACGGGGAATCGAACTAGATTTGAGGGGTGAGCGACGACCAGGACAGGAGCACGGCGAGGGGCGGCCGGCTGCGCTGCCGCAGGCCGATGGGCCGCTGGTCGACGTAGCGCTCCCGGATGGGCAGCACCAGTTCGCCGTTGTGAAGTCCCGCCTCAGAGAGCCCGACGGACCTTGGTGGTACGACCTACAGATCCACCTGCCCAGCCAGGGCAGCGAGCGGGGCCAGCCAGCTCCTGGTCCTGCCGCCGCGGTCGCCTTCCGCGCCCCGGCCGCCCTCTGCGAGCCGATCGACGGCCAGCCGTACGACCAGGTGCCCACCGAGCAGCCCGGCGTCACCCCGGCCTGGAAGGTCGAAGAGAAGGTCTACTTCGGCACCCAGCGCGGCGCCCGACCCGCATCGTGCACCGGGGCGACTGCCGACCTCGCCCCGCCCGCCAGCACCCAGCAGGCCCGCGCCGTCCTCGAGTACGACGACGCCGCCGCGTGCCAGGTGTGCCGCCCGGACCGGCGGTTGCCTCTCAGGTTGGAAGCCCCCGAAGACGCGACCCCGGGAATCCGGCCACGGCTCGGTGCCGCTATGAGGGGCCGGCGCCTGCCACGACCGGTGCAGCGGTGTTCTCGTCGTCGTGCAGGCGGAAGCCGCGGGCCAGCAGGATCGTTCGCAGGGCATGATGGAGCGCGTCCTGTTGGGTTCGCCAGGGATCGCCGGGCATGCCGGACTCAGCCCTGGGATGCTGCCGCCACAGCACCATCAGTCTCACGTTGTGCCCGACCCCGTGCAGAGCCAACTGCACGCCAGTGGCCGCGCCGCCGTTCTGCCGGCTGTAGACGGGCAGCCCAGCCTCCATCAGCGCTGCCACCACCTGTACCGCCAGGGGCCGGATGTCATCGGGCCACTGCTGCCCGTCCACGACGCACCCGTCGACCGCTGCCTGCACGTCGCTCACGAATCCCGGTCCGGGGTCACGCTGTGCCGCCATCACGTACTCCCTCGCTCAACCCGCCCGCCACATTCCGGGCCCGCCGCCATGCCAGACGATCCAGTCCGCGGCCGCCACGTCGACCTGATCAACGTCGTCGACGCCTGCACGCCGTAGGAACTCCAGCAGGTCGTGCGGCCCGTAGGCCACACCGAGAATCTCGGAACCGGCACGCACCCGCCGCCCACCATCCCGGCCCGCCGGCTCCACCACCACACGCGGCTCTATACCCATGCACACCACCCTGCCGCCCGCCGGCCCGCTGCGCCCGCCGACACCGCCAACCGGCTGCCGCACACTCAGAGCAGCGAGGTCCGGAGAGGGTCGCGTGAGGCGGTCGACCCGTTCGTACAGCGCCCGCACCAGCCGCGCGCGGTCCTTCACGCACGCCGCGGTTGCCTCCATCGGCGCCGAGAGCCGCCGCTCGGTCTCACGCAGGACGACCTCGGCCAGGGCCCGGCGCCCGTTGTGGTGTGCCAGTCGGGCGGCGCGGCGGTGGACGTCGACGGCTACCGCGCGGGCGTGGCTGGTCAGTTGCAGGGCGATCTGCTCGTAGTCCCGGGGCGCGAGGTCCGGGGTGGTCCAGGCGAGCACGGCGGTGACGAGCGCCTCGTACGGGGCGCGGTCGAAGGGCAGGCCGGCTTCGATCAGGCCCGCGGGGTCGTACAGGACCGTGCGCGCGCCGGTCATGAGCGCCTTGACGTGTGGTCGTCCTCAGGTTTGGCGACGCCTTCGAGGAAGCGGGCGAACCCGCGGTCGGCGCGGGCCAGCAGGGCCGGGGAGGGAACGCCGTAAGCAGGTTGCCGGGGGGCGTCTTCCTCCAGCTCGGCGGAGGCGGTAGCGGCGGACCTGCGTGCGCCCATGAAGTTGCGCCTCCCTGTTGCTGGTGGCGTCGGTACCTGTTGACGCTACGCAAGGCCCGAACCAGCACTCAACGAAATTGCGGAAAAATTGCGCAAGTTCACTCCATGGCGTCGATCGCAGCCCGGATCAGGGCGCGGGCGCCGTCGCCATACACCGCCATCGACGCCATGGCGGTGAACGCCTTCGCGTAGTCGGCGAGCTCTCGGGACTCGGGGCTGGCGGACGTTGATCTCGGCGGTCAGCGTCTCTCCAGCGGCGCCGCCCCTACAGGCCGTGGGGCCCGGCAGCCACCCGCCAGCCCTCTCGGACAGTGGGGGCCAGTGCCTGCCCCAGTGCTCCTGCGCTCCTGCGCTCCTGCGCTCCTGCGCTTCAGCAGACCCCGAACCACACTCATGCGGCTGCCAGGAGCATGGCGGTGTAGTGCGCGGTGAAGGCGGCGATGGTGAGGGTGTGGAAGACCTCGTGGAAGCCGAACCAGCGCGGCCAGGGGTCGGGGCGTTTGAGTCCGTAGACGATGGCGCCGACGGTGTAGAGCAGGCCGCCGGCGATGATGAGTACGACGACCGCGGCGCCGCCGGTGTGCGCGAAGTCGGGCAAGTAGAACACCGCCGCCCAGCCCAAGGCGATATAGCACAGGGTGTACAGCCAGCGCGGTGCCCGAATCCACCAGATCCGGAAGGCGATACCGGCCGCGGCCCCCGCCCACACCAGTGACAGCAGGACCACCTGCCGGCGGGCGGGCAGCAGCAGTACCGCCAGGGGCGTGTATGTACCGGCGATGATCAGAAAGATGTTGGCATGGTCCAGGCGGCGCAGAACCGCCTCCCCTCGCGGGCCCCAGGTGCCGCGGTGGTACACCGCGCTCGTACCGAACAGCAGCAGCGCCGAGGCCGCATACACCGAGCACGCCACGGCGACGCTCGCCGAGCGCGCCAGGGCGACCAGGACGATGCCGCCGGCCAGCGCGAGGGGGAACATCCCGGCGTGCAGCCAGCCGCGCATCCCCGGCTTCAGGGCGGCCGCCGCCCGCTCCACCCCGCCTTCCAGGCCGGCGGCTGCCTGCCCGGCAGTCATCCGGCCGGTTGTGCCGGCAGGCGAATCGACCGCCGGTGCGCGGAAGGTGCCGGAGAGGTGCCGGGGCTCCCGTCCGTGTGCCGACGGCTGGGCATCTTCAGCGATCATGCCCACACATTATGAGAATCAGCGCATAACGCGGCAACTTACCCAGGACAGGAGAACCGATCAGGCGCCAGCCGTGGTCGTCGGGTTCCCCGATCCGGCGGCGTGGCGGTATTCGGCGTTGACGCGCTGGGCTTCCTCGAGCTGGTCTTCGAGGATGACGATGCGGCAGGCGGCCTCTATCGGGGTGCCCTGGTCGACGAGTTCACGGGCGCGGGCGGCGATGCGCAACTGGTACCGGGAGTAGCGGCGGTGGCCGCCCGCGGAGCGCAGCGGGGTGATCAGGCGGGCTTCGCCGATGGCACGCAGGAAACCTTGGGTGGTGCCGAGCATCGCGGCGGCCCGGCCCATGGTGTAGGCGGGGTAGTCGTCGTCATCGAGCCGGTTGAACGACTCGTCTGCTGTCATCTTGCCTCTCTGCGGAACACGCTGGAGGGGCCCTGGTGCCATACCGGCACCAGGGCCCCGAAGGAACTTCAACACCATCTGCCGGCCCTGATACTGCGCCGGCCTACTGTGTCCGCACGCCACCAGGGGGATGAGCAGCGTGTGCGGGGATCGCGGTTGCTTGACCGGAGACCACCTCACTATCGATGTCCTGCGGTACCCGGGCTCAACACTTCCGCCCGGGCGATCCTGATGGCGCTCGGCTCCTCCGTTCTTCCCTCTGGATGAACTACCTACCAATCCGGGTACTGCACACTGCTTGGTACTGCGCACTGCTTGTACTGCTGGTGACCTTGAGTAAGCGCCACCTTCGGCAGCCAGCCCCGTCGCCCATCGTGCGTCTGCTCTGGCTTAGAACCCCACTGCCGAACCTCCCGGTACGCGCGCCCGCAGCCGACGCCTTTACCGAGGAACCACTGAAAACCGCACTGCTGGTACTGCCAACTGCACTCACTGAACTGCGTTACTGCTCACGGCGGCCCCTGATCACTGCGGGCCACCCGGTCCGGCCGTCAGTCCCGTCACCGTCAGGAAACCGCTCTGGCTCCGGAACTCCACCACCGCACCGTCCTGCGTACTGCACCTGCGGGTACTGCTGCCCGGCAGTTCGTCTCTGCCGGGCCCTGCTGATCTCGGCTACGAGAGAAACCATAACCACCCCACCGCCCAATGTCTACTCCGGCCGTCACAGATTTCCGCGTGCTCGGCAGTGAGGTAATCGGCTGGCGATGGCGACGCGAACGGTGGAGAGGAACGCCCTTTCCCCAGCGTCGGTCCCGGCGGGGCACGGGGAAGTGCTTATCGGCCGGCTCCGGCGTGGGCGTGGCGGCCGTCGTGGTGGGGGCCGTGCCAGTCGAGGCACAGCACCGTGGCATCGTCGGCCAGGTGGCCGCCGCAGGCGTCGGTGACCGCTGCTGTCAGGACGCGCACGACCTCGCGGGGGTGTTCGGAGGCGGTCTCGCGGATGAGGCGGGGCAGGTCGACGGACTCGGCTTGTCGTTCCTGCATGCCGTCGCTGTGGAGCAGGAGCCGGTCGCCGGGGCGCAGGTCGAGGTCCTGTACGTGGTACGGGGTGGTTCCGGGGGCGCCGAAGAGCAGGTCGATGTCCAGGCGCACCTCGTTCACTGTGCCGTCGCGCAGGAGCAGCGGCCAGGGGTGTCCGGCGTTGACGAGCTGTGCGCCGGTCCCGTCCAGGGCGATGCGCAGGAGCTGGCCGGTGGCCATGGTGTCGTGGCCGTGGTCGAGGAGAGCCTGGTGGATCCGGCGGGCCTGCTTGGCCAGGCCGGCGCCGTCGCGGCGGGCGCCGCGTGAGGCATTGACCAGGAGGGTGGCCATGAGTGCGGCGTCGACGTCGTGGCCCATGGCGTCGGTCACGGACAGGTGCAGGGTGTCGTGGTCGAGGGCGTAGTCGTAGGTGTCCCCGGCAGCGTTGTCGGCCGGGATCAGGCACGCGGCGAGCACGAACTGCGCGGCTTCGCAGGAGGGCGCGTCGGGCAGGAGCTGGCGCTGGATCTCGGCGGCCAGGGTGAGCGGGGAAGCGCGCTGACCCCACCGGTAGAGGTCGGTGAAGCGGCGGTCGGTGACGATGATGTACGCCAGCGCGTGCGCGGCCTGGCCAACCTGGTCCAGGATCTCCTGGCTGACGTGCGGCAGGGACAACTCCAGGACGCCGATGGTGTCACCGCGGTTGGTCACCGGGGCGAGCACCCGCTTCCCCTGCCCGGTGTCGGGGGCCTGCACCAGCTCCTGGAGGCGCAGCACCTGGTCGTAGACGCTGCCGGCCAGCTGGATCTGATCGGCCTCGAGGCCGGCCCGCGAGGCGATCCCCTCGTCGACCCGCACCATCTGCCGGCCAGAGACGCCGACGAACAGGAACGACACCGCCCGCGCGCCGAACCGGTCGCGTAGATTGCGCGCCACCACAGCAAGAGACGCCCCCGGCGCCGCGTCCTCTGCCGCCGCGAGCACATCGGCCAGCCCGAACGGGTCACCCGGCACCGTCGCCTCCCACACATGATCACGCGAATACCCGGCCTGACCGCCGGCACCACCCACATGCGATCTCACCTGGGCCGCAATCACGCTCATGACCAGGCGAATCACCCGCCGAAGCTCCCGCAGAAGCGGACAGCCGGCCTCCCGCGAAGCCCAACGCGACTGATCATCTTGGCCCTGACGGTCAGCAGTGCCACCAAGAGGCCACCGGGCCCGGATCGCGGCCCTGAGCTCCACTCTCCCACCGCCGCCGAAGCCTGTCAGCTACGGTGGGACGGTGGGACGTCCTTCTGCCGCAGAGGCCCGGAAGCAGACAACCGGGGAACATCAGACATGTAATGCCTCAGTGAGAGAGATTCGGCACAATGCACTTGTGCAGCCCCACCCGGTTCCCTGCCCCGCCCACCTGATCCCGGACGCCACCGGCACCGACGCTTTCCACGCCGCCTACCGGCAGGCCATGGCGCAGCACGTTGTATTCGTCGCCATCGAATCCGAAAAACGTCAGCTGTGGACCGTCAAGGCTGACACGCTCACCGCGGGCTCCGGCTACACCGTCGACGATTCCGTGAACGACGCAGTCCGGACCGCGATCACCCGCCTGGTCCAAAACCGTGACGTCGACCTGGACGCCTACGCAGGACCGATCTACTTCATGATGCACGGCATCCGGAGCGAGGACCGGGCCCGCGAACTCGCGGCCGCGGTCCACGCCGCCCTCTATGCCGACCTGGGACCTCTCACCCGAGCCGTCCCTCCCGCGTCCTGACGGGGATGAAACCACCGCACTCGTGAACACCCGAGCTAGCACCGTTTTCGAATCCTGAGCTGGGCAAACGCGCAGCCGTGGACAGAACATATAGCCCCTCGAAAGCCCGAAATACGGCCAGCAGCACACACACGCACCCTGGCCGATGCCCTGTCACCAGATGACCAGGACCGGACTACTGGGCCTCAGTGCCCGGGGCCTGACGCCGGATCCGCTGCTGTTCCGTGTTCACCAGACGGACCACCGACAGCGGCAGGACATTCTCCCAGCCCAGCAGCCTTATGCCGACAACATCCTGAGCGGTGCACTGCACCTCCAGCCCGTCCAGGCTCGTACCAGTCCACACGGACCGCGCCCTATCGGGGACGCCGGGCATCCATGGCCCTTTCGAACCGTGTGATGGTCTCCTTCGGAACACACTCGCTGAGAGGACCGGCCAGCGAGGCCGTGGCTGTCCCAAGCGGCTCACCAGGAAACACCGCCGCGACCTGCTGCAGAACCGTCACGGCCAACTGCAATAGTTTCCCGTCGACAACCGCTTCGGGATCTTCCCAGTCCACAGTGGACGGGTGGTTCTCGATCACCTTGGCAAGGCGATCCCGATCATCACGCTCCATGAGTGTTCGCATGACCCGATCATCACGCGCAATCCCCTCGGGACGCTCCTGATGTCGTGACAGAGTATGACAAAATACCTGAACGGCGCAGAAAGGATCGAAAGCAGGCACTCAGCCCGGACGCCTGCCGCAGCAGGTTCGGGTCGTATCCGGATCCGCTCGTGCTGGTCACCACCCCGCTGCGCACCGCGTCCACGGCGGACGCCGCCTCGGTCACCGACAACCCGCGCGCCTCGGCGTCCCGCAGCCATCTGACGGAAGAAGAGGTTGAACAGCAGATGGTAGACGGTGGGCCCCAGGGCGTACCCGGTCATCCCGAAAGCCTGCTGCACGGAGGCCACCGTCGCTGCGCGTCCTGGGACGGCTGCTGAGCACCACCAAACGGTGCAGCTCCGAAGTCGTCGACACCCTCATGGCCTTCGTCCTGCACGCGGTCGCCGTCGGCCACCGCGAGGACCCCGACCTGGAGCTCCCCACCCCCCCCCAAGCCAGCTTCGCCGAACACATCACGATCGTCCTGGCCGCCACCGCGAGTATCCGCACCTCGCCTGCGCCACCACAACGCAACGAGGAACTCGGCACGCTGTCCCGCCGGGATCAGGCGGCATCGTTCCGGAAGAACCGCCGCACCCGACGGGCCTCCCCGACGGCGACGGGATGCGGAACAGCGAAAGCCCTGCAGCCCGCTCAGGCCGGCAACCGTTCCGACGGGGGCCGTGTGGCCTGACCTGAGAGCGTTACGGCAGGAGCGCGGGTCTGCTGACCGGGCAGCAATCTCGCCGAACGGTGTCCAAGCCTGTCTTCACACACGGACGGTGGTGCCTGCCAAGGCTCCGGTCCAGAAAGGGGAAGTATGGGCGAGTATGGACCGTTATCACCGGTGGGTGAGGCGTACCACGCCGTGGCTGACCGGCCTGGCGCTGCTGTCGTTGGTGAACTTCGTGGTGGCCTCGGCGCTGGACCGGGCGCAGGCGTTCACCAGCCCAGTCGACTACGTGGCGTGGGTCGCCTTCGCTATCGACTATGGCGTGCGGCTGCATCTGGTCGAAGACCGGCGCCGGTTCGTGCGCACTCATCCGCTGGACCTGGTAGCTGTCCTGGTGCCGGCTGTCCGGTCGTTGCGAGTGCTGGGGGTCTTCGGCCGTGTAGGGGTGGTCGCCCAGCGCCACCGATCAGAACGGGTGCTGGTGGCCACCGCGTTGGTCGTGCTGACCGTAGTCCTGGTGGGGGCCGGCGCCGTTCTTCGGCCGGAACAGCATGCGCCGGGCGCAAACATCCGGTCGTACCCCGATGCCATCTGGTCGGCGTTGACCACGGCGTCCACGGTCGGCTACGGCGACCGGTTCCCGGTCACGGCAGAAGGCCGGATCATCGGCGGAACGCTGATGGTAATCGGCATCGGCACCATGGGCATGGTCACCGCGGCCAGTTGGACGGCGCGTGCGTCGCGGTCGCGCCCGATCCGGCGGTAGAACGCGGCGAGCTGTTCGTATGGCTGCGTGCCGCGTGCACTGTGGTGGAGGTAGGTTTTGCGGGCTTTCAGGTTGGTGCTGTCCACGTGCAGGCTGGTGTACTCCACCTCGCCGTCGGCTATGGCTACGCCCCCGCACGAGCGGCCTGAGACTGACGATAAGGACGCTGTACCTCGGCCTCGGTACGTCCTGCCAGCCACCGGGTTGACCGCTGTCGCGCCGGGGACGTGGTCGTCGCCGGCGTCATGGGCGTCCCGATCGCCACGGTGCGCTCCAGCTACCGCCACGCCACCCGCACCCTCACCGCCGTCCCGCCTGTACCTGCACCACCTGGCCCTCGGTGAAGCAGACGCCGCCTGGTGGCGCAAGCAGACCACAGTCCGCACCCGCCGCTCCCCCATCACCGAGAACCTGCCGGTCACCTACGACGACACCGACCGCAGCACCCCCACCCTGCTGCGCGTCCTGGGACAGCTGCTGAGCACCACCAAACGGTGCAGCTCCGAAGTCATCGACGCCCTCATGGCCTTCGTCCCGTACGCGGTCGCCGTCGGCCACCGCGAGGACCCCGACCTGGAGCTCCCCACCCCCTACACCGGCTTCGCCGAACACATCACGATCGTCCTGGCCGCCACCGCGAGTATCCGCACCTCGCCAGCGCCACCACAACCCAACGAGGAACTCGGCACGCTGTCCCGGCGAGATCAGGCGGCATCGTTCCGGAAGAACCGCCGCACCCGACGGGCCTCCCCGACGGCGACAGGATGCGGAACAGCGAAAGCCCTGCAGCCGCTCCGACGAGGGCCGGGGGTCCTGACCTGAGGGCATTGCGTGGGCGGGAGAAGAACAGCTGGGTGTACGGTGCCGTCGCGGCACCGTGCCCCACCAGCTCCCCCGCCGGGTACGAGGACGGTCAAGGTCAGGCGGCACCGAACAGGCGGCCAACATCAGACTGATCTTCCAATGGGAGCGGGAGGATTACTGGAAAGAGTGGGGCCCGAGCCACAGGTGACCACTACGCGCCGACGTGTAGCACCTGGTCTGCGCGCTGGGGAGCGCATCCGCCTCGCGGCGCGTGATCGCGCAGACGAGCAGCGTGCCCAACCCCCAAGCCGACCTGGCGTGGGCTTGCCTGGTCGAGGTGGACTGCCCAGGTGACCGGCAGGCTGTACCTGATCGCCTGCGCCGCACCACCTGCCCGCCGCCCGACGTTCCCCATCCGCGCCTGTCATCGTCCGCAGGTCGGGTTCGGATGCTCAGGTCTGGCCGGGTACCGAGGCCAGGCATCGTAATTGAACCACGATCGCAGCCCTGCGGACGATCGCCGCGCGGGTCGGAGCGCCGTGCTGACTGCCGACAGCGGCCTTGATGCCGCGCTCAGGATCGGGCCGCCTCGGCCGTCCGCCTGCTGCGGCCCGGGATGGGACCTCTGCGTTCGCGGGCCTCTCCCCTTCACAGCCCTGTACCCCTGCGGCGCCGGCCGCGGCATTCGCGGGAACGCCAGGGGTGCCGGGCACTTGCCTATTGCACTTCAATCTCTACATTTGGCAGACTTTGCACTTCAAAGTGCAACGCGGATGTGTCACATGTCCAAGCCCATGCGGATGATCGCCGTCGACGATGAGGCGTTCGCCTACCTGCAGCGTCACAGCGAACCCCTTGTCGACACACCGAACGACGTGCTGCGTCGGCAGCTCCTGCAGGACAGCAAGCCGACCGCCGGCACGGCGGGCAGCCGCAGAACCGGGGCCCTGATGCCTATCATCGAAGTCGGCCTGGCCACAGCCGACGACAAGCTCCGCCACCACCAGCCGAGACGCAGGCGGACCCACGAAGCCACCGTCACCGCCGACGGCTGGGTCGAAATCCCCGACGGCCGCGCCTTCCCGCAGCCCTCCCCCGCGCTGAAGGCGCAGGCCGGCAGCGAGATCAACGGCTGGGGCCAGTACACGCACGTCGACAGTGGGCGCCGCCTGCAAGAACTGCGCGAAGATGCCACCAAGCATCAAGGCCAGGCATGACGCCCCACACCAGAGCCGGGACCTGCGGGGAAGAAAGGCGCGCGGCGGGGCAGAGCACGCCGAAGTCCGCCGGTATAGCGCGCTTCAGCCCGAGCGGCCAACTCCCCTGACGGTACGGGCCCGTTGACTATCAGTTCGCCCCGCCGGGGGGTGCCTCTATGTCTTTCGTCAAGTCCGAGGTGGTCATGCGGTGGCTGCCTCGGGCGTGCGTGGGTCGTAGAAGGTGCCGTCGCGGAGCATGGCGAACAGGACGCTGATGCGGTGGCGGGCGAGGCGGAGGAGGGCCTGAGTGTGGGTTTTGCCGCGGGCTCTGCATCGGTCGTAGTAGGTGCGGGAAGCGGGGTCGTGCAGGGCGGCGAACGCGGACAGGAACATCGCGCGTTTGAGCTGCCGGTTGCCGCTTCTGGGTGCGTGTTCGCCGTGGATGGAGGTCCCGGAGGACTTGGTGGCCGGGGCGAGGCCGGCGTAGGAGGCCAGGTGGGCGGCGCTGGGGAAGGAGCTGCCGTCGCCGACGGTGACCAGGAGGACTGCAGCGGTCCTGACGCCGACGCCGGGCAGCGACGTCAGGACCTGGGAAAGAGGGTGAGACTCCAGCAGTTGGTTGATCTGGGCTTCCAGGGCCCGGCGTTGCTCGTGAACGGCTGCCAGGGAGCGGGCCAGCGACGGGATGACGATGTCGAGGGTGCCGGTGCCCGGAACGACGACGCTCTGTTCGTCCAGCGCGTCGAAGGCCTCGTCGATCAGCCGGGCGGCCATGCGCGGGGCCTTGGGGCGGATCAGTTCGACGAGTCTGCGGCGGCCGGCCTTGCGCAGGGCGGCAGGGGATCCGTGGCGTTCCAGCAGCCAGGTGACGGCCTGGTGGTCCAGACGGGGCCCCAGGACGCGTTCCAGGCTGGGGTGGAACTGGGTGAGCAGGCCGCGTATCCGGTTGGAAGTGCGGGTGGACTCGGCCGCGAGGTCCTGGTCGAAGCCGACCAGAACGGTCAGCTCGGCGGTGATCTCGTCGGTCAACTCCAGCGAGCGCAGGGTATGCGGCATCGTCCGTGCTGCGTCCGCGATCACCGCGGCGTCCTTCGCGTCGGTCTTGGCCTCGCCCGGGTAGAGGTCGGCGATCCGCCGCATGGCAAGGCCCGGCAGGTAGGCGACCTGGCATCCCGCGTCACGGGCCACGGCCAGCGGCAGAGCTCCTATGGACGCGGGCTGGTCCACGACCACCAGGACCGTGCCGAACTTCGCGGCCAGTTTCTCGAAGACGACCCGCAGTTTGGGTTCGCTGTTCGGCAGGGGCTTGTCGAAGACCTTCTTGCCGGCCGGGGTCAGCCCGTGCCCGTAGTGCGTGCTCTTGCCGACGTCCAGCCCGAGGAAGACGCCCACGCCGTCAGTGTCGATCACCGTGCCCCCACGTTTGCTCGTTACGGTGCTGGCCAGGGCTTCGGGGCCGTTCTCGCGCATCCACGTTATGCAGACCTGCCGCCCGCAGATGGCCGGGCAATTGCGCTCGGCCGGGCGATGGCCGGACCTCTCATCAGCGTCTCCGACGGCACCCCTCGGGCCCGGCGACACCACCCCCCAGGTCATCCCATCCAATGCCGTTGCTTTTGCTGTCACTCCCATCGGCGGTTCATGGTGATCGTGACCGGGGACCGACGTCGGCTGGCTGGTTCACCGGGGGCTTTGCTGCCGTACGGGGTAATGCACGATCTCACCTTGCGCGGGCAGTCGCGTGATCGGCGTGGCGGCAGGAGGCTCCGGCCGATCTCCAGGCAGCCGAGTCGGCGGTCACGCCTCCGGGCGGAGGGGGGAAAATCCGCCGGGTGCGATCACCGTGCGGCGGACAACGTGCAGGGCTCGGGTGAACGAGGTCCGCTCGGCGACACTCTGATGGAGCCGGGCCGCCTCGTTCAGCAGCTCTCTGGCCGCGTGGTGCACGATCAGGTGCGCGTAGATCTCCTGCCGCACGCCGTCCGGCGTCTGAGACCGCAGAACCGGTCTGCCGCGCTGATGAGTCTTGATCTCGTCGAAGACGAGCTCGATCTCCCATCTCCGCGCGTACAGTGCCGCGAGTTCGGCGGCCGGATACCGCTCGTGGTCGAGCAGGCTGGTGATGACGCGGACCACGTCGGCCTGTCCGTCAACGCGGTACTCGATCACCCGGACCAGGACCGGCGGGGCCTTGACCGTGCCGGCAGCCTTGCTGTGCTTGTTCGCCTCGATCCGTGCGAGATAACTGCCGTCGGGCAGGACGCCCTCAACCCGCCGGGCCTTGCGCCGCTCGATCCGCCACAGCAGGTGAGCGCCCCGGTCGCGTAACCGGTGCCACCGCGCCAGGCCCCACAGACCCCGGTCGGCCAGGACCAGAGTGCCCGGGCCGATGTGGGCTTCCAGTTCGTCGGACACGATCCGTTCGGAGTCCTTGAAACCGCCGATCACGGCATCCAGCACTGCGTGCGTCGAGCACTCCGCCACCGCGACCACCCGCGCCTGCGGGTATCCCATCGGGGCACGCTGCGAACCAGACTTGCCGAAGGTCTCCAGGTTTCCGGCGGAGTCCGGCACTGCCAGGAGCGTTCCGTCCAGGGCGAGTACCCGCGTCCCGTGGAACAGGTCGGGACCCCCGCCCAACGGGCGGGACACCCTGCAGAACAGCTCGCGCATCACCGTCCAGCCCAACCGCTGCCGAGCCCTGGTCAGCGAAGACTTGTTCACCCCAGTCCACGGCCGCAGGGTCGATTCGCCAGCCTTCACCAGCCGCAGCACCTCAAGGTAATCGGCCTGCGGGAAGAGGCACATGGCGAGGGACGAAGTACACGGTGAACCGGGCGGACAGCAACCGAGCCGTTTCTCCTTGCGGCCTTCATCGCCGACGACCCGGTCCATCAGCTCAGGAGGGCAGGACTGGGTCAAGATCCCCAGCCCCAACCGCTCCAACCTCGATATCAGCACACCGGATCAACCGGCCGAACCCCGCAAAGGCAACGGCATTGTCATCCCATCGACAGGGGGCAACAGTCATACCGGGCCCGGAGGCCAGCGGCCCTCTTACAGGACCGCGAAAAAACGGGGCAGCACCGAGCAGCCGCAGGGCTGGAAAGCGTCGCCGACCACTGTCCCGGGGAAAACGCTCGACGTCCCCTCTCCCCGGACATCACAAAGAGACCACATGCTCCGGCCGGGGCCTGGCGGGGTGGACCTGGCCCGGCGAGTCGAGCTCGCCGGGGCCAGGTCCGTACTTCCAGCTGTCGTGCTGTCAGGTGATGCCTCTACTGGTAGGTGATGGTGATCGGATTGTGCACGGTGTGCTTGGGCACTGTCACCGTGAGGATCCCGGTGGCGCTGTCCCATTTGTAGGCCTGCGATGTCAACTGCACGCCGAAGGCGGTGACCTTGGTGGGTGCGTGGGATGTACCGAGCAGTGACAGTGTCCACTGCCGGTTGTGCACCTGGCCACGGAAGCTGCCTTGCGGTGCGCCGATGGTCACCGTGTGCCGGTCGCCGTCCTCGTGGTAGCTGACGGTCGTTGTGGCGCTGTGGCCTGGACGCCCTGCGGTCGCGGTGCCATCGTCCTCGTAGAGGCGGTACGAGCCCGTCGCGCCGGCAGCCACGGTCAAAGTAATGTCGGTGAGCGGGTTCTTGTCGACGCTCGAGACGTTCGAGGTGCGGGTCGGCAGAATCCCACCGGCCTTGACGAACACGGGCATCGAGTCCAGATCCGTGGTGACGTCCTGTGTGGTGCCGCCCTGGTAGGTCTTGCCGGTGAAGTAGTCCGTCCACTGGCCGGGCGGGAACCACACCGAGGTGGTCGCCGTCGTGCCCGGCGTCGTCACCGGAGCGACCAGGACGTCCGCGCCGTAGAAGTACTCGCTGTCGGCGGTGGCATAGGCCTGCGCCTGGTCGGGGTATTCCAGGTAGGTCGGCCGGACGATCGGCACGCCGGTCGTGGCGGCCTCTTTCGCGAGCGAGTAGGTGTAGGGCACCAGATTGTCTCGCAGGTTGAGGAACGTGTCGGCTGACTGACGGGCCTGGGTGCCGTACTGCCAGGGCAGCCGGTCGCTGTGGTTGCTGTGCAGGCGGTCGATCGGCTGGAAGGCGCCGAACTGCACCCAGCGGGCGTACAGGTCGTCGGGCAGCTTGTGCGTGGTGTGGGTGGCGCCGCCGTCGGTGTACGTCTCAGAGCCGGTCAGGCCCGTGGTGTCGTTGTGGCCGCCGATGTCGTGGGTGATGGCTGCCATGCCTGTCGCAGCGGACTCGCCAGGGGTGTAGCCGACCTCCAGCTTCAGGGTGCCCCAGGTCGAGGAGGTGTCCCCGGTGAAGTGGACGGTGGTGCGTTTGTCGGCCCACGGTCCGGTCGGCAGTCCGGCCTGGCCGCTGTAGCCGCCTGCCTGCAGCGAGCCGTAGGCTCGCGACAGGACGAAGCCGCGGCCGCCGCCGTTCTGACCGGTCAGGGTCGCGTACTGCTGGTTGATCCACGCGTCCGGCGTGACACCGGGCATCGAGGACTGCGAGGCGTCGCAGCACCAGTCCAGCCACCAGAAGTCGTTGCCCTGCTCGTCCATGGTCCGGTGCAGGTCCAGGTACGCCTTGAGCTGGTCGGGGTCGCCGAAGTCGAAGGTGTAGCAGTTGTTCTGGACCGATGCGCCGCCCGCGCATCCGCCCGGCGTCAGCTTGCCCTTGGCTGTGGCCTGTGCTTGGGCGAACTGGGGGTCGGAGGCAAGGATGCTGGGGTGCACGTTGAGCGTGTTGTGCAGCCCCTGCCCCGCCGACCAGTCGAAGAAGCCCTTGGGATCGGGGAACCTTCCCGGGTCCATCTCCCAGCCACTCCAGTTGTTGACGGCCTTGAAGTCCGTGTCCGTCACCAGCACGTCCAGCGGCACGCCTTCTGACCGGAAGCCGGGAAGAATGGTGTTCTCGTAGGCGGCCGCAGTGCGGTCGATGTACTCCGAGTACCACACGCCGTAGGCCCATTGCGGCAGCAGCGCCGGCGGGCCCGTCAGGGTGGCCAGGTCGCCGAGGCCCTTCTTGTAATCGTGTCCGTAGCCGAAGACGTAGCCGTCCTGGTACGGCGCGCCGCCGTGCGAGGGCCGCTGCGTGACCCTCTGCGTCGCGGTGTCGTACACCGCGGATGGGGTGTCATCCAGCAGGTACCAGCCGTCTTTGTTGAGCAGCCCGGGTGTGGTGATCGGCGCTGGGCCGTTTCCGGTCACCCCGTCCAGACCGCGGCGGTAGCCGCCGAGTGCGACATGCGGCTGCGGGGCCCAGGCGTCTGCCGCGGCCACCGAGACGGTGTCCAGGTTGACGTGGCAACTGGCGGCGTCCGGGCAGCTCAAGGTGACGTCGTCGCCGCCGGCCTGCAGCGTCACGGGCGCCGAGGCGGTCTGCCAGTCGTTCCAGTCGCTGGTGGACGGCAGGCTCAGCGTCGTGGTGGCGCTGCCTGCGGAGATTGAGGCGGTACGCGTCTGGTGCAGGCCGTCACCGCCGACACCGTTGGCGTAGCGCACCCGCAGGGTGTAGGTGCCGTCAGCGGGCACGCCGACCAGGTGTGTGGTCAGGCTCGACCCCTGATTCAGTTCGGCGACAAAACCGCTGCCTGCGTAGCCCTGGTGATCGTCGGCGGATGCCGCGGTTCCGGTGATCCGGCCGGACTCGGCCTCACAGCTTGTTCCGAGCAGACAGTCGGGGATCGCGGTGGTGGAGACCGCCGGGTAAGGATTGCCCGGACGGGCCAGGGCCACGCTATCGATGTTGACGTTCCCGGAATCCGAGGCGGTGCGGGTCAGCGCGATCGTGTGCCGACCCGCGCCGAGGTCGAGACTCGTCGTCGCCACGTTCCAGGTGTCCCAGTTCGCGGTGGTCGGCAAGGTCAACTGCCGCGCCGCGCCCCCGTCCACCGAGACCGTCAACGTCCTGGGCTCGCTCTTCCCGTCGCCTCCCACGGAGTTCGCGTACCGCACGTCGAACTGGTACGTTCCCGCAGCACTGACAACGATGTCAGCCGACGCGGAACTACCGGCGCCCGCGAAGCCGGCGGCGAATCCGGCGCCGGTGTGGCCCGCGTGGTCCGAGGCCACGGACACGCCGTCCAGCCGGAGGCTTTCCCCCTCGCACAGCGCACCCAGCGAACAGGTCAGCAGATGCCACGGGCTGGCGGTCACCGGGGCACCGCCCACGGTCTGACGCACCGAGAGATTCCCCGCATCGAACGGGCCGGAACCGAGCCGGTAACGTACCTCCACCGCACTGGTCCTGACAGTCAGCCAGCCGTTGGCCCTCCGGGCGGTGTACGCAGCGCGGGTGAAGCCGTCACGGCCGATCGCGTTGAAGGTGGGGCCGTCTGTGAACTTCCCGTCGCCCGAATACTCGGTCCGGATCAGCGTGGGTGAGAGGATCTCGAAACGGGCGTCTCCGGCGGAGACGGTGGGGACGCGAGTGGCAGAAGTGGCCGCCGCGTTCCCAGCCGAGGCCGAGCCGGCGCCCCCAAGCGTCATGGCGGCAGCGAAGGACAACGCCGCTGCCGCGCTCACCTGCCGCAGCCTGACCCTCCGCCGTCGATGTTCCTGTACGACTGTCAACGTCAACTCCGTTCACGCGTTGGTGGGATCACTGTGTCTTGCCGTCCCGTCCGGGCACGGTTCACTCCCCCAGGACGCCACCTGCCTGGCGAGCACAGCACCGTGCCAGCCGGTGACCTGACCGGCGCTCCCAGAGGTACCCGAACGGCCATTGCCGGTGCTCGCGGGCGTGGCAGGAGGCCGCGGTCCTCGAACTGCCGTCAGGCCATCGCAACACGGCACCGCGCTCAGAGGGTTGAGGGATGAGGAGCCGTGCGCTGATTCTCATTGCCGTCGTACACCTTCGGGCCCGTCGCAGGCCTTCGGGAAGGTAGCCTGCCGGGGGCCTGCGGCCATTGGTTGGCAGTGGCCTTCTGCCCACGTCGCTGGGTGTGTACAGGCCCTGCGCAGGTCCACAGAACCGGTTCCCCGGCATCGTGATCTCGTGCGATGCAGGGCGCAGGAGCAAGCGGCCTGAGCGCGAGGTCGGCTGTGCCAGGCCCTCAGATGCCGTCGACAGGTTGCCATCGGTGACGTCCGACATGGCGACATCACCGTCGCATCCGTCACTGCTGCGCACGCGGGCCCGTGGCCGTGTCGGTTCGGCGTAGCCACCGGTCGAGCTGTGGCGGCCCTACCCGTCGCGTTGCCTGCCCCCGCACGCTCCGCGTCGTATCCGCGGCAGGTGCAGGCCATGTCGTGGGGGCACTGGCGGGACATCGTCGCCGAGGCCGACAGGACTTCGGCGCGGGGGGCGACGGTCATTCAACGATCACTTCCTGAAGGACAGCGAGGTCGTTCACCTCCCGGTCTTGCCAACGTTGGAAGACATTGGGCCATCCTGCGGGAACTGTCAACGATCTGCGCAAGGATTGGAGGCACAAGTTCCAGTCAATCCACAAAGAAGCAGGTCAGTAACGACACTTGCGGCTCGATGCCAAGATCCGCCCGTTTAGAGCGTGGTGGTGAACCGTGTTGTAGCTCGATGGGCTGCGGTTTTATGGCCGGGCGGGTGTGGTGGGGGTCGGGGCAGGGCAGTCAGCGGACGGTTGGTTTTGTCTGTCCGGGAGGTGTGTTGGTGCCGTCGGTGATCGCTTTGCTGGAGTGCCGTGAGGCACGGGCGCGGGAAGAGCTCGAGTCCTGGCTGGAGGCGGTGCGGGAGGCCGAAGAGCACGCTGTCGCGGCCCGGCAGCGTGTGGACCACGCGCGCATCGCCCGTGAAGAGGTGCTGCGTGCGCTGGCCGAGGAAGGCGAAGGCGCCACCCGGCGCGCGGAGAACCGGCCGGGAACGGCATCCGCGCAGAGCAGGGAGGATGACGTGCCGTCAGGATCCGTAGCGGGACCGGTCGGGACGGTGACGGCGGTGCCGGTGACTGTGCAGCAGGCGGTGCCCGCCGGGACGGGCGGGGGGACTGACCGTGATCCGCGGCCGTCGGCCTGGCGGGCCGGTCTGGGCGAGGAGGTGCTGTCGGGGGTCTACCGGCAGGTCTTCGCAGCGGCCGCGGCAGCGTCGGGGCCGGTGACCGTGCAGGAGCTGACACGGGCGCTGGGCCGGGACGCGACACGGATGAACGAGGTGGAGAAGGTGCGGCACCGGGCGTATGCGCTGGAGGCGCGGGGCTGGCTGCTGCGCGAGCGCGGCGGGGTGTTCAGGGCTGTGACGGGTCCAGCCGGTGGGCTCGCCGCTCCGGCCAGTGCAGCCGCTGCCGCGCCATCCGCCGGGTCAGCGTGAGCAGGCCGGCCCACCACACCATCTGCTCGTGGTGATCGGGGCGGCGCTCGTGGTCGCGGTTGAGCCTGCGGGCCCGTGACAGCCACCCCAAGGTGCGCTCCACAATCCAACGGCGCGCGAGTACCACGAACCCCGTCTGCCCGTCGCTTCGCCGCACGACCTCGACCTTCACCCCGTGCCGGGAGAACGCCTGCGCCAGGGCCGGCCCCTGGTAGGCGCTGTCGGCCCAGACCAGCTTCAACAGCCGGCCTGGCGCGGCCATGAACCGATCCAGCAGGTCCGGGGCGGCCACCGAGTCGTGCATGTTGGCCGCGGTGACGGTGACTTCCAGCAGCAGGCCCAGCGTGTCGGTCAGAATGTGGCGCTTCCTGCCGTCGCGCGATTTTGCGCCGTCGTAGCCGCGGCTGTCGCCGGTGACGGTGTCCGCGCCGTCCACTGATTGCGCGTCGATGATCCCGGCACTCGGCTCGGCGGGCCGCTCCTGCTGCTGTCGCTCGATGCGCCGCAGCCGTTGGTACAACTCGCGCACGTAGCCGTGCCGGCACCACCGTCGGAAGAAGTCGTATACCGCCCGCCACCAGGGAAAATCGGCGGGGATAGCGCGCCACTTCGCCCCGTTGTCGACGACGTAGCGGACCGCGTCGACCATCTCTCGGTGGCAGAACGCCTCCGGGCGTCCACCGCGGCCCTCCAGCCAGGCCGGGACCGGCATCGACGCACGGATCTGGGTCCACTCCCCGTCGGTCATGTCGGTGGGATAGCGCTCAGCCCGCCGCCCCCCGGCGATCGCCCCGTACAGGTGCACGTAGCAGTCACACGGAAGAGAGGCCGGAGTGGACCACGCGTCATCGGAAGTGGTCAACTGAGTGCGCAGCGGGTCTCCTTGAACGAGCCGGGTCTCGACAACCACGTCTCTACCGAGGGACCCGCTCTTTCATGCCCACCCCGTCACCAGCACCTGCATGCGAGGCATCACCCACACCAGATAGCCGAACGCCAATCCCTTCACCACCACGCTCTTAGACCTCGCCGAAGAGGTACTTGTCGGTGATGCCCTGGAAGGAGCCGTTCCGCAGTGTGATCGCTCGCTCCACCTCATTCGTTGTCCGCTCAGCGCTCAGGGCCGCTGCTTCGTCCGAGTGCCCGACGATGTACGTCGGCGCGTTGGTCCACGTCACGGCGTTCAGCCAGCGGACCCAATTCGGGCGCAACGTCGGGTGGTCGAACCCTTCGGTGTGAGTCGCCCCGGGTTTGATGGAGACATGGAAGACCCGGAAGGATCTGATCATGGCTGCTCCCCGTAAGTACCCCGACGAACTGCGTGACCGTGCGACGCGTCTGGCTGTCGAGGCCCGCAAGGACCCGGTCGGGAGATGGGTATATGGAGACGCCGCCACACCGGCGCCGACCTGGCCGGACTGGTCCACCACTCCGATCGCGGCGTACCGGGCTGTCCGCTACACCGAACGCCTGGACGAGGCTGCCGCCGTGGCCTCGGTCGGTTCCAAGGGCGATTCATACGACTAACGCCCTCGCCGAGGCATTCAACAGCCTGTTCAAGGCCGAGCTGATCCGCAACAAGGGCCCCTGGGCCAGCATCAACGACGTCGAGATCTCCGTCGCCGAGTACGTGGACTGGTTCAACCAGCGAAGGCTCCACGGCGAGCTCGGCCACGTCCCGCCCGCCGAGTTCGAAGCGCTCCACGCATCACCCGCGCCCCAGACCACCCCCTGAAAGCCAGCTAACCGACTCTCCACAACACCCCGGGGCTTGACACCCTGGAACTCGGAGGATCCCCCCGCGACCCCGGCAACCTGTGGCCCGAACCGCACTACGGCACCAAGACCTCCTCCACCAAAGACGGCGTGGATACAAAGCTGAAGAACGCCGTCTGCAACGGCACCATCACCCTGTCCTCCGCCCGCACCGCGATCAAGACCGACTGGACCACCGCACTGCAGGTCACCGGCATCGCCTGACAGGCCACCCAGGCAGCCAGGCACCACGCCAGAACACCAGGCAGTGACGACCCCGGCCGCCACCGCCAGGCCCATGCCCTCACCAACAGCTCCAGCACCTCACCACCAACGGCCAGGACAGCCGCGGGGAGGCAGAGGCGGGCGCCGAACGGCGGCACCAGCGGTGCAACACTGCGCCGACCGCGGGCGCCACGGCGCTCCCGTCGCACCCTTTCCGCTGGGGCGGCGGGACGCAGGAGTGTCCGGCCGGCTCCGGTCACCGGTGGCGCGGTCAGCGGTGGCTGTGGCCCCAGGACTTGATGTCGGCGACGCAGCCGTGGTCGTCACGCAAGGTCGCGGTGTCGCGGTCCTTGTTCCACACATAGGCGCGGCGGTCCTGGTAAACGTTCGCGGCGGTGTCACGGCCGGTTCCGGTGTGGACGCGGACCGAAGTGTGACCGGCCAGACGCAGGTGGGTGAACTGGTAGGTGTGATGGTCAGCGTCGGACAGCGACCAGCCCGACAGGTTCACAGCGTGGCGGCCGGCGTTGAGGCTATGAAGACGGTAATGGGGAGGTCAGGGCCGCGTGAACGGCGAAGTTCTCGCCGTAGGCGGCCGGTCCCACGTCCCGCTCGTGGCTCCGAGGCGGCGACCGCTCGTAGCCTGCCCTTGCCAGGGGCAGGCTGTCCGGCGTCCCGTTGCCGGATACTCGGAGCATGAACAGGAAGCCGCAGTTGGGAGAGTTCCTCAGAACCCGCCGAGCGCAGTTGCAGCCGGCGGATGTTGGGCTCCCGGATTTCGGAGAGCGCAGACGTGTGCCCGGGCTGCGCCGTGACGAGCTGGCCCGACTCGCCGGGGTGGGCCTGTCCTACTACACGCGACTGGAACAGGGCAGCTCGCTCAACGCGTCACCCGAGGTCCTGGAGGCGCTGGCCTGCGCCCTCGGTCTCGACGAGGTCGAGCGCGCTCACCTGCACGATCTGGTCGGCGCACCACGTCGAACCACCAGCCGGCGCAGGCCCGCACCGGAACGAGCGAGCGACACGACCTGGCAACTGCTCGACGCGCTCGGCGACACACCCGCGATCGTGCTCGGCCTGCGCAGCGACGTACTGGCCTGGAACCGCACCGGACACGCCCTGTTCGCTGGGCACTTGGACCCGCTGATCCCCGATCAGCCCGACCGGCGCCCGAACATGGCACGGCTGGTGTTCCTGGACGCGCACACCCGGGACCTGTTCGTGGACTGGCCTAAGAAGGCCAGGAACGTGGTCGGCAAGCTCCGGCTCGCCGCCGGGCGGCACCCCGACGATCCCAGGCTGGCCTCGCTCGTCGGCGAACTGACCATGAAAAGCGCGGAGTTCACCACGATGTGGGCCGAGCACGGGGTCAGGAAGTGGGCCCTCGCGGCCTACCGCATGCACCACCCAGTCGTCGGCCGTATGGAGCTCAATCTGCAGTCCCTGGGCGTCCCCCAGGAAGAGGGCCAGCGCATCGTCGTGGCCACAGCGGGCGCCGACACCGCGTCCGCGGCGGCGCTCTCCCTTCTCGCCCGACTCGACACCCCGAGCGCACCTCGCACAGCACACGCCGACACAGCGGAACCCACGCCGTCGGTAACCGACAGCCCTCGCTGAATCCGAACCCGGGAGCAGTCGGCCGGAGGCTGAAGGCCGACGGCAGCGGACCGCCCCGCGCTCGGTCGCGTGAGCAGAGTCCGCGGTGACCGCGGACGAACCCCCTAACGTGCCACCATCGCTCCCGGCCGGCGGTCCACCCGCGCGCCCGGGTCCGGCCACCACGCCTCCGGCGACCGGCCGCGGGCCGTCCGGCACCAGGTGCACCCCTTCCCCCGTTACGACACCTCCCACCACGGTGCGCCATGTCCGCGCGCCGGAACGGACGAGAACAGAATGAACAAGAAGCTGTCACCCGCAGCCCTGACGATCGCGACGGTGGTGATCGGAACCCTCGGTCTCGCCTCGGTGCCTGCCGCCGCGACCCGACCCGGCAGGGCGGCAGCCGTCCATGTCGCCGCGCACTTCGACCTGGCCTCGGGGCAGACGCCGGAGAACGGCGTGCTGGAACCCGACGGCAGCCTCGATGTGACCTTCTCGGTGGCCCGTCAGGTCGCCCGGGTCGATCCCGACGGCGGGACGCACATCCTGGCCACCATGCCGCTGCCCGCCGACGGCGGGGCCAACACGCCCATCCTGCACTTCGCGCCCACCATGGGCATCGTCCGGGCCGACGACGGAACCCTCTACTTCCTGTACGCGACCGGCACCGCGGACCTGACCGGAGTGTGGCGGCTGCGACCGCGCCAGACACCGGAACGCATCGCCGCCCTGCCCGCCGACGGCCTTCCCAACGGCATGGCCCTGGACCGGCGCACCGGGAAGCTCTACATCGCCGACTCCGTGCTGGGCACCGTCTGGACCGTCCCCGTCACCGGCGGTACCCCGACCGCTTGGACCAGCGCCCCCGAACTCGCCTACTCCGCCATCGCGGGTGCCAACGGCCTGAAGATCCACAACAACGCGCTGTGGGTGTCCGACACGGACGACGGCACCATCCTGCGCATCCCCCTCCTGCCGGGCAACCGCCCAGGGCAGCTCCAGGTCAGGGCCACCGGCCTGACCAGCGTCGACGACTTCACCTTCACCGGCCGCGGGGACGAGATTCTCGCCGCTCTCAACCACCCCAACACCATTGTCCGTATTCGTCCCGACGGGCACCGCACCACTGTCCTGAACGCGGCGGACGGCCTGCAGAACCCCACGTCGATCGAGGTACGCGGCACCACGGTGTACGTGCTGAACGCCGCCTACGTCACGGCCGAGGACCCCAATGTCCTGGTCGCCGGCCTGCGCGACCTGCGCTGAAAGCTCTTGAGACGTGAGAGGGGACATCCTGTGGATTCCTTCAGCCTCGGTGGTGTCGAGGTGACGCGGGTAGTGGAGTTCGAGACCCCTACCCGCCCGCCGGCGGTCATGTTCACGGAGATCGGCCCCCAGGTGTGGCACGACAACCGCTCCTGGCTCGCCCCCGACCACTGGGACCATGACACGGGGCTCCTGATGACGCGGATGCAGACGTTCGTCCTGCGCAGCGGGGGCGCGACGATCCTCGTGGACACCGGTGTCGGCAACGACAAGTCCCGCCCGTCCATACCGGCGTTCGACCGTCGCGGCACCGACTTCCTGGCCCGACTGGCCGCCGTCAACGTCCTTCCGGAGGACGTCGACCTGGTGGTCAACACCCATCTGCACGCCGACCACGTCGGGTGGAACACTCGCCTGGTGGACGGGAATTGGGTACCGACGTTCCCCTACGCCCGGTACCTGATGCCGCGCGCCGACTACGACTTCTGGCGCCCGGACAGCGCCCGTTCGGCCCGCTCTACCCGTCCGGCCCGAACGGCTGCGGCCAACGCGAACGTCTTCGACGACAGCGTGGCACCGGTCGTCCGGGCCGGACAGGCCGTGCTGTGGGAGGACAGCTACGACATCGACGGCGCCCTGCGTCTGGAATACGCGCCGGGACACACACCGGGCTCCTCGGTGCTCACGCTGCGCTCGGGCGGCGAACTGGCGGTGTTCGTCGGTGATGTGCTGCACCACCCGGTGCAGATCATCGAGCCGGACGCCAACAGCTGCTTCTGCGAGGACCCCACAGCCGCGCGCGCCTCCCGGCGACGCGTGCTGGACCGGGCCGCCGACCAGGGCGCACTGGTCTTCCCCGCGCATCTGCGCGGCGGGTCGGGCGCACGGGTGCGGCGGAACGGCTCGTCATACACCATCCAGTCGTGGGCACCGTTCCGGGAGCGGGTATGAGCGGCGCGCCGGTCATCCCTACGACGAGCGGACTGGTCCGCGGCACACTCCACGCCGGCGTACGGACCTTCGCATCGATTCCGTACGCCGCCCCGATGGCCGGTCCCGCCCGGTTCGCCGCGCCCGCCCCGGCCCCACGGTGGGACGGCATACGGGAAGCGACCGTACCCGGCGGAACCGCTCCCGCCCAGGCCCGTCCCGGCTTCGGCGGCCTGGACCTGTCCCCCGTACTCGGACACGGCTGGATCCCGGACCCCGGCTACCTCGCCGTGACCGTCACCGCCCCCGAGCACCCCTCCGGCGGCCTGCCAGTGCTGGTCTTCGTGCACGGCGGAGGCCTCATCTCGGGAACGGGACAGGCACCTCTCTACGACGGGTCGTCCTTCGCCCGCGCCGGAATCGTCACCGTCACACTCAACTACCGCCTGGGGATCGCCGGGTGGCTCGACGTTCCCGGCGCACCGGCCAACCGCGGACTGCTCGACGTCATCGCCGCGCTCCGCTGGGTGGCCGAGAACGCCGCGGCCTTCGGCGGCGACCCCGGCAAGGTGACCCTCGCGGGCCAGTCCGCCGGGGCGATGATCGTCGCCGCGCTGCTCGCCCATCCCGACGCACGGCGCGAACGACTGTTCAGCCGGGCGATCAGCCAGAGCGGCAGCGGTACGGCGGCGATCAGCGCGGAACAGGCGGCGTTGACCACCCGGGCGGTGGCCGAGGCACTGAACGTCCGGGCAACGCCCGCCGACCTGGGCGCGATCGACGACCGGCGACTGACGAAGGCACTCGGCACGATCGGCCCGGTCGTCGTCATCCCGGACGGTCCCCTCGACACCTCCATCGGCAGCAGTCCCGTGAAATGCGTCATCGACGGCCGCTCCCTGGAACGACAACCCGCCGAGGCCGTGCACAAAGGCTGGGGCGCCGACGTGGATCTGCTCATCGGCACCAACCGCGAGGAGGCCAACCTCTACACCGTGCCATCGGGCGCCCCCCTGACCGAGACCCAGCTCCTCGCACTCGCCGAACGCCGCCTGACCAACCCTCGGGAACAACTCTCCGCGTACCGGACCGACGAACCGGCCGCCCACCCAGCCGAGTTGGCGAGCCGTCTCATCACGGACACCTTCACCCAGGGCAGCCGACTCCTCGCCGACGCCCACGCCCGCCACCGGCGCGCCCGCACCTACGCCTACGAGTTCGCCTGGCGCTCGCCCGCCTTCGGCGGCGCGCTCGGCGCCTGCCACTGCGTGGAACTGCCGTTTGTCTTCCACCACACCGACCTGCCCACCCTCTACGGCGACACCGCCCTACTCGGCCCCCACCAACCGCCCGACGGCCTTGCGGACCGCACACACGCGGCCTGGACCGCGTTCATACGCGAGGGCGATCCGGGCTGGATTCCGTACGACCTGGCGACTCGCGCCACCGCCGTCATCGACGAACAGTGGAGCATGGTCGTGGACAACTCAGGAGACCTCACGGACGACACGGACACGGCGCACACTCCGTGGCCGCTTTCCATGCCCTGACCTGGCACGGTGGCCTGGAGACGACCTCGATCCTCGAGCGACGGCACGGCAGAAACCCTCGCCTGGGACCGGATGCACCCCCACCTGACCGCCCGCGGCCCCTGGCTCGACCCCTGCGGCGAACTCCCCCTGATCCACGGCACATTCATCCGCCTGAAGGTCGAGCACCTGCCCGGCGACCGCGACCCGAAACCGGTCTGGCTCTGATCCTCACGCACCTCGATGACCAGCGAAGACATCGACCTGCGCTGGCAGGCATTCCTCCGCAGATTCGACCTGGAACACACCTTCCGACTGTTCAAACAGACCCTCACACCCAACTCCGCCTCGCCCGCCCCCTCCGACGCCCCCGGGAACGACCGGCCCAGCCGCGCCTGCTCACCCCCGCACGTGGCCGCCGAGGGTTCCGCCACCTCCGTGCGAAGACCACGAGGCTGTCGCACGACTGCCCCCATCTGGGAGTCAAGAGCGGGATCGCGTCGTGCTGGCGATGAGTTTGCCGAGGTTGTGGACGGTGCCGAGGAGTTTGATCTCGGTGTCGACGGCTCGGCGGCCGCGGTAGTTGAGGTGCCGGCCGAACCGCTGGAAGAGCTGGGCGAAGCCCGGCTCGACGAGAGCACCGCGCTGGCGGTACTGGGCTCGGCCGGTCGGGGTCGCCAGGCGGTCGGCCATGGTCTGCTGGCCCGCGGGGGCGGTCTGGCGCTTGGCGGGGAATCCTGCCTGGTCGGCCTCGCTGGTGACAGAGACCAGCAGCGGTAGGTCGGCGAGCTCCTCGAAGGAGGCGGCGCTGGCGTATCCGCTGTCCGCGAGCCAGAGCTTGATGTCGCCCGGCAGACCTGCCGCGTGCTGGTTCTCCTGGGTCTTTCTGACCATCGAGATCAGTGCCGTGCGGTCCGAGGGGTTGTCGTGCAGGTCGATGGCCAGCAGGATTTGGCGGCGCACGCAGACGATCTGCAGGTTGTATCCCTGCAGGTAGCCGCCGTGTTTGCCCAGTTGCAGCCGTGAGTCCGGATCACTCAGGCTCGCGGTGGCGGCCGGGGAGGGCACCGGCTCGGGGCTGCGGGCTCGCTCCAGGTGAGCG
>NZ_JBFAXL010000069.1:0-40643 GCF_040680795.1 Streptomyces sp. NPDC051976
GTCTCGTCCAGCATCACGTTCGCGGGCTTCAGGTCCCGGTGCACCGCGCCGGTGGCATGGCCGGCGCGCGGGCCGACGCCGGGCTCCCCGCCCAACTTCCGGCATCCGGAACATCGTTGCCCCGAATCCCCCCTCTTCGGGCATCCGGCGAATATCCAGCTTTCCTAGATCATCTCGTGAAACTTCATTACTCCTCGGGTGTGACGTGCAACACTCTGCACGCAAAGGCAGTGGCGGCACGGGGACGCCGAAATTTTTCTGGGGGACGAATGCTCGACGCACACGCACTGCAGACACTCGGATGGAGAGGCGGCGACGGGAACGCCTCGTATCTGGACAAGACACTTCGCCACGGGGGCATGGAAGTCTCGCTGGACGACCGTGTCACCGCCCGCGACATCGCGACGCTGTTCCTCTACGCGGTCGCGGCCTCGCTCCTGTCGTATCTGCCCTTCTTATTCCTCGGGCTGTTGGTGCTCATCGCCGGTGGCGGTGGGCTGGGCCTCGCACTGATGGGAATCGGCGCCGTCGTTTCGTTCGCGGTCTTCTGGGTGGTGTTCCTCTGCGCGAAGCTGCCGGAACCGATCTCGGAGTGGCGGGTACTGCTCGACGCCCGTACCGACCAGGCGGAGTCGGTGTACAGCAAGATCGCCGGAACGCTCGGGGCGCGTTCCATTCCGCTGGGCATCCGGCGCCGCCGTATCCGTACCGGCATCGGCACCGGCCAGGTCAGCAACCGGCTGGTGCTGAGCGACGGCGCCTATGTCGCCTATGTATCGGTCTTCGGATACGGCAGCAGCCTGTATCTCGGCTGGATGATGTGGCGTTCGCGCCGGGGCATCGCGCTCATCAAGCAGTACCTGTCCGATCTGCTGCTGGGCGTCACCGGGCGGGCGGACACCGAACTGCTGATGCTCCGCACCGAGCGGCCGCGGGCGATGCGCGAGGCCGTGCACGCCGCGTGCCGTGAGGGACTCGTGGTCGCCATCGACCAGACGCCGGTGCCGCTGTCGTACGGCTTCCCGCAGGGACTGCCGCCGGTGGAGAACGGCGGTGCCTGGAGCCGTGGCGCGGCGGGTCCCGACCTGCCCTCGGCCGCCTTCCCGTCGCAGGGGTATCCGCAGGGGTACCCCGACCAGGAGCAGGGCGCCGCAACGCGGGACCCGTCTCCCTCACACCGTCGTGAGACGCCCCCGCAGCCGTACCAGCCCCCGGCCGCGGACGGTCCGCAGCCGCTGTGAATATCCGCCCACCCGACGGTGTACTCACCAACACCGCCGCCGGGTACGGCAGTTCGGCATGGATCGGAGTGCGGGTGTACCCCGCTCCGGTCCATGCCGGGCCCCGTTCGGCGGCAGGCGCGGGACCGCAGGAATGGCAGCGGTCCCGCACGGCGCGCGAGGAGCAGGGCTGGCTGGCCGGGCAGTGGGCCGCCCCCGCGCTGCGTCGCTTCGAGGTCCGCTACGCCAACGACCCGCGCACCGGCCTGGTCACCTGCACCCTGCTCGGCGCGGTGCGCGCGGCGGACGAGGAGCGGGCGACCGCCGCCGCGCTCGCGCTGCGCGACAGCTTGCTGCGGGTGCCCGGCCACCTGCGCGCGGAACCGGTCGTCGATCCCGGTGAACTCGGCCACCGGCTCGCGCCGTTCGACATCGCCTCGGGCCAATCGGCCGAGATACGCAAGCGGTTGAGCCATGCCCGCCTCCCCGTCACCGAGATGCCGCACCGCCCGCTGGGCGTGGAGGTCCACCCGCTGCGGGCCGCGGACGTCTCGTGGGACCCGGTGTGGACGGCGCTGGCCGGACTGCCGTACCCCGCGATGGTGGGGGTGTGCCTGGGACCGTGCGAGCTCGGTGCCGACGTCCGGGAGTGGTTCCGCTTCCTGGCCAGGGAGTACGGGCGGGTCGCCGACGCCGCGCACCGCCGCGGGGTGCCCAACCCGTACGGGGTGCAGAGCGGCACCGATCCTTTCGCGGCCCGCGCGGCGCAGTCGTTCGGGGCCGCCGCCGAGCGGTACGCCCATCAGCCGTTCCGGTGGCGGATGACGGTCGCCGCGGCCGGGCCGCTGCCCGCCCCGCTGCTGGGTTACCTTGCGGACGCGGTCGGCGGCGTGGTGGTCCCGGTGCACCCCGCCGAGGCGCGGGACTCCGCGTACGCCGTCCGCACGCTGAACCATGTGTGGCTGGAGGCGAGCTACGGCGGCGGCCTTCCGGAAGGCGCGGTGCAGCCGCCGGAACGCGCTCTCAGCGAGGTGGTGGACGTGACGGAGGCCGCGGCGGCGTTCCGGCTGCCGTTCCCCTCGCAGGCCACCGCCGACGTGCTGGACCACGGCGGGCGGCGGGCGTCGCGCACCTCGGCGCTGGCGGTGGTGCTCACCGCGCTGGACCTGGAGTACCAGGCGGTCAGGGACCGGCTCGACGACCGCGAGGTCCTGCGGCACGAGAGCGGGCTGATCGTCGAGACGGGCACCCTGCCGGGCAGCCGGTGGCGGGTCGCGCTGGCCAGGATCGGCCCCGGCGCGCTGGGTGCGGCGGCCGTCACCCAGCTCGTCAGCGGCTGGCTGCGGCCGCAGGTGCTGTTCTTCGTCGGCGTCGCCGGGGCGCTGCGGCCCGACCTGGAAATCGGTGACGTGGTGGTGGCCACCAAGATCTACGCGTACACCGGCGGCCGGTCCACCGACGACGGCCTGCTCTCCCGGCCCGAGGCGTGGCAGGCGCCGTTCTGGCTCCAGCAGGAGGCCGGTCACCATCTGCGGGACGGTGGCTGGGCGGTGGCGGCGGCCGGCGCGGCGGCCGTACCGCGGGTGCCGCGGGTCCACTTCAAGCCGATCGCCACCGGCGACGTGGTCGTGGACTCCACCCGTTCCGCGCACGCCGTGCTGCTGCGCGAGCGTTTCGAGGACGCGGTGGCCGTGGAGATGGAGGCGTCCGGGGTGGCGCAGGCCGCGCACATGGTCGGCGATCTGCCCGTCCTGGTGATCCGCGGCATCAGCGACCACGCCGACGGCGACAAGCGGGCGGCCGACGCCGCCGGCGGGCAGCCGTACGCCGCCGCGCACGCCGCGGCCGCCGCACTGGCCGTCATCGCCGGACTCGATCCGCACGCCCCCCAGGTCCGCGCCCCCTGACCGGCCCTGCCGATGCCCCGCGGCCGCGCCCGCCGACCGGCATCACGCCGCGCGAGCGGTCCGAAGTCCGGTCGCCGGCGTCACGCCGCGCGAGTGCCACGGCCCCGGTCACCCGCCTCACCCCGCGTGGGTGGCTCGGCGTCCGGTCACCCGCTTCACGCCGCATGAGCGGCCCGGGGCCCGGCCACCGGCTTCACGCCGCATGAGCCCCGCGGGACCGGTCGGCGGCTCCGGCGCCCCCGTCCGGCGCACCGCGGGGGCGCTGGAGGTGCGGTGGGGGCCGGGGGCTGCGAGCCTTCGTTGCGGGGGGCGTACCAGGGACGGAGTCCGGCATGGCGCAACCGATGTGGTCGCACCCGCAACCCATGGGGCCGTTCGAGTGGCTGCCCGCGCTGGACGTGCCCGAGCCCGCCCGCCAGCGGCGGTGGACCGTGCTGTTGCGCTGGCTGCTGCTGATCCCGCAGTTCGTCGTGGTGGTCGTCCTCGGGATCTGCGCGTTCTTCGTGATGGTCGCGGGCTGGTTCTGCGCGCTGTTCACCGGCGCCCTGCCGGGTCCGATCGCGCGCTTCCTCGCCGGCTACCTGGGTTACGAGACCCGGGTGCACGCCGCCGCGATGCTGCTGGTCGACCACTACCCGCCGTTCGCGATGTGGCCGGGAGCCGCGTATCCGGTGCACGTCGAGGTGCGCCCGGGCCCGCTGAACCGGCTCGCCGTCTTCTTCCGGCTCATCCTGCTGATCCCGGCGGCCATCGTGCAGAGCCTGGTCATGTCCGGCTGGTACGCGCTCGCCGTGATCATCTGGATCATCACGCTGGTGCTCGGCCGGTTGCCGCGCCCGCTGTTCGAGGCGACCGCGGCGGCCCTGCGTTACAGCATGCGCTTCACCGCGTACGTCTTCATGCTCACCTCCGCGTACCCCAAGCGGCTCTTCGGCGACGAGCCGGAGAAGGAATTCGGGGCACAGGGGACCGCCCCGGGCACCGCGCCGGAAACCGCTCCGGGCACCGCACCCGGTGGGGAGCCCGGGGCGGTGCCGGAGGGTGCGTGGCCGGGCGCCGCGCCCCGGACTCCGCAGGACGCGGCGCACGGCGCGGTGCCCGGCACCGCGGCCGCCTCCTCGGCGACCCGCCCGCTGGTGATGAGCACCGCGGGTCAGGTGCTGGTGGCGGTGTTCCTGGTGGTCGGGCTGGCGAGCACGGTCATCAGCAACGCCGAGTCGGACTGGAACGACGACTCGGCGGGCCCGGCCGAAACCACCGTGGTGACCGTCAGCTGAACGGATCCAGCGTCACGTACGCCTGCCGCGGGTCGCCGTCGTGCACCAGCGACTCGTGGTGGCCGACGTCGTCGAAGGCGAAGGCGTAGGCGTTGCCGTCGGCCATCCGCGCGTGGATCGCCCGCGCGTACTGGTTGGTCACCGCGTCCTGGTAGAAACCGGCCGCGCTCGTGTCCGGCTGGCTGGGGTCGGTCAGCAGCGTGGAGCGGTTGTAACCGGCGCAGAGCGTACGGGAGATGGGGCCGCGTACGTCGTCGTTGGGGGCGTCCAGCAGCTTGTAGCAGCCGAACACGCTGTCGGCGTCGGGCTTCTGGAAGGACGTGACGACCGCGCCGGAGCTGTTGGTGAACGTCATCGTGTTGCCGGAGACCCGCCCGAAGTACTTGGTGGCGGGTTTGTCGGCGAACGGCGTCACCGTCAGCGTCGACGAAGCGTACTTCGCCCACACGCGGTTGATGTAGTCGTCCATCACGGTCCTCGGCAGTGCGCCGGTCTCGATGCCGTGGCCCGGCGACAGGGCGCGCAGCACGGTGCCGTCGGGGGCGGTCTGGACGAGCTTGGCCCAGCCACCCGGCTGTGCCTTGAGCGCCGTGAAGAACCCGTTGTAGCCACCGGACTTGAGGTGCCCGGTGCTCTGCGTGCTGCCGTCGGCGCGCTTGACCCCGACGGCGTACGGCGCCGAGAACATGTCGACCTGCGTGCTGTTGATCCACAGCCCCGAGCCGTTGAGCGTGTACTCCGACCAGTTGAAGAGGGTGTTCCTGTTCGGGTCGGACGGGTTCTGCACGGCGGGCTGTACGAGGCCGCCGGTGGCCAGCTTGAAGACCAGCTTCTTGCCGTAGGAGAAGTACAGCCGACCGGAGAACTGCGGCAGGCGCAGCGTGAGCGTCTTGCCGTCGGCCGGGCCCGCGATGGACGCGTCGGGCGCCGGGGTCGGCGGATTGCCGCCCGCGGGCCAGGGGTGGAAGGTGCCGTTGGCGTCCGCCCAGCCCTGCTGTCCGGTGGACAGCTGCGTGCCGAGGTCGTAGATGTAGACCTGGCCGGCCCGGCCGGAGTGGTTGGTGAAGGTCAGCGGAATCGTCGTCGGCACCGCGCCCGAGGCCGATGACGCGATGCCCGCGGCCGTCAGCCCCGCGCCCAGCAGGGTCGCGGCGGCCAGCGGGGCGAACAGTTTCCGTTTGGTGAGCACGCTCTTGACTCCTCATCAGTTGGGGCACCGGAAACAGGGCCGATCATGGGGAATCGGGCCCCCCGGTGGTTCTGAGAGCGCTCTCAGAATGGTTGCGGGAAGTGATCGTGTCAACTGCCGGGGCGGGCGGCCGCCCCGGAGAGGCACGCAACCTGGCAGGTGGTCAGGGGCGGGTCGCGGCGCGGAACTCGCCGGAGCCGCGGATGACGAAGCGGGTGAGGAGGACGACGGAGCGGGGGGCGGAGCGGTCGCCGCCGATGCGGGAGAAGAGGAGGTTGGCGGCGGTGCCGCCGAGGGCGACGGGGTCCTGGCTGACGACGGTGAGCGGGGGGCTGAGGCGTTCGGCGAGCGGGAGGTCGTCGAAGCCGACGATGGCGACGGGGGCGGGGTGGTCGAGGCCGTCGAGTACGCCCACGGTGATGAGGTCGTTGCTGGTGAAGAGGGCGGTGGGCGGGTCAGGGAGGTCGCGGAGCCCGGCGAGGGCGGCCCGCGCCTCGGAGTGCGAGCGCAGTTCGTGCCGGACCAGCGCGGGGTCCTCGGGTACGCCGTGGGCGGCGAGCGCGTCGAGGTAGCCGGTGTAGCGCTCCCGCTGGGTCCAGATGTCGTAGCGGTCGCCGAGGTAGGCGATACGGGTGTGGCCGTGGCCGAGCAGGTGGGCGACGGCGCGCTCGGCGCCCGCCCGGTTGTCGACGGTGACGGTGTCCACGGCCAGGCCCTTGGCGGGCCGGTCCACGCACACCACCTGGGTGCCGCCCTCCATGGGCTGCTTGAGGAAGCCGTGCCCGCCGATGGTCGGGACGATGATCAGGCCGTCGACCTGGCGGGCGGTGAACGCCGCGATGACCTCGCGCTCGCGGCGCGGCTCGTCGTTGGTGCTGCCGACGAGGACGACGTAGCCGCGGCGGTGCGCCTCGTCCTCGACGGAGCGGGCCATGAGCGCGTAGAAGGGGTTGGCCAGGTCGTCGACGACGAGGGCGATGGTGGAGGTGCCGAGGTTCTTCTGCCGGAGGTGGCGGGCGTTGTCGTTGCGCTGGTAGCCCAGCTTCCGCACCGCCTGCTCGACCCTGGCCGCGGTGCCGGGTGACACTCCCGCCTCACCCGACACCACACGCGAGACCGTCATGGGGCTGACTCCCGCGGCCCGGGCCACGTCCTTCATCGTCGGGCGCTTCACTGGCCTCCTCATCGATGTGCTCCCGGACCACCCGCCGCACGGCCGGTGTGCCGGTTGGCGCTCGGGCACCTCCCGATGCCCGTCGCGTCGATGATGGCAGGTGAACCCCACCCACCCGCACGCCCCCACCTCCTTCGCCGCCCGCCCCCTTCCGCCGTCCCACCAGCTGCCCCGCGGGGAACTAGCAGGAGGCCTTGTAGAAGAACTTGGAGACCGCCGGGTCGCCCATGTTGGCCTTGGTGATGGCGACCATGGTGGTGCCGATCTGCTGGGTGACCTGCTTCTTGTCGATGGCGGCGAGGGCCTGGTCGACGCCCTGGGTGCCGATGCTGCCGGGGTCCTGGGCGACGAGGACGTCGAGGGTGCCGTTCTTGAGGGCGGTGATCTCGTCGGGTTCGGCGTCGAAGGCGGCGACCTTGATCTTGCCCTCCTTGCCCGCCGCCTGGAGGCCGGTGGCGATGCCCTGGGCGGTGTTGGTGTTGCCCGCGAAGACACCGCCGAGGTCGGGGTGGGCGGCGAGGGTGGACTGGATCTGCGAGGCGGCGGTGGCCGGCAGGTCGTTGTCGTACAGCACCGGGAGCAGCTTGATCTGCGGGTGGTTGGACTGCATCTCCTCGGTGAAGCCCTTGATCCGCGCGTCGGTGGTGGAGACGCCCGGCTTCACGCTGATGACGATGGCCGACCCCTTGTCCCCCATGAGCTGGGCCAGCGTCTTGGCCGCCGTGCGTCCGCCCGCCTCGTTGTCGGAGGAGATCCGGGAGACGCCGACGGACTTGTCGGTGACCGAGGTGTCGACGAGTACGACCTTGGTGCCGCCGTTCTGCATCTGCTGCAGCGAGGGGGTGAGCGCGTCGGTGTCGACCGGGGAGATCAGCAGGCCGTCGGGGTGGGTGGCGGCGACCGAGTCGATGATCGGCCGCTGGACGGCGACGTCCCACTGCGCCGAACCGTTGACGGTGAGCTTGACCCCGCGCTTGCTCGCCTCCTGCTGCGCCGCGCAGGCCATCGTGATGTAGAAGGGGTCGCTCTTGACGCCGGTGATCAGGTCGAGGGACTTCTTGCCCGAGTTCGACGACCCGCCGCCGCACCCGGCGGTCGTGGCCACCAGGGCCAGGACGGCGCCGCACCCGGCGAGCATGGTGGTTCTTCTGTATTCGCGCATGGCGGACTTCCTTCTGTGAAGGCCGGAGTGAGGGTTGGCGGTGGTGCGTACGTGTGGGGGGAGCCGGAGCGGCGGGTCGGTCAGCCGCGGTCGCGGCCGCGCCTGCGGAACTGGTCGAGGTAGACGGCCGCGACGAGGACCACGCCGATGGCGACGTCCTGCCAGTACTGCTGGACGCCCATGATGATCAGACCGGTGGTGAGCACCGCGGGGATGAAGACCCCGATGACCGTGCCGAGTACGGTGCCCCGGCCGCCGAAGAGGCTGGCGCCGCCGAGCACGACGGCGGTGATCACCTTGAGGTTGTCGGTGGAGTGCCCGGCGATGGAGGTGGTGCCGAAGTAGGCCAGCCACATGACGCTGCCGAGGCCGGACAACAGGCCCACCAGGGCGTAGACCTTGATGAGATGGCGGTCGACGGCGATGCCGACCCGGCGGGCGCCCTCGGGGTTGGAGCCGATGGCGTACGTGTAGCGGCCGAAGCGGGTGAAGGCGAGCACCAGGCCGAAGACGACGGTGGTGGCGAAGGCGATGACCACCAGCCAGGGGATCTGGCCGAAGAGCTTGCCGAAGCCGATGCTGTGCTGGAGTTTGCCGGAGACGGCGCCCGACGGGTCCTGTCCACCGGTGATGATCTGGGCGATGCCCAGCGCCGCGCCGAAGCCGCCGAGGGTGACGATCAGCGGCGGGACCTTCGCCTTGGCGACCAGCCAGCCCTGGAGCGCGCCCCAGACCAGCCCGGTGGCAAGGGCGATGAGGGTGCTCACGGCGATGGTGCCCCAGCCGGACTTCGCACCGCCGTGGTGGATCGTGTACTCGCCGGACAGTACGGCGGCCAGCACCAGCACCGAGCCGACCGAGAGGTCGATACCGGCCACGATGATGACGTAGGTCATGCCGACACCGAGCACCAGGTAGATGGCCGCGTTGGTGGCGATCTGCGTGATGTCGTACTGGGTGAGGAAGGTGCCGGGTGAGTTGATGGTGAAGAAGGCGACGAGCAGCAGCAGTACGGCGAAGGTCCATGCCTCGTTGACCGCCGCCACGCGCTTGGCCCACTCCGGTACGGTGACCCGCCGCGGCCTGCCGTCGTCCGGGGCGGTGTCGGTGTCGGTGTTCGTGGTGCTCTTCGGGGACACGTCGGCCTTCACGCGGCGCCGTCCTTCCGTACGTTGTGCGCGGCGCGTTCGTCGTCGCCGCCGTCGCCCGGCCAGGTGTCACCCTCGGCGGCGGCGTCGTCGTCCGGCGCCCCGTCCCCCAACGCCCCGGTCATGGCGCCGACCAGCTCCTCGACGGAGGTGTCGGCGGCGGTGAAGCGTGCCACCCTGCGGCCCAGCCGCAGGACTTCGACGCGGTCCGCGACCGACAGCACCTCCGGCATGTTGTGGCTGATGAGGACGACGGATATGCCGCGGTCGCGCACCCGTTTGATGGTGTCGAGGACCCGCCCGCGCTGAACCACCCCGAGCGCGGCGGTGGGTTCGTCCATGAAGATGATCCGATTGGCGAACGCGACGGCGCGTGCCACCGCGACGGACTGCCGCTGGCCACCGGACAGCGAGGCGACGGGGACGCCCACATCCTGGAGGTCCACGCCGAGTTCGGCGAAGGCGGCCACCGCGGAGCGGCGCATCGCGGCCCGGTCGAGCACCCGCAACCGGCCGAGCAGTCCGCCCATGTACAGCTCGCGGCCCAGGTGGAGATTGGCGGCCGCGTCGAGGTCGGGGGCGAGTGCGAGGTCCTGGTAGACGGTCTCGATTCCGTGCCGTCGGGCATCCAGGGGACTGCTCATATGAACCGGCGTGCCGTCCACCAGGATCTGCCCGCCGTCGGGTCTCATGGTGCCCGAGAGGGTCTTGACCAGACTGCTCTTGCCCGCTCCGTTGTCGCCGATCAGGGCGACCACCTCGCCGGCGAAAGCAGTGAAGTCGGCGCCCTGGAGCGCCCGGACATGACCGAACCGCTTGGTCACCCGGCGCGCTTCCAGGAGTGGTTCTGCCATCCGGCTCCTCCAGGCATCTTGGTAACGTTCTCAGCGATTTTGGGATTGTGTGGCGACCTTGGAGGCATGTCAATACGTTGCGCAACCTCCGTCGAAGGCCGTATTGAATGCGCTGAACACCCGATGTCCTGGCCTGGTCGGCACTCTTGACAGCAAGTCAGGTACACCTCAAGAATGCGGTCCTACTGGTAACGTTCACATGCACTTCGAGCAGCCCCCGTGCCCTGAGGCCGCCCGTCGTACGCGACGCGCCGCCTCCGCGAGAAGGTGGTCCCTCCGTGCCCCCCACTAAGATCCGTTCCAGAACCGTCGGCGCGCTCAGCGCGCTGTTACTCGCCGCGTTCGGCGTCAACGGCCTCGCGGCAGGACCGGCGCGCGCCGCGACGCTGCCGCTGACGCAGTACGCCGATCCGTTCGTCGGCACCGACGACAGCTCGGCGCCCAACCCCGTGCCCGGCGGCGCGGGCGGCAGCACCTACCCGGGGGCCGTCGTGCCCTTCGGCGGTGTGCAGTTCAGCCCGGACACCCCGACGGCGTCGCCTTCCGGTTACCGGTACTCCGACACCTCGATCGAGGACTTCAGCCTCACCCACTTCGACGGCGCGGGCTGTGCCAACAACGAGGACCTGCCGCTGATGCCGATCACCGGCGCGGTGAGCAGCTCTCCCGGCACCAACTGGACCAGCTACGCCTCCGGATACACCAAGGCGAACGAGTCGGCCTCCCCCGGCTACTACAAGAACCGGCTCGACAAATACAGCACCAACGTCGAGTTGACCGCCACCACCCGTACCGGCATGGGGAAGCTGACCTACCCGTCGTCGACCTCGTCCCGGCTGCTGATCAACACCAGCCGCAGCGCCACCGGCAGCCGTAACGGCTCGGTGAACGTCAACGGCTCCGAGGTGACCGGCAGTGTCACGGCGGGCGGCTTCTGCGGCTCGGGGAAGACGTACCAGATCTACTTCGACATCAAGTTCGACCGCGCGCCGACCGGTTTCGGCACCTGGTCGGGCGGTACGGTCAGCGCCGGTTCGTCGAGCACCAGCGGCACCAACACCGGCGCCTATGTCACCTTCGACACCACCAGCTCCGCGACCGTGCAGTTCAAGGTCGGCGTGAGCTATGTGAGCGTGGCCAACGCCCAGGCGAACGTGAACACGGAGAACCCGTCCTGGGACTTCGGCGCGGTGCGGACCGCCGCCGACACCTCGTGGAACCAGATCCTCAACCGCGCCCAGGTCACCGGCGGTGCCACCGCCGACCTGCGGAAGTTCTACACCGCGCTCTACCACGTCTTCCAGAGCCCGAACATCTCCAGCGACGTCAACGGGGACTACCGCGGCTTCGACAACGCGGTGCACAACTCCTCGCGGCCGGTCTACCAGAACTACTCGGGCTGGGACATCTACCGCTCCTGGTCGGCGCTGGTCGCGCTGATCGCGCCGGTCGAGGCCAGTGACATCGCCAAGTCCATGGTCCTCGACGGCCAGCAGGGCGGCCTGCTGCCGAAGTGGTCACAGCAGACGAACGAGGACTTCGTGATGACCGGCGACCCCGGTCCGATCATCGTCAGCAGCATGTACGCCTTCGGCGCCCGGGACTTCGACACGGCGGCCGCGCTGTCGCTGATGGAGAAGGCGTCCAACGGCGGCACCGCCCAGGGCTCGCCCATCCGCGGCAACCAGAACACGTACACCTCGCTGCACTACCTGCCCGGGGCGCCCTCGGACTCGATGGAGTACTCCGCCTCCGACTTCGCGGTGGCGCAGTTCGCCAAGGCGCTGGGCAACACGAGCAGCTACACCACCCACATGACCCGCGCGCAGTGGTGGCGCAACACGTTCGGCACCGAGTCCGGCTACGCGCAGCCGCGCAACTCCGACGGAAGCTGGACCTGGCCGCTCGACCCGGCGAGCCAGAGCAACTTCACCGAGGGCAACGCGGCCCAGTACACCTGGATGGTGCCGTACGACTTCGCCGACCTGATCAACGACATGGGCGGCCGGCAGACCGCGGTCCAGCGGCTCGACCACCACTTCACCCAGGTCAACGCCGGGCAGAGCCTGCCGTACTACTACATCGGCAACGAGCCGGAGCACGGCGTGCCGTGGGCGTACAACTACGCGCGTGACCCCGCGGGCACCTCGGACGCCGTGCGCAAGGTCATGAACGAGTCGTTCACCACCGGCGCGGGCGGGCTGCCCGGCAACGACGACCTGGGGGCGACCTCGGCGTGGTACGTGTGGGCGGCGCTGGGGATGTACCCGGCGACGCCGGGCGCGGACACCCTGGCGATCCACGGTCCGCAGTTCCCGTCGGTGGTGCTGCAGCGGCCCGGCGGCGACATCACCATCAACTCCACCGGCAGCGGCACCTATGTGCAGAGCCTGAAGGTCGGCTCGGTCGCCACCAGCCACAACTACCTGCGGTACCCGGACCTGGCGGCGGGCGCCACGCTGGACTTCACCATGGGTACCAGCCCGAGCAGCTGGGGCACCGGCGCGTCCGACGTGCCGCCCTCCTTCCAGGACGGCGCGACCCCGGTTCCCACCGCTCCCGAGCTGGGCAGCAACCTCGCCCAGGGCAAGGCGGTGACGGCGAGCACGCCGTGCGCCACCGCGGAGTCCGGGGACAAGGCCGTGGACAACTCGCTCAAGAACAACAGCAAGTGGTGCTCGAAGGACACGAACCCGACGCTGACGGTCGACCTGGGCTCGACGCAGACGGTGGGGTCCTTCGTGGTCAAGCACGCCGGCCTCGGCGGTGAGAACACCGCCTGGAACACCGCCGCCTTCCAGATCCAGACCAGCACCGACAACAGCACCTGGTCGACGGCCTCCTCGGTCACCGGCAACAGGTCCAGCCGCACCTACAGCACCATCACCCCGCGGCAGGCCCGCTATGTCCGGCTGGCCGTCTCGGCGCCCACCAACTCCGGCGGCGACACCGCTTCCCGCATCTACGAACTGGAGGTCTACGGCCAGTCGACGGGCGCGAGCCCGCACGCCATCACGGGCCTGGCGGGCAAGTGCGTCGACATCGCGAACTCCGGCACCGCCAACGGCACCCATGTGCAGCTCTACGACTGCAACGGCACCGGCGCCCAGCAGTGGACGGTCGGCGGTGACGGTACGGTCCAGGCGCTAGGCAAGTGCCTGGACGACGCCAACAGCGGTACCGCGGACGGCAGCCTGGTGCAGCTCTACGACTGCAACGGCACCAACGCCCAGAAGTGGAGCGTCAGCGGCAAGCAGCTGATCAACGCGGCCGCGAACAAGTGCCTGGACGTCCCGGGCTCGAACACCGCCAACGGCACCCAGCTCGACATCTGGACCTGCAACGGCGGCGCCAACCAGCAGTGGTCGGTCAGCTGACCTGACGACTGCCTCCGGGAGCCCGGACGGCCGGTCAGCCGACCGTCTGGGCCTTGCCGAGGGCGATGACCCCGGCCGCGGACACCGTGTACAGCTCACGGTCGCGGTCGGGGTTCACGCCTATGGTGGCGCCGGGCGGCACGTCCACGTTCTTGTCGAGGACGGCGCCGCGCACGATGGCCCCGCGGCCCACCCGTACGTTGTCGTGCAGCACCGAGCCCTGGACGACGGCGCCCGCGTCCACCACGACTCCGGGCGAGAGTACCGAGCGGGTCACCTGGCCGCGGATCACGCAGCCGGGGCTCACCACGGACTCCCCCACGATGCCGCCCGCCGCGATCTTCGCCGGCGGGAGCTGGCCGGGGTGGGTGTAGATCGGCCACTGCCGGTTGTGCAGGCTGAAGGCGGGCTGGTCCGAGATGAGGTCCATGTGGGCGTCGTAGTACGCGTCGAGGGTGCCGACGTCCCGCCAGTAGCCGTGGTCGCGGGCGGTCTCGCCCGGCACGTGGTTGGTGTCGAAGTCGTAGATCTGCGCGACGCCCTCGGCGGTGAGCCGGGGCAGGATGCTGCCGCCCATGTCGTGCAGTGACTGGGAGTCCTCGGCGTCCGCCTGCAGGGCGTCGAGCAGCGTCTTGGTGGTGAACAGGTAGTTGCCCATGGACGCGAAGACCCTGCCCGGGTCGCCCGGCAGCCCCGGCGGGTCGGTGGGCTTCTCCAGGAAGCGCTCCACGCTCAGCCCGTCGGCGCCCGGGGTGATGATCCCGAAACCGGCGGCGTCGGCGCGCGGCACCTTGATCCCCGCCACGGTCACACCCGCGCCGCCCTCGATGTGCTGGGCGAGCATCTGCCGCGGGTCCATCCGGTAGACGTGGTCGGCGCCGAACACCGCGATGTAGTCGGGCTGCTCGTCGTAGACCAGGTTGAGCGACTGCAGGATCGCGTCGGCGCTGCCGAGGAACCAGCGCGGGCCGAGCCGCTGCTGCGCGGGGACGGGCGTCACGTAGTTGCCGAGCAGGCTGGACATCCGCCAGGTCGTGGTGACGTGCCGGTCCAGCGAGTGCGACTTGTACTGGGTCAGCACGCAGACCCGCAGGATGCCGCCGTTGACGAGATTGGACAGCACGAAGTCCACCAGGCGGTACGTGCCGCCGAAAGTCACCGCTGGTTTGGCCCGGTCGGCGGTCAGCGGCATCAGCCGCTTTCCCGCACCGCCGGCCAGCACTATGCCCAGCACCGAAGGTCCACCGCGCATCCGGGCTCCCCCTTTGGGTCGTGTCCGCCTACCGACCGGCCGCGAGGACGGTCGTGTACAGCTCGGCCGTGCGGCGCGCGACCGTGTCCCAGCCGAACTCGCGGACGGCCAGGTCGCGGCCCGCCGCGCCCATCCGTGCCGCCTCGCCCCGGTCGCCGATCAGCCGGTTCAGCGCCTCGGCCAGGCCCGCTTCGAACGCCTCGGGATCCTGGTCGCGGTACGGCACCAGCAGCCCGGTCGTCCCGTCCTGGACCACCTCCGGGATGCCGCCGACCGCGGAGGCGACCACAGCGGTGCCGCAGGCCATCGCCTCCAGGTTGACGATGCCCAGCGGCTCGTACACCGAGGGGCAGGCGAAGACGGCGGCGTGGGTGAGGAGTTGGACCACGGCCGGACGCGGCAGCATCGCGGGGATCCAGTGCACACCGTCGCGTACCGCGCTCAGCTCGTCGAAGAGCGCGCGGAACTCGCGGTCCAGGGCCGGGGTGTCGGGGGCCCCGGCGCACAGCACGAGCTGCGCCGCCGGGTCGAGGGCGCGGGCGGCCCGCAGCAGGTGCGGCACGCCCTTCTGCCGGGTGATGCGGCCGACGAAGAGCACATAGGGGCGTTCGGGGTCGACGCCTATCCGGCTGAGCACGTCGGTGCGGGCGTCGGGCCGGTAGGTGGCGGTGTCGATGCCGTTGCGGATCACGTGCACCCGCTCGGGGTCGAGCGCCGGGTAGCAGGACAGGATGTCGCCGCGCATCCCGTCGGAGACGGCCACCACCGCGTCGGCGGACTCCATCGCGGTGCGCTCGGCCCAGCTGGACAGGGCGTACCCGCCGCCGAGCTGTTCGGCCTTCCAGGGGCGCAGTGGCTCCAGCGAGTGCGCGGTCAGCACGTGCGGCACACCGTGCAGCAGCTTGCTGAGGTGGCCGGCCAGGTTGGCGTACCAGGTGTGGGAGTGCACCAGGTCGCGGCCCTGGACGGCGGCGGTCATCGCGAGGTCGATCGACAGGGTGCGCAGCGCGTCGTTGGCGCCGTCCAGGGAAGGCGCGGGGCGGTGCCGCTTGACGCCGCTGTCCGGCCGGTCGGCCCGGTCGGGGCCGTCGGCCCAGCAGTGCACCTCGACGTCCATCAGGGCGCGCAGCTCACGGGCGAGGAACTCCACATGGACCCCCGCGCCGCCGTAGACGTCCGGCGGATACTCCCGGGTCAGCAGCCCCACCTTCACCGAGCTCTCCCGCCCGTCGACGTTCACGTGCCCCTTGCCTTCCCCGGATCGGCGGCCCCTAGTCCGCCTTCCTCGATCAGTCCGTGACGAGGTCGAACTCCTCCCAGCCGCCGATGGCGTCGCGGTCGGCGATCAGCGCGGCGGCGCCCGCGTTCTCCGCCGTGACGTACCGGCCGTTGACCCCGGCGCGCAGGGAGACGGTGCCGTCGGAGTTGTGGACGAGCGTGAAGGTCTCCCAGGCACCGACGCCGGTGCGGTTGGCGATCAGGGCGGCGGCGCCGGCGTTCTCGGCGGTGACGATCTTCCCGTTGGCGTGGGCGCGCAGCGCGATGGTGCCGCCGCCCGCGTCGAGCAGGTCGAACTGCTCCCAGGCGCCGATGGCGGTGCGGTTGGCGATCAGCGGGTCGGCGCCGGCGCTCTCCGCGGTGACGTATTTGCCGTTGGCACGGGAGCGCAGGCTGACGACGGTGCCGGTGCCGCCGCTTCCGGAGACGACGGGCTGGGTGGGGCGGGTGGCGGTCAGGGCGAGCTGGCCCTTGAGCATCCGGCCGCCGTCGCCGGTGAGCCGCAGGTAGTAGTCGGAGGAGCAGGCGGTGCCGTCCTCGTCGAGCGCCAGGAAGCCGGAGTCGGTGGGGACCGATGCCTGGGTCTCGGCGGTCTTGGCGATCTGGTTGCCCTCGTTGTACTCGTCGAACATCGAGATGTAGATGCCCTGGGCGCCCGCTCTGACCATGTTGTAGAACTGCCGCCACATGAAGTCGCCGTGAGCGCGCTGCCGCGCCGAGACGTCACCGGGCAGCACGCACGGCTGGTAGTCGACGCCATGGGCGTTGCAGTCGGCCTGGTCGCCGAGGGTGATGTTCTGGTAGACGGAGTCGGAGTCGCCGACGTTGCCGATCGCGCCGACCATCCAGGGCGAAAGCATGTTGAAGGCGTGGTAGACGTCCGTGAAGCCGGTACGGGTGCCGGAGCCGCCGACGCGCCACTCGCGGGGCACCCCGCCGATCACGTAACACCCCTGGCCCTTGAACCAGTTGATGACGTCCAGGCACGCCGCCGGGTCGAAGGGGTGGTTGTTGTCGTTGAAGCCGAAGCCCCAGATGCACACCACCGGCTTGCCGTTCTGCACGGCGTACGCGGACGAGGCGGTGTGCGCCTTCATCTTGTTCGTCCAGTCCGCCTTGATCTCGGACTGCATCGTCGACCAGCCGGAGACGTCGTACATGACGTAGAACTTCCGGCCGTGCGCCTCGGCGGCGCCGCGCACCTTGACCGCCATCGCGTCCCGGGTCGGGCCTTCGCCGCCGGTGGGGTTGAACCGCTGGAGCGCGGCGGTGTCGATGCCGTACTGCTGCATCCACTGGAAGTGGACGTCGACGGTCTGCTGGTCGTACGACGAGAAGAGCGCCGCGGGCTGGCCGTTGCCGAGCTTCGCGTACGCGGTCGGATAGCTCTTGGTGTACTCGCGCATGTCGGGCCAGCACTTGATGCCGGTGTTGGACGGGGACGGCGGCCGGCTCGCGTCGGGGCTCCAGTGCCACCAGTCGTCGATCGGCGCGCCGTCGCCCTTGCAGGCGAACCAGCCCTGGTAGCCGACCGTGACCTTGCCGACCACGTCACCCGGCGCGCTCGCCGCGGCGGCTTTCGCGGACGCGGTGTTCGTGGCGGCGGTGGCGATTCTGGCCGCTCCGAGCCCCGCGAGGGCGGCGGCGGCCCCTCCACCGGCGGCGGCGCTGAGGAGTTTTCGGCGGGACAGTCCCATGGGTGACTCCGTCTTCACGGTTCAACAGATGAACCCAGTTACCCCGCGACGGGACGCGCGCATGGCGGCCGGAAAGGTTTACGGTCCGCCGGTGAGATCCGCTGCGTCTGCGCTGGTGTGCGGTGGGGGGAGGTGCGCGCGGTCCATCACACGCACCACGCTGAGCACTTCTGAGCGGGTGGACTTGCGTACGCCGCGATTCAACTGCTGAATCAAACATTGCGTCAAGTCTCTGGCCCGGATAGGGGTTTCCTCCGGGATTCACCGTATTCACCCCGGTACTGCGGGCGTTGACCTGGCGCAATGGACTTCAAAGGTCGGAGGTGACACTTCGGAGCTTGGCGAAAACAATTGCGCCCGGACCGAGGTCCGGGCGCAGGATACGTGGCGGGAGGGTGTTACCGGGCGGAGAGCGCCACCACCGGGATGACCCGGGTGGTCTTGGCCTCGTACTCGGCGAAGCCCGGGTAGAGCTCCGCCTGCTTCGCGTACTTCTCGTCGCGCTCGGCGCCCTTCAGCTCCTCCGCGCGCACCGCGATGGTGTCGTCGCCGACCTCGATCTCGACATCGGGGTGGGCCACCAGGTTGTGGTACCAGGCGGGGTTCTCGGGGGCGCCGCCCTTGGAGGCGAACACGAGGTACCGGTCACCGTCCCGCAGGTACATCATCGGGCTGACGCGCTCGGCGCCGGTGCGGGCGCCCCGGCTGTGCAGGAGCAGCAGCGGCGCGCCCTCGAAGTTGCCTCCGACCTTGCCGTGGTTGGCCCGGAACTCGGCCACGATCGCCGCGTTGAAGTCATTGAACTCAGACATTGACGCTCCTCACATCCGTTAACGACACAGCGTTAACATCCTCTCTCCCCCGGCCCATTCCCGTACCGCGAACCGCCGTGCGGCGCATGGACTGACCTGCGGTGATGCCCTCCGGGTACCAGTGGCGGCGCAAAGGGTCTTGGACGGCGGCGCACCCGCCGGACGACAGTCGAGGCACAGGCAGGCCCGGCGTCGCCGGGCATCCGCGCACGGCAGGAAAGAGCACCCACCATGAAGGTCTTCGTCACCGGCGGCTCCGGCTACCTCGGCCGCCCCACCCTCCGCGCCCTGGTCGGCCACGGCATCGAGGTGACCGCGCTGGTCCGCAGCGAGGCTTCCGCCGAGGCCGTCACCGCGCTCGGCGCCGTCCCCGTACGCGGCGAGCTGACCGACACCGATGTGCTGCGGGAGGCCGCCCGCGGCGCGCAGGGCGTCATCCACCTCGGCCAGCACGACGGCCCGGACACCGCCGCCGTGGACCGCGCCGCCGCCGACGCGCTGCAGGACGGCGCGGGCGTCCACCCGTATGTGCACACCGGCGGGGTGTGGGTGTACGGCGACACGCAGGGCGTCGCCGACGAGGAGTCGCCGCTGGCCCCGCCGCGGCTGACCGCGTGGCGGCCGGAGAACGAGAAGCGGGTGCTGGCCCGCGCCGCCACCGGCGAGCGGCCCGTCGTCGTCATGCCCGGCATGGTCTACGGCCGTTCCGGCGGGCTGATCGAGCACTTCTACGCGGCCCCGGGCCGCGCCGAGGGCGCCGTGCCGTGCGTGGGGGACGGCGCCAACCACTGGGCGCTGGTCCATGTGGACGACATCGCCGAGCTGTACGTGCTCGCTCTCAACGCCGCCGCGGGCTCGGTCTACCTCGGGGTGAGCGAGGAGCACCCGACGGCCGCGCAGGCGGCCGAGGCGCTCAGCCGTGGCATCGGCCGGCCGGGCGCGGTGCGCCGGCTCGACGCGGCGGAGGCGGAGGACCGGATGGGGCCGCTCGCCGAGGCGTTCACGCTCGACCAGCGGCTGACCTCGGCCCGCGCCCGCCGTGAACTGGGCTGGAATCCCGCCCACCGCGACGCGCTGGCCGAATTCGCGCGGTCGTGACCCGCGGGGGCTCCTCCCCCGGGCCGGACGGGACATCTCCCGCAAACGCCGTAATAGGCTGGGAGGTTCCGGAGCGAGAAGGAGATGCCGGTGGATGTCGATCTGCGGAAGCTGCGGTATTTCGTGGCAGTGGCCGAGCATCTGCATTTCGGCCGGGCCGCCGAGGAGCTCCATATCGCCCAGCCCGTACTCTCCCGGCAGATCAGGGCGCTGGAGGGCGAACTGAAGGTGTCCCTCCTCGTCCGTGACCGGCGCAGCACCGCGCTCACCCCGGCCGGCGAGCAGGTGCTCGCCGACGCGCGCCCGCTGCTGGCCGCGGCGGAGGCGATGCGCCGCCGGGCGGCGCGGGCGGCGCGCGGCACCGATGTGTTCACGGTCGGCTTCATGCCGGGGCTGATCGTCACCGGGCCGGTGCGGGAGCTGGCGCGGCGCCACCCGGGGCTGGACATCGAGGTGCTCAGAACCGGCTGGGACGACCAGGTCGACGTGCTGCACGACGGCCGGGCCGACGTGGGGTACGTCCGGCTGCCGGTCGACGAGCGTGGGCTGACCGTACGGCCGCTGCTGTCGGAGCCGCGGGTGGTGGTGCTGCCCGTCACCCACCGGCTGGCCGGGAAGGACGGCGTGGACCTGGCCGACCTGGCCGGTGAGCGGCTGCTGCAGGACCCGGCCGCGGTGCCCGAGTGGCCGGTGCGGGCACCCGGTCAGGGGCAGCGGTCCCTCCCGGCGCTCCGCACGGTGGAGGAGAAGCTGCACCATGTGGCGGCCGGGCACGGCGTGGTCGTGCTGCCGCTGTCGACGGCGACCTTCTACGCCTGCCGTGACGTCACACATCTCCCGGTGCGCGGGCTCGGGCCGAACCAGGTGTGCCTGGCGTGGCCCGCGGACCGCGACAGCGCGCTGATCGAGGAGTTCGCGGCGATCGCGCTGCGGAACGGCTGACCGGGCGGGGCGGCCTGGCCCTGCGCGGGTCCGAGAGCATACGGCCGCGCCCCGCGTGGGCAATACGGCCGATCCGCCGGGGTGGGACGGGGCGGACGACCAGGCTGGAGGAGGCGGCTGCCACCAGCCCGACCCGGCCACCCGCAGGAGACGAACGTGATGACCAACACCCCTTGTGCCGCTCCCGTCGCGCTGTGTTCAGGAGAGCGGTTGGCACTGGCGCTGGCGAGGGAAGAGATGATGCGGGACTATCACCGTTGGGAGACCGATCCGGCGACGGTCGTCGGGTTCGGTGCCCGCTGGCCGGTGTCCTGGGAGGTCTTCCAGGCCCGGTTCCGCAGCAGCCACACCGCCAGCCACTACCAACTCTTCGAAGTGATCACCGCGGAGAGCGCGATCCCGGTGGGGACCGCCGCCCTGAGCGTGGATCAGTCGGTGAACAGCGCGGAGTACACCCTCGTCATCGCCCCGGAGCACCGTGGCCGGGGCTACGCCACCGAAGCGACCTCACTCACCCTCGAATGGGCTTTCACCATCGCGTCACTGAACACGGTGTGGTTGGAGGTGCTCGCCCCCCACACCGCCGCGGTGCACGCCTACCTCAAGGCCGGATTCCGTGATGCCGGGCGGTTGCGCAGCGCCGCCCTGTGGCACGGCAGGCGCGTGGACAAACTCCTGCTGGACTGCGTCCCCGGCGACCTGCCAGAGAAGAAGAGGTGATGACCATGTCCTGCTCCGACGTGAACTGCCGCAAGGGCGGCTGCGGCACCGAGCCCGGTCGTCCGGCCGACGGACCGGCGGGCGGCCGGGCCCCGGCCCGCTCCTGACCGCCCGGCCCGCGCGCTAGGCCAGCGTGTCCAGGGAGACCTGCCACAGGTGCGCGGCGGCTTCCGGGTCGAGGGCGTACGGCGCGACGCCGGTCCTGGTGCCGGGCCGGTTCTCGGCGGCCTCGGCGCAGTCCTCCAGATAGCGGCCGCCGACGCCCTCGAACAGCGGTGAGGTCGCCGCGAGCACGGAGGTCGCCGCGCCCTGCTCCGGCGTCTTCCACTTGGTGGGGCCCGCCTTGACGCGGGCCCGCATCTCCTCCAGCTCCGCCTCGTCGAGGTGGCGCTGGAGGTTGGTGCGGATCGCGCCGGGCATCAGGGCGTTGACGGTGATCCCGTCGCTCGCCCAGCGCTTGGTGGCCTCGACGGCGAACAGCACGTTGGCGGTCTTGGACTGCCCGTACGCGGTCCACGGGTCGTAGGGGCGCTCGTGGTAGTGGATGTCGTCGAAGACGACGGGCGAGTTCAGGTGCGCGCTGGAGCTGACCGAGACCACGCGGGCGCCGTCCGCCAGGGCCAGCGCCGGGTGCAGTCCGGTGGTCAGCGCGAAGTGGCCGAGGTGGTTGGTGGCGAACTGCATCTCCCAGCCCTGCGTGGTGCGCATCTCGGGCGAGGCCATCATCCCGGCGTTGTTGACCAGGATGTGCAGCGGGCCGTCCCAGGCGGCCGTGAAGGCCGCGACCGAGTCCAGGTCGGCGAGGTCGAGCGAGGCGACCCGCACCCGGTCGCTGCCGGTGGTGGCGGTGATGTCCCTGGCCGTCCGCTCGCCCGCGGCGGTGTCGCGTACGGCGAGGGTGACCTCGGCGCCGGCCCCGGCCAGCGCGCGGGCGGTCTCGATCCCGATACCGGAGGCGCCACCGGTCACGACGGCGCGACGGCCGGTCAGATCGATGCCCTCGACGACCTGCGCCGCGGTGGATTCCCAGGTGAAAGGCGTGGTGATACGCGTCGGAGAAGTCATGACGGGGTGTGTCTCCTCAAGTGTGCGGAAGGGGAGGCGCGGCCGGTACGATGAAACCGGAGGAGCCTCCGCTACTCCGACGATAAACGGAGGAGACTCCGCTTGCAAGCCGACCCTCCGTCGGCGCACCCCTACCGATTCCCGAGGAGCGACCGTGCCGGGCACCACCCCCCGTCCGCTGCGCGCCGACGCGCAGCGCAACCGCGACCGACTGCTGGCAGCGGCGGTGCGCGCGTTCTCGAACGAGGGGCCCGAGGTGACGCTGGACGCGATCGCGAAGGACGCGGGTGTCGGCATCGGGACCCTCTACCGCCACTTCCCCACCCGCGAGGCGCTGGTCGACGCGGCGTACCGCAACGAACTGGCCAGGCTCTGCGAGGCGGCCCCCCGGCTGCTCGCCGAGGCTCCCCCGGACCGCGCGGCGCGCGCCTGGATGGATCTCTTCGTCGACTACATGGCGGCCAAGCGCGGGATGGCCGACGCCCTGCGCGCGGTCGTCGCCTCCGGCGGCAACCCGTTCGCGCACAGCCGCGACCAGCTCGTCGCCGCGATCGCCCTGCTGCTGCGGGCGGGCGCCGAGGCGGGCGTGCTGCGCGAGGACGTCGAGCCCGGTGACGCGCTCACCGCACTGGTCGGGGTGTCACTGGCCGCGGGCGAGCCCGAGCGCCGCGAGCAGGCGGGCCGGCTGCTCGACCTGTTGATGGACGGTATGCGCTTCCGCCCGTCCTGACCTGCCCGTACGGTGTGTCCGACAAGCCGCCGCCCCGGCGGGGAACGCACCGGAGGACCCACCCGATGGCCCTGTTCGACCTGCCACTGGACCAGCTCCGCGCGTACCGCAGCGCCTCGAAGGAGCCCGCGGACTTCGACCGGTTCTGGTCGGACACCCTCGCCGAGGCCCGCCGCCACGACCTGGACGCCCGCTTCGAGCGGGTCGACACCGGCCTCACCGCGGTCGAGACGTACGACGTCACCTTCTCCGGCTTCGGCGGCCACCGGGTGAAGGGCTGGTTCGTCCTGCCCGCGGACACCGACCGACCCCTGCCGGTGCTGGTCGAGTTCATCGGCTACGGCGGCGGCCGCGGCCTGGCGCACACCCATCTGCTGTGGGCGGCGGCCGGTTTCGCGCACTTCGTGATGGACACCCGTGGCCAGGGCAGCGGTTGGGCGGCCGGTCACACCGAGGACCCGGTCGGCAGCGGCCCCGCCTACCCCGGCTTCCTCACCCGGGGCATCACCGACCCGGAGGACTTCTACTACCGCCGGGTGTTCACCGACGCCGTCCGCGCGGTGGAGGCGGCCCGCTCCCACCCGCTGGCCGACGCCGCCAGGACCGCCGCCACGGGCATCAGCCAGGGCGGCGGCATCACCCTCGCCGTCGGCGGGCTGGTCCCCGACCTGGTGGCCCTGGCGCCGGACGTCCCCTTCCTGTGCGACTTCCCGCGCGCCGCCACCGTCACCGACGAGAACCCGTACCGCGAGATCGGCAACTACCTGGCCACCCACCGCGACCGGCGCGAGCGGGTCTTCGACACGCTGTCCTACTTCGACGGTGTGCACTTCGCCGCCCGCGGCACGGCGCCCGCGCTGTTCTCCACCGCGTTGGAGGATGAGATATGCCCGCCTTCGACCGTTTTCGCGGCTTTCAACGCCTATCCGGTCGAGGACAAGCAGATGGAGGTCTACGACTTCAACGGGCACGAGGGCGGCGGGCCGTTTCAGCAGGTCAGGCAGTTGCGCTGGCTCCCGCAACGGCTCGCCTGACGGCCTTGGGCACCGGCCGGGACGGCGGCGCGGACATGTTCCGAAAGAAATGTGGAATGGGTCGGCGCAGAGCGGGCAAGCGAGCTACGGACAGTCCGACGAGTGCGAGGCGATGACGTGACGACGATGGCGCAGCAGTCGACGAAGAGCCCGGATGACACGGCGACGAGTGAACAGGCGCTCCGATCGGACACTGGCTCGATCGGCGGTCTTCCCCTGATCGACGACGCGATGAGCGTGGCGCCCAAGGACGCCCGGGCGCTGTCGAAGCTGTTCTTCGACCGCCTCCAGGTCCTGGAGGAGGGCACGCCCGAATACCAGTACGCGCGCAACACGCTGATCGAGATGAACCTCTCGCTGGTGCACTTCGCCGCGGGCCGCTACCGCAACCGGCCGGCCACCGACCACGAGGAGATCCTCCAGGTCGGGACGATAGGTCTGATCAAGGCGATCGACCGGTTCGACCTCTCCCGCGAGAACGAGTTCACCACCTTCGCGATCCCCTACATCGTGGGCGAGATGAAGCGGTTCTTCCGTGACACCTCCTGGGCGGTGCACGTGCCGCGCAGGCTGCAGGAGCTGCGGGTGGAGCTGAGCAAGGCCAAGGAGCACCTGGCGCTGCTGCTCGACCGCGACCCGACGGTCGCCGAACTGGCCGCGGAGCTGAAGCTGACGGAGGAAGAGGTGATCGAGGGCCTGGTCGCCGCCAACGGCTACACCGCCGGTTCGCTCGACACCCCGTACAACGACGCCGACAGCGGCGCCGACGGTGAGGGCCGCACCCTGGCCGACACCTTCGGCAGCTGCGACCCCGCGCTCGACCTGGTCGAGGACTTCAACAGCCTCGCCCCGCTGATCCAGAAGCTCCCCGAGCGGGACCGCAGAATCCTCCAGATGCGCTTCGGCGACGAGCTGACGCAGGCGCAGATCGGTGAGGAGCTGGGCTACTCGCAGATGCACGTCTCGCGGTTGCTCAGCCGGACCATCGCCAAGCTGCGGGCCGGACTGCTCACCCAGAAGTGACATCGGGCGGCGCCGCCGCCGTGCCGACAAGGCCGTGGCCCGGAACTCGCGTTCCGGGCCACGGCTTTTGTGCGGATACGGCGGCCGTGCGTCAGGCCGCGCTCACCGAGGTGGCCTCCTCCTCCACCGTGGACAGGGGAGCCGCGATGTCCTCTAGGCCGCGCCGCTCCGCGCGCACCGCGAGGAACGCCGCCACCAGGCCCGCAGCGCACATCAGCGACGCGCCGATCTCGAAGGCGAGCACGGTGTCCCCGACCACGCCGGACTTGGTGAGGTCGGCGAAGACCAGCGGGCCGCTGATACCGCCCGCGGCGGTGCCGATCGCGTAGAAGAAGGCGATGGCCATCGCCCGGGTCTCCATCGGGAAGATCTCCGAGACGGTCAGATAGGCGCTGCTGGCACCGGCGGAGGCGAAGAACAGCACCACGCACCAGCAGGCGGTCATCGTGGTCGCGTTCAGCGAGCCGCGGTCGAAGAGCCAGGCGGTGCCGAACAGCAGGATGCCGGAGAGCAGATACGTCGAGGAGATCATGACCCGGCGGCCGAGCGTGTCGAAGAGCGGGCCGAGCAGCAGCGGGCCCAGGAAGTTGCCCGCCGCGATGACGGCGAAGTAGTAGCCGGTGTTGCCGGTCGGCACGTCGAAGAACGTGGTGAGGATCGAGCCGAAGCCGAAGGTGATCGCGTTGTAGAGGAACGCCTGGCCGATGAAGAGCGAGAGGCTCAGCACCGCGCGCCGGGGGTACTTGCGGAAGACGGTCCTGGCGATGAGGCCGAAGCCGACGCTCGCGCGCTGGTGGATGGTGATCTTCGCCTTGGCGGGCGGCAGACGGGCGCCCTTCTCCTCCTCGATCTCCTTCTCCACCGAGCTGACCAACCCCTCGGCCTCGTCGCCCTGGCCGTGGATGAACTGCCAGCGGGGGCTCTCCGGCACATGGCGGCGGACCAGCAGGATCACCAGGCCCAGCACGACGCCGAGGGCGAAGGTGAGCCGCCAGCCGACGTTCTTCGGGAAGATGTCCGTGTTGAGCATGACGATCGACAGCAGGGAGCCGCCGATCGCGCCCAGCCAGTAGCTGCCGTTGATGATCAGGTCGACCCGGCCGCGGAACCTGGACGGGATCAGCTCGTCGATGGCGGAGTTGATGGCGGCGTACTCCCCGCCGATGCCGAAGCCGGTGAGGAACCGGAAGGTGAAGAACCACCAGGGGGCGAAGGACAGCGCGGTCATCGCGGTCGCCGTCAGGTACATCGCCAGCGTCACCATGAACAGCTTCTTGCGGCCGTAGCGGTCGGTGAGCCAGCCGAAGAAGAGCGCTCCCGCGCACGCGCCCGCCACGTACAGCGCGGCGGCGATACCGGTGATCTGCGCGGAGGTGACCGACAGTCCGCTGCCGTCCTCCGACAGCCGCCCGGCGATGTTGCCGACGGTGGTCACCTCGAGGCCGTCCAGGATCCAGACGGTGCCGAGTCCCACCACGATCATCCAGTGCCAGCGCGACCACGGCAGCCGGTCGAGCCGGGCGGGAACGTCCGTGGTGAGCGTGCCGCCGGATGACGGTTGCGGCGTGTCCGGTGGTGGGGTGGCCATGACGTTCTCCTCGTCCAGATGACGGATGGTCCGACCACATGGCGGGTGCCCCGCAACGGCGCTGATATGTCACGGCGCCCGTCGCGCACCCGCTCGGACCTGCGGCGGGGCGCCCTCGGGGTGCGCCAGGGCCGGGCCGGGCGGCAGCATGGGGGTCCGGCAGCTCCGCACCTCCGGAAGGGCTCCCCTGTGATCCGCACTCTCCGCGATGCCCGGGACATCCTGGTACCCGATCCCGGCGGGCGGCACGGCCCGCTGCCGCCGCTGCTGCTGGTCCTCACCGTGGTCACCGGCCTGGTGGACGCGTTCAGCTATCTGGCGCTCGGCCGGGTCTTCGTGGCGAACATGACGGGGAACGTGGTCTTCCTGGCGTTCTCGCTCGCCGGTTCCACCGGCTTCTCGGTGACGGCGTCGCTGCTGTCGCTGGTGTCCTTCGCGGTCGGCGCGCTGGGCGGCGGGCTGCTCGCGCACCGGGTGACCCGGCACCGGGCGCGGCTGCTGCTCGGCGCGACGGCGCTGCAGACGCTGCTGGTGCTGGCCGCCTACGCGCTCGGCGCGGTCTCCGACCTGCCCGCCACAGGCGGCACCCGGATGACGCTGATCGCGCTGCTGGGCCTGGCGATGGGCGGCCAGAACGCGATCGTACGGCGGCTGGCCGTCCCCGACCTCACCACCACGGTGCTGACCCTGACCATCACCGGTGTCGCCGCCGACTCCCGGCCCGCGGGCGGCTCCGGCAGCAGGGCCGGGCGGCGGCTGCTGTCGGCGGCGGCGATGTTCCTCGGGGCGCTGGCGGGCGCGGCGCTCGTCGGCCACGGGCGGGCCGCGTACGCGCTGCTCATCTCCGTGGCGCTGCTGGTCGCGGTCGCCGCGGCGCTGCTCCCCCACCGCCGCTCCGGCCTCGCGTGGACCGCCTGAGATTTTTTTCGCCGCGGGTGTAGATCCGCGGGGATCCCGTTCGTCGTAGGGGTGGAAGTGACGGAACAGGCACGCACGACACGTACCCGAAGGAGCCCGATCATGAAGTACCTGCTGCTGATCTGCATCGAGGACCGGAACACCGCCTTCACCGAGGACGCCGACGCGCAGCCGTGGGCGGACGAGATGGACGGCCGGGGGATCCGCCTGATGGGGAACAGGACGCGCGACGCCGAGGACGCCACGACCGTACGGGTGCGCGGCGGCGAGACGCTGCTCACCGACGGGCCGTACGCGGAGACCAAGGAGCAGATGTGCGGCTTCGACGTCATCGAGTGCGCCGATCTGGACCAGGCGGTCGAGGTCGCCGCGAAGCACCCGATGGCACGCTTCGGCATGATCGAGGTGCGGCCGTTCTGGACGGACTGAGGCCGGACGCCATGGGGTCGGCGGCGACGCCGGAGGCGGTGCGGGAGGCGGTCGCCGCGGCCTGGGCCGAGGAGTGGGGCCGGGTCGTGGCGGCGGTGATCGCGCTGACCGGTGACTGGGACCTGGCGGAGGAGTGCGCACAGGACGCCTTCGCACGGGCGCTGGAGAGCTGGCCGCGCGACGGCATCCCGCGGCGGCCCGGCGGCTGGCTGACCACCACCGCCCGCAACCGGGCACTCGACCGGCTGCGGCGCGCGGCGAACGAAGCGGTCAAGCTCCGCCAGGTGGCGCGGCTGGCACCGGCGGGCGAGCCGGCCCGGCCGGCCGGCGGGATGGCCGAGGCGGCGGGTCTGAGCGACGCCGACGCGGTCCCCGACGACCGGCTGCGGCTGATCTTCACCTGCTGCCACCCCGCGCTGCCGCGCGCCGCCCAGGTCGCACTCACCCTGCGCTGCCTGACCGGGCTGAGCACAGCGGAGATCGCCCGCGCCTTCCTGGTGCCGGAGAAGACGATGGCGCAGCGGCTCACCCGGGCCAGGAACAAGATCCGGCACGCGGCGATCCCCTTCCGGGTGCCGCCGCGCGACCGGCTGCCCGAGCGGACCGCGGCGGTGCTCGCCGTGCTGTACCTGCTGTTCAACGCGGGGTACACCGATCGGGACGAGACCGGCGCCGAGCCGTCGGCCGCGTCGGCCGCGTCCGGTGACACGGGCGACGCGCGGCGGCGGGTCACCCGGGAGGCGATCCGGCTGGCCCGGCTGCTGGCGGCGCTGCTGCCGCAGGAGCCGGAGGCGCGCGGGCTGCTGGCGCTGATGCTGCTGCACGACGCGCGCTCCGCCGCCGGTACGGACGCGGCCGGTGAGCTGGTGCCGCTCGACGAGCAGGACCGTACGGTGTGGGACCGGGACGAGATCGCCGAGGGGCTGGCCGTGGTGGAGGACGCCCTGCTGAGCCGCCGGCCCGGCCCGTACCAGGTGCAGGCGGCGATCGCGGCCTGCCATGCGGGGGCGGCGGACGCGGCGGACACCGACTGGCCGCAGATCGCCCTGCTGTACCGGGAGTTGGCGCGGATGACGCCGGGCCCGGTGGTGGAGCTGAACCGGGCGGTCGCCGTCGCGATGGCCGACGGCCCGGCCGCCGGACTCACCCTGGTCGAGGAGGTGGCGGCGCAGGGCGGGCTGACCGGCTACCACCTGCTGCCCGCCACCCGCGCGGACCTGCTGCGCCGTCTCGGCCGCCGGACGGAGGCGGCGGACGCCTACGGCGAGGCGCTCGACCTGGCGCCGACGGACGGCGAGCGCCGCTTCCTGCGCCGCCGTCTCGCGGAGGTCGAGCCGCCCGCCGCCGGCGGGGAGACACCCTCTGTCACGGATTGACCGAGGGCCTGGTGGGAGGGGGCGAGGTCACCCGGGCGGCGTCATCCGGGGCACCGCTCGGGGGTTTCTTGCGATCATATGAAACGACTGGCTCACAAGTGGGCAGAGAGGTGAGTGAGGCCTTCCGATTTTCCGCCCGATCCATGTGCTGAGAGGTTCCCCCGTGCACCAGCCCCCCACTACTCCCCCTGACCGCCGACCGCGCTCCGCGACCCCGCGCAGCGCCCTCCGCGGGCGGCGGGGCGCGGCGCTGGCGCTGGGGCTGATGGTCACGGTGGCCGCCTGCTCCAGTGGGAACGGCGGCAACTCGGCCTCCTCGACCGCGCCGAGCAGCGCCACCGGCACCCACACCACCGCCTCGGCGGCCACCTCGTCCCCGGCCCGCACGGCCACCACGAAGTCGTCGGCGCCGCCGCCCGTGACGAAGCCGCCGGCGAGCTGCGTCGACCGGACGGTGTCCGCGATGTCGGTGTCCCAGCGGGTGGGCCAGCTCTTCATGAGCGCGATCAACTCCACCGGCGTGACCGGTGCGGAAGCCACCGCGATCACGCACGGCAAGGTCGGCGGCGTCTTCCTGATGGGCCACACCAACACCGGCACCAGCGCGGTCAAGGCGGTCACCGACCGGGCGAAGGCCCTAGCCACCACCGTGCCCGGGGTCAAGCTGCACCTGCTGATCTCCACCGACCAGGAGGGCGGCCAGGTGCAGGTACTCAATGGCCCCGGGTTCTCGGTGATCCCGAGCGCGGTCACCCAGGGCCAGTGGTCCACCTCGCACCTCCAGCAGCAGGCCACCGCCTGGGGCGGACAGCTCCGCGCGGCCGGGTTGTCGATGAACCTCGCGCCGGTCGCCGACACCGTCCCGCCCGACCTCGTCGGCGTCAACGCGCCCATCGGCCTGCTGGACCGCGAGTACGGAAACGATCCCTCGACCGTCGCCTCCCACAGCGACGCGTTCCTGCGGGGCATGCGGGCGGCGGGCGTGCTGCCCACCATCAAGCACTTCCCCGGCCTGGGCCGGGTGCGCGGCAACACCGACCTCGCCGCGAACGTGGTGGACTCGGTGACCACCCGCACCGACCCGTACCTCCAGCCGTTCCGCAGCGGCATCCAGGCCGGCACACCGTTCGTGATGGTCTCCAACGCCAAGTACGCGCTGATCGACCCCGCCCGCCAGGCCGCCTTCTCGCCGGTGATCATGCGCGATCTGCTGCGCGGGTCGCTCGGGTTCAAGGGCGTGATCATCTCCGACGACCTGGGCGCGGCCGTCGCGGTCAGCGACCGCTCCCCCGGTCAGCGCGCGGTGGACTACCTCACCGCGGGCGGCAACATCGTGCTCACCGTCCGGCCCGGTGACATCGCCCCGATGACCGCGGCCGTCCTGGCCAAGATGCCGAACAGCTCGGCACTGCGGGCGGCGGTCGACGACAGCGTCCACCGGGTGCTCAACCTCAAGCACAACGCGGGCCTGCTGACCTGCTCCTGACGGGTGGTCAGCTCTTCTTCCCGTCGCCGCCGGGAACAAATCCCCGGACCCGGCTGCTGGTTCCCTCGCGGACGTGATCGTCCGCGTGCCCGGAAGACCGTACGAGGAGCGAGATGAGCGCAGTGCCGTACCCGATCATCACCGAGGACGTCGAGATACCGGTCGACGACGCGGCCTCCCCGGCGATGACCGCCTACACCGCTCGGCCCGACACCCCGGGGCGCCGTCCCGCGGTGCTGGTCGGGTTCGAGATGTTCGGTGTCACCCCGTACATCCGCAGGACCGCGGACCGGCTGGCGTCGATGGGATACCTGGCCGTGGTGCCGGACTTCTACCACCGCACCGCGCCCGGGTTCGCGGGTGTCGCCGACGACGAGGGGCGCGCGGCCGGGTTCGCGCTGCTCCAGAAGCTCGAACGGGACGAGGTGCGGCGCGATGTGGAGGCCGTACTGGCGTACCTGGGGCGGCGGCCGGACGCCGGCGGCAGGACCGGCATGATGGGCGTCAGCCTCGGCGGCCACCTGGCCTACTTCGCCGCCACCCGGACCCCGCTGAGCGCCACGGCCGTCATCTACCCCGGCTGGCTCGACGTCACCGGGACCGCGCTGGGCAAGCCCGACCCGCTGCTCACCCTGACACCCGGCATCGCCGAGCAGGGCGGCCGGCTGCTGTACGTGATGGGCGCCGACGACCATGTGGTGACCCCCGACCAGAACCGGCTCACCGCCGAGGAGCTGACCGCCGCCGGGGTGCGGCACGAGGTCGTGGTGTACCCGAACGCCCCGCACGGCTTCCTCGCCGACGAGCGCGACACCTACCGGCAGGACCTGGCGGACGACACCTGGCGGCGGATCGGCGAACTCTTCGCGGAGGAACTGCGCGAGGGGTAGCACGATCGAGGCGGTTGGCGGGCCGGAAACCGCGCTTAGGGTGCCCTTACATGTCCGACGGGTGAACTGCCGGGGAATTGTGGCCACCCCGCCTCTGACCAGGTACGCGGGCACGGGACGCGGTGCTTAGCATGAGCGGCACCGCCGATCCGCTGCCCCGACATCTGGAGGTCCGGTGTGTCCGCCGAACCCGATGGCATAGCCGCACCGCCGCCTCGTCCGTCACGCCGCCGGCGGCTGTGGCAGGCCGGGGCCGCCGGTGTGGTGGTGGCCGCCGCGGTCACCGCAGCGCTGCTCGCCGACAACGCGGGCAACGGCGTCAAACCGTCGGGCGCGGCTGACGCGAACGCCACGGCACCGGCCGCCGACGGCCTGCGGCACACCGTGGTGGAGATCTCGACCAGCGGCTGCGGCCACGGCTGGACCCGGCCGCGGCCCGGCACCCAGGTCTTCGACCTGCACAACTCGGGTGCGGACGGCGCCGAGGTGTATCTCACCGAGCCCAAGAGCGGCAAGGTCTACGGCGAGGTGGAGGGGCTCGCGCCCGGCACGACCCGGCCGATGACCGTGGACCTGGGCAGCGGCAGCTACGCCTTCAAGTGCGTGCCGGAGGACGCGGACGCGGTGACCGGCCCGACCGTCACCGTCGGCGGCTCCCAGCCGCAGGGGCCCGGCGCCCTACCGGTCACCCAGCACGACCTGATCCCGCCGACGCTCGCCTACCAGAAGTGGATCGGCGACCGGATGACCGAACTGGCGCACGGCACCGCCGTGTTGAAGACGGACATCGACGGCGGCGACCTGGCGGCGGCCCGAACCGACTGGCTCACCGCGCATCTGGTCTACGAGCGGATGGGCGCGGCCTACGGCACCTTCGGGGACGCCGACGGCGCCATCAACGGCACCGCCGCCAGGACGCCGGGAGCCGTCGCCGACCCGTCGTTCACCGGCTTCCACCGGATCGAGTACGGGCTGTGGCACGGCCAGTCGGCCGCCGCGCTGCGCGCCCCCGCGGCGAAGCTCGACAGCGATGTACGGGCGCTGCGCACCAGTTGGGCGCAGGCCCGGATGGACCCGGCCGACCTGGGGCTGCGGGCGCACGAAATCCTGGAGAACGCCGAGCAGTTCGAGCTGACCGGGCGCACCGACTACGGCAGCGGCACCAACCTCGCCACCGTACGGGCCAATCTGGACGGCACCCGGCAGCTGCTCGACCGGCTGCGGCCGCTGCTCACCCCGCGCGACCCGGGGCTGCCGCGGCTCGACGCGGCGATGGACCGTACCCGGCGCGACCTCGACGCCGCCCACCACGGCGCCGGCTGGACGCCGTTGGGCGACCTGACCCACACCCAGCGCCAGGCGGTCAACGCCGACCTCGGCGACCTGCTCGAACGGCTCGCCTCGGTGGCCGCGCTCTGCGACGTACGGAGGACCGCATGAAGGACACGCGCGAGACGGCCCCGGCGCCGGGCGAGCCCGCGGCGGTCGCGGGCGGCGGCGGTGACCTGCGGCGGCGCGGATTCCTGCGCGGCGCCGCGCTCGGCACCGTCGGCACGGTCGGCGCGGTGACCGGCGCGGGCGCCGCCGCCGCGGTGCTCGGCGGGACGGCGGCCCACGCCGCGGCGCCCTCCCACGGCGGCGTGCCGGCCGTCGACTTCCACGGCGCCCACCAGGCCGGGATCATCCAGCCGGTGCAACAGGCCACCGCCTTCCTGTCCTTGGACGTCACTGCCGCCGACCGCCGTGAACTCACCGAGCTGCTGCACACCCTGACCGACCGGGCCCGGTTCCTGACCTCCGGCGGTACGCCCGCGGCGCTCGGCATCACCGCACCGCCCTCGGACAGCGGCACGCTGGGCCCGAAGGTCGCCGCGGACGGGCTGACCGTCACGGTCGGCGCGGGCGTCTCCCTCTTCGACGGGCGCTTCGGGCTGGCCGACCGCAAGCCGCTGCGGCTCAAGACGATGCCCGCGTTCCCCGACGACGACCTCGATCCCGCCTGGTGCCACGGCGACCTGAGCCTGCAACTGAGCGCCGCCCACCCGGACGCCGTGCTGCACGCGGTCCGCGACATCGCCCGGCACACCCGCGGGGCGATGCAGGTCCGCTGGCGCATCGACGGTTTCACCAGCCCGCCGCGGCCCACCGGAACCCCCCGCAACCACCTGGGTTTCAAGGACGGTACGGCCAATCCCGACGTGGCCGACCCGGCGACCGCGACCAAGCTGATCTGGGTGGACGGGGGCGGCGAGCCCGCGTGGACGACCGGCGGCAGCTACCAGGTGGTGCGGGTGATCCGGATGCTCGTCGAGTTCTGGGACCGGGTCTCGCTCACCGAGCAGGAGCGGATGTTCGGCCGCAGCAAGGACACCGGCGCGCCGCTGGACGGCGGCCGCGAGTTCGACACGCCCAAGTTCGCCCAGGACCCGGCGGGTGACGTGATCCCGCTGGACAGCCACATCCGGCTGGCCAACCCGCGTACCGCCGCCACCGAACCCCAGCGGCTGCTGCGCCGCGGCTACAACTACGACCGCGGCATGGACACCGACGGCAACCTTGACATGGGCCTGCTCTTCACCTGCTACCAGCGGGACCTGGAGCGGCAGTTCGAGACCGTGCAGAAGCGGCTCGCCGGAGAGCCCCTGGTGGACTACATCACCCCCTTCGGGGGAGGCTACTTCTTCACGCTCCCGGGCGTCCGCGACCGCTCGGACTGGCTCGGGCGCGCCCTGCTGACCTGAGCGAGTAAAGGGCGGGTCAAGAGTTCCCAAGGATTTACTGACCCGCTGTTCACCCGGCAGCCACCGACGTGCCGTTGGCATGTCGCGGTCCACATCGACGATCGCGTTCGACAGCGTGCACGGTTTCCACAGCGCACGCGTACAACGCGCACGCAGCGGAGGATGAGAGAGCATGAGCACCACGAGCGGTACGGACAAGGGCAGAAGGGCGGTTCCGCGGGGGCGGACCGCTCGCTGGGGGGCAGTGGCCGGAGCCGCGGCTCTCATGCTGGCGGGCGGCGTGGCCCCCGCGCAGGCGGACTCCCCCGCGCACCACGGTGGCGGCTCGACCGCCACCCCCATCAAGCACCTGGTCGTGATCTTCGACGAGAACATCTCGTTCGACCACTACTTCGGTTCCTACCCGGTGGCCGCCAACACGGACGGCACGAAGTTCACCGCGGCCAAGAACACGCCGAGGAACATCGACACCCTCCGCCACGCCGGGCTGCTGACGAAGAACCCCAACCAGTACGCCCCCAAGCGCCTCTCCCCCGCGCAGGCCCTGACCTGCGACCAGAACCACAACTACGGCCCCGAGCAGTACGCGGCCAACGGTGGCAAGGCCGACAGCTACGTCCAGAACACCGAGACCAACAAGTGCTCCGGCGGCCTCTTCGGCGAGCCGGGCCTGGTCATGGACTACTACGACGGCAACACGGTCACCGGTCTGTGGAACTACGCCCAGCACTACTCGCTCGGCGACAACTCGTACAGCACCACGTACGGCCCCTCCACCCCGGGCGCGCTCAACCTGATCTCCGGTCAGACGCACGGTGTCATCTCGGTCGACCCCAAGTCGGGCACCGAGAACCCGACCCAGACGGCGACGCCCGACCCGTACGCGGTCCTCTCCCCGGACGCCAAGGGTGTCGGCACGGTCATCAACGACCCCGACCCGGCCTTCGACGACTGCTCGGACGGCAGCCACGCGAGCGCCAACAACCTGGCGGTCATGCAGGGCAAGAACGTGGGCGACCTGCTCAACGCCAAGAACGTGTCCTGGGGCTGGTTCCAGGGCGGCTTCAAGCCGAGCACCGCGTGGGACGGCAAGCAGGGTGACTACGCCTCCTGCACCGGCACCACGCACGCCAACATCGGCGGCGCCTCCTCGGTCGACTACAGCCCGCACCACTCGCCGTTCCAGTACTACAAGTCCACGGCGAACCCGCACCACCTGCCGCCGAAGAACACCGCGGAGATCGGCCACAACGGCCAGGCGAACCACAACTACGACCTGACCGACTTCGACTCGGCGCTCCAGGCGAACAGCCTGCCCGCGGTCAGCTTCCTCAAGGCCCCGGAGTACCAGGACGGCCACGGCGCCTACTCCGACCCGATCGACGAGCAGAACTTCCTGGTCTCCGAGATCAACAAGATCCAGTCCTCCCCGCAGTGGAAGGACACCGCGGTCGTCATCTCCTACGACGACTCGGACGGCTGGTACGACCACGCCTACGCCAAGCCCCAGAATGGCTCGACCAACACCACCCTGGGCTCGAACGGCAAGAGCATCGACAGCCCGGCCTGCCAGGCGGGCCCGAAGGCGGCCGGCGGCTACGCCGACCGCTGCGGCCCCGGCACCCGGCAGCCGCTGCTGGTGATCTCGCCCTACAGCAAGGTCAACTCGGTCGACCACACCCGCACGGAGCAGACCTCGATCACCAAGTTCATCGAGGACAACTGGCACACGGGCCGGATCGGTGACGCGTCCTTCGACGCCCGCGCCAACTCCCTCTCCGGCGCCTTCGACTTCCGGCACCCGAACAACAAGCAGGTGCTGCTGAACGCCGACGGTTCCGTGAAGTCCGTGAAGCGGATCAGCCACGGCTCGACCCCGGGCCAGAGCGCGACCACCGGTGGCTCCTCGACCGGTTCCACCAGCGGCTCCACGGGTGGCTCCACCGGCGGCTCGACCGGCGGCAACAGCCCCTCCACGCAGCTCGCGGAGACCGGCAGCTCCTCCCCGGCGCTCCCGCTGGGCATCACCGCCGCCGCTCTGGTGACGGGCACCGCGGGCCTGGTCTACGCCCGCCGCCACCGCCGCCACGCGGGCAGCGGTGCGACCGCCGCCTGACACCGCGGTACGGGTGACAGCACGATGTGACGGCAGGACGCCGTCGCAAGGGCCGGCAAGGCTCGACAGCGGGGCCGTTCCCGGTGCGTACGCGCGCCGGGGGCGGCCCCGCCGCCGTGGGAAAACCCCCGCGCGCCCCGCGGGCCCCCCGCACTAGGGTCGGCCGCATGACGCCCGACACCACGCCCGACAGGGCCCCCGGGAATGCCGCCAGGACCGCCGCCGAGGTCGACTCCGGCGCCGCCGCCGGGACCGCCGCCGAGATCGCCGGCCTGCCGCTGGCCGAGTTCGCCTTCCCCGGCCCGCTGCGCGACCAGCTCGTGGCCGCGATCCTCGACGGGAGCAAGACCTCCACCACCGGCCTCGTGGTCGACTACGCGCACGACGGCGACCCGCTGCCGGTGGTGGGCGGCCGCGCGGTGGTCGTCGACTCCACCGGGGTCGGGGTCGCGGTCATCGAGACGACGGCGTGCCGGGTCGTACCGCTGGCGGAGGTGGATCTCGCCCACGCGATCGACGAGGGCGAGGGCTACACCAGCGTGGCCGAGTGGCGGGCCGGCCACGAGTCCTTCTGGCACAGCGCCGCGATGCGGCAGGCGCTGGAGGACCCGGACTTCACGGTGGACGACACCACCGAGGCCGTGCTGGAGCGCTTCCGCCTGGTGGCCGACCTGCGCTAGAGCCGCGTCGGGCCCGACGGACGGGGCGGGTGCGCGGGCGTGCGCGGCCCGCGCGCCACATTTCGCGGAAACAGCAAGAGAACTTGCCCCGGACCGGCCGGGCCGCGCACTGTCGACCTCATGACTCACGATCACGGGCACGGCGGCCAGTCGCACGACCACTCCCAGGGCCACGGCCAGGGGCAGGGGCACGCGCACTCCCACGGCCCGCACCACGACGACCTCGACTGGGACGCGCTCGCCGTCCATCTGGAGCGCGAGGCCGAGCTGCAGCTCCCGTATCTCACCGAGGCGGCCCGGTGGCTGCGCGGGCTGCTCGCCGAGAGCGGCGGCACGGGCCGGGAGAGCGGCCACGAGGTGCGCCGCGTGCTGGACGTGGGGAGCGGGCCCGGGGTGGCCGCCTGCGTGCTGGCGGGCGCCTTCCCGGCGGCCGAGGTGGTCGCGGTGGACGCTTCGCCCTTCCTGCTGGAGCGGGCGGCGGCGCGGGCCGCCACCGCGGGCCACGGCGACCTCTTCCGGACGCTGGAGGCCGAACTGCCCGAGGGCTTCGACACGTTGGGCACCGCCGACGTGATCTGGACCAGTCAGGCCGTCCACCACCTCGGGGACCAGGAGGAGGCGCTGCGCCGCCTGGGCGCGGCCGTACGCCCCGGCGGGCTGCTCGCGGTGGCCGAGCGCGGGCTGCCGCAGCGGTTCCTGCCCCGCGACATCGGGATCGGCCGCCCCGGGCTGCAGGCCCGGCTGGACGCCGCGTTGGAGGACTGGTTCACCGGGATGCGCGGCGAGCTGCCGCAGAGCAAGGACACCGTCGAGGACTGGCCCGCGATGCTGGCGAAGGCGGGCCTGGAACCGGCCGGAACCCGTACCTTCCTCACCGACCACCCCGCGCCGCTGGGCCACCAGGCGCGGGAGCATCTGCGCGGGCACCTCGGCCGGGTCCGCGAGCGTTTCACCGAAGGTCTCGACGAGGTCGATCTGCGCACCCTGGACGCGCTGATCGACGACGACGCGCCGACCGGGATCCTGCACAGGAGCGACGCTTTCTATCTCGTGGCCACGACCGTACACACCGCCCGTGCGCGTTACATCGCTTGATTTCACGACCTGAAGAGGCGGCGCGGTGCACACCGAGAGCGATACCTGCTGGTCACCGCGCCGACTTCAACAACTGACGTAATTTACGGCGGATTTGTTGTTATTCAGGGATCTTCCCGGCCTCGCCGTACGGGCTTTGTGCACAACTCTTGACATGAATGAAACACAGGGAGAACCATCGCCGTACGCGCCGGGAGAGCGCTCTCTACGTCAACGGGAGAGCGCTCCCCCGGAGTTCGCGGTCCAGGCTCCGCCCCCCACCTGTGATTCCAGGAGAGTTGCCCATGCACGCTCCCCCCACCGGCTCCGCGACGCTGAGATCCTCGGCGCCGGTGAACCGGCGAAAGACGGCAGCGGCGGTCATCACGGCGATGATCGCCTCACTGCTGCTCTTCCTCCCCTCGCACTCCGCCCACGCGGCCGGAACCCTGCTCTCCCAGGGCAAGACGGCGACGGCGTCCTCCACCGAGAACGCCGGCACCCCCGCCTCCGCGGCCGTCGACGGCAACACCGGCACCCGCTGGTCCTCCGCCGCCGCCGACCCGCAGTGGCTCCAGGTCGACCTCGGCGCCAGCGCCACCATCAGCCAGATCGGGCTCAACTGGGAGACGGCGTACGCCAAGTCGTTCAAGATCCAGGTGTCCGACGACGGCTCCACCTGGACCGACGCGTACTCCACCACGACGGGTACCGGCGGCAACCAGACGCTCGCCGTAAACGCTTCCGGGCGTTATGTCCGGATGTACGGCACGGTCCGCGCCACCCAGTACGGCTACTCCCTCTGGGAGTTCCAGGTCTTCGGGACCACGGGCAGCGGCGGCGGGGGTGGCGGCGGCGGAACGCTGCTGTCCCAGGGCAAGAGCGCGACCGCGTCCTCCACCGAGAACGCCGGCACCCCCGCCTCCGCGGCCGTCGACGGCGACACCGGCACCCGCTGGTCCTCCGCCGCCGCCGACCCCCAGTGGCTCCAGGTCGACCTCGGCTCGACCGACACCATCAGCTCCGTCGCCCTCAACTGGGAGACGGCGTACGCCAAGTCGTTCAAGATCCAGACGTCCACGGACGGCTCGACCTGGACCGACGTCTACTCCACCACCACGGGCACCGGCGGCAACCAGACGCTCAACGTGACCGGCAGCGGCCGCTACGTCCGGGTGTACGGCACCGTGCGCGCCACCGGCTACGGCTACTCGCTGTGGGAGTTCCAGGTCTTCGGCACCGCGGGTGACGGCGGTGGGGGCGGCGGCCCGATCCAGGGCGGCGGCGACCTCGGCCCCAACGTGAAGGTGTTCGACCCGTCGACGCCCAACATCCAGGGCCAGCTCGACCAGATCTTCGCGCAGCAGGAGAAGAACCAGTTCGGCGACGCCCGCTACCAGGTCTTCTTCAAGCCCGGTACGTACAGCGGTCTCAACGACCAGGTCGGCTTCTACACCTCGGTCTCGGGCCTGGGCAAGAACCCCGACGACGTGCAGATCAACGGTGACATCACCGTCGACGCGGGCTGGTTCAACGGCAACGCCACCCAGAACTTCTGGCGTTCGGTGGAGAACCTGGCCATCACGCCGTCCAACGGCACCGACCGGTGGGCGGTCGCGCAGGCCGCGCCCTTCCGCCGGATCCACGTCAAGGGCGGGCTGAACCTGGCGCCCAACGGCTACGGGTGGGCCTCCGGCGGCTACATCGCCGACAGCAAGATCGACGGCACCGTCGGCACGTACTCCCAGCAGCAGTGGTACACCCGCGACAGCTCGGTCGGCGGCTGGACCAACAGCGTCTGGAACATGGTGTTCTCGGGTGTCCAGGGCGCTCCGGCGCAGAACTTCTCCGACAGCACCAAGTACACCACCCTGGGCAGCACCCCCGAGTCCCGCGACAAGCCGTACATGTACCTGGACGGCAGCGGGAACTACCAGGTCTTCGTGCCGTCGCTGCGCACCAACGCGAGCGGAGTCGACTGGCCCGACACCCCGGGCACCTCGATCCCGTTGACCCAGTTCTACGTGGCAAAGCCCGGTGTCTCCGCGGCGACGATCAACGCGGCGCTGGCCCAGGGTCTCAACCTGGTCTTCACGCCGGGTGTCTACCACGTGGACCAGCCGATCAACGTGACCCGCGCCAACACCGTGGTGCTGGGCCTGGGTTACGCCACGATCGTCCCGGACAACGGCGTGGACGCGATGAAGGTCGCCGACGTCGACGGCGTCAAGCTGGCGGGCTTCCTGATCGACGCCGGAGCGGGCAGTTCCCCGCAGCTCCTCCAGGTCGGTGCCCCGGGCTCGAACGCGAGCCACGCGGGCAACCCGACCACGATCCAGGACGTCTTCGCCCGGGTCGGCGGCGCCGCCGCCGCGCAGGCGCAGAC
>NZ_JBFAXL010000070.1:0-39091 GCF_040680795.1 Streptomyces sp. NPDC051976
GCTGCCAGCCCTTCACATGGACCAAAACCGCCGACGACATCCTCGAACACGCCACCCCCAAACGTCCAAGGACTTCATTCACACGACACTAGATCCACTAGACAGTAGGGGAAGTACTCACGCCCCACGACAGAGAAGGATGACCGCATGGCCATACGGACAACCCGTCGCACCCGGTTGGCGGGAACCGCGGTCGCCGTCGCCACCGGCCCGGTCTGCGCCCCGTCGGTGCAGACGGCCGCGGCCGGCGAACCCGCCGCGCGCCACTGCCTGGTTGACACGCAGTCCAGGCAGCAGCGCTGCTTCGGCACGTTCACCGAGGTGATCGACCGCGCACGCTGACGTCGGCCAGATGATCAACGAGCGGACCCAGTCCATCGGCTTCAGCTAGGCCGCCACCCGTCAACGCGGTCCCGCATGAACGCGGTACCCCCACACGTCACACCCCCCACTGGAGATCACACATGACCACCCGTACACGTATAGCCATCCTGCTGACGACGATGGCCACCGTGGGCGGCATGGCCTTCGCGCCCGCCGCGCAGGCCGACGAGTCGGCCCCCACCACACGCGAGCTGCTCGACAAGTGCGACAACGGCACCGACTCCTGCATCTTCCACACAGATGGTCCGGCCACGGATTCGATGGGAGAAGCGCATCAGGTAGGCGACAGCGCGTACAACTGCACCCAGGACCTGCAGCGTTCGAGCATCGCGTGGGCCGATACGACCGGCCAGTCGAACAGCGTCGGGGTCTCGCTCAGCGCGGAGTACGGCTTCGCCGAGGTCTTCAAGGTGGCCATCGAGACGTCCTATGGGCACACCTGGGAGAGTTCGCACACCGAGACCGACACCACCAACGTCGACGTCCGCCCCGGCGAGGTCGGCTGGGTGACCCGCGAAGCCCCGATGCAGCGCGTCGCGGGCACATACGAGCTGCACTTCCCGGACCCGTTCTACGGTCACTACATCTGGTACGTGCCGATGGACGCGACCGGCCCCAAGCCGAACGCGACCGGCACGAAGACGCAGCACACCCGCCCCATGACCGAGCAGGAGAAGGCCGAACACTGCGGCTGACGCCTCGACGCCTCTCCCGCCCTTCCCGCACCGGGTCCCTGAGGTCCGCTCCGGGAAGGGCGCCCCGGACCGGGAGGGGCGATCACGCGTGGGCGGGGACTGCGGCGACGATTCTGCCGATGCGATTGGTCGAGCATCGTGCTTGTCGTAGCAGTCGCCAGGACTTGAGAAGCTGTGTCTGGAGCATGCATGACAGCTGGCAAGCGAAGGGAAGTGCTCGTCCTTGCTGGGCCGGATTTTGTGAAACCCACTGGATGCGCTCCAACTCAGCGTTGAAAGTGGCCCGACGAGGCCGGGATCGGCGCCACGCCAGCGAAGGAGGCGAAGGCGGCCTCGGGACGAAACCGGCCCGGATGCGACCATCTGACCTGGATCTGGGCTGCGGTGATCGCGCCAATGCCAAGCAACTCCGGGAGTTCCTGGGCCTGTTGATGGACGAGCTGGAAGAGCTCCCTTGCCGAGCGCGCCGGGGCCCTCTGGGAAGAGGCGCTCGCCACCCTGCCCGACACCGCGGACTACACCGAGGTCGCCCGCCGGGCCTTCAGGGAGTCGTAAATGGTGTAGCTGGGGCCCGCCGGCGCCTCCGGAAAGCAGCCCGGCGGCACCCGAGCGAGCCGGCATGACGCTGTCCGGCATGATCTCTGCGCGTACAGCGGGCTGATGTCCGCCACGCGGTTCTGGATATCGACAGCGCGAGCGTCAACTTGGCGTGGGCACCCTCGCCGGCTGGGTCACGTGCGGCGCGGATTCAAGACGCGCGAAATCCGCGCTGATCTCACCCGCGGCTTGCAGGAGAAGCGGCAGATAGTCGTGGATCACCACCTCCACCGGGGTCTCGGCGGCGTGCGCGTTGACATTGACGCTCGCGATGACGCGACCTGATCCGTCCCGCAGTGGCGCGGCCACTGAACGGATGCCCTTCGCCAGTTGCTCGTCGGTCATCGCCCAGCCACGAGCACGGACCTCTCGCAGCTCGGACTCCCATTCCATGCGGTCGGGCTGCCACAGAGCGTGCAAACCCGACCGGCTCGGCTCGGCAAGGATGCGGGCCACTTCCTCCGGCGGCAGCGCGGCCAGCAGGACCTTGCCCAGCGACGTCGACAGCGCGGGGAACCGGGTACCGATCTGCACGGCGAGCGTGACGATCTTCGGCATGGCCACCCGGGCGACGTACACGATGTCCGGGCCGTCGAGCTGCGCGATCGAACAGGACTCGTTCGTCCGCTCGACCAGCTGCTCCAGGTGCGGCCGCGCCACGTCCCACAGCCCCATCGAGCGGACGTAGGCGACTCCGAGATCGAGCACCCGCGGGGTGAGCATGAACCCGCCCCCCTGCTGCCGTACATATCCCAGCTCGGTCAGGGTGAGCAGAATCCGGCGTGCGGTCGGCCTGGCGAGCCCCGTCGTGTTCGCCACGTCGGTCAGGGACATCACCGGCTGGCGGGGCTGGAATGCGGTGATCACCTCCAGTCCTCGGGCCAGTGCCTCGATGAAATCGGGGCCGGTTCCTTCGCGAGGCATCGGGCCTCCTCCTGGTGGTGGCTGTGACGACCAAGGAACGGCAGTCGTCCGTCATGCGGACAAGCTGACGGCGATAGTTTACCGCTCAGGAACCGGGTCGCAGGGCCCCAAGATCTATCGCAGCAAGCTGCCTGACCGCACAGCGGACAACCTTATCGCGTGCGGGAGTAAGCGCCGCAGACCACCCCAGGGGTCGTCAGAGGGGCAGCGCATACATCTGTCCCGCCCGCTGGGCGGCAACCCCGGAATCGGTCGATGTCCGCCCTGGAGCGGTCGGCCGGGACGCCGGCTCTGCCACTGAGAGTCCCTTCTCTCAACGCGATGTGTGTCCCGATGTGCACGGCGTGCGGATCGATCCTTCAAGTCCCGCGCTTGCCGCCCTTCTCCGCGCCTGGCGCCAGCGGCTGCAACACGCGGATTCCCTCATCGGCGGAGGTAGGAGGCAGTTGCGAGAACGCCACCGCGCGAGCTGCGCGTACGACAGCAGGGCACTTGGGTTGGCGTCTTCTGAGTTCGGCACTGTCGACTCAGGGGAATTGAGATCGCCGTCGGCGCTCGGCCGCTGTGAACCGGGAGGCGTGGGTGAGGGCGGTGCTTGCCCGGATCGCCGAACTCGGAGGCGGGAATGGTGTACGCCTGGGCGCGCGGTCCCGGGCGAGGAGGCCCGGGACCGAAGGTGGACGCTCCTGCGATGTGCCGGAACGGCGCGATGGCGGGGCTGTCAGCGGTAGGTGTTATTGCTGGTGTGCTCGCCGGCGAGCCACGAGGCGAGTTCCGCACGAGCGGTGCGCCGGCGTTCGGCGTCGCTCTCCTCGATGCCGGGCGCGTCGAGAGTGAATTCGAGGAGCAGGCCGTTGGGGTCGCTGGTGTAGAGGGAGCGGCAGTAGCCGTGCTCCAGGACGTAGGTCTCGTCGGGCTTCCAGCCGGCCTTCTCCAGCCGTCCGGCGATCGCGTTCTGCACCTCCTCGGTGACCTTGAGCGCGATGTGCTGGAACGGCGAGTGCGGCATCTCGGGGCCGAACTGCTTCTGGTCCTCGGGATCCGCGAACTGGAAGAAGGCGAGGGCGCTGCCGTCACCGAGGCCGTAGAAGGTGTGGCAGTACGTGCGCACCGCGCCGAAGAGTTCGTCGGACTCCTTCCAGGTGGCGACGAGGGGCAGGCCGATGAGGTCCTCGTAGAAGGCCCGGGTCGCCTCCTGGTCGCGGGTGACGTAGGCGTTGTGGTGCAACCGTGACGGCAGGGCCGCGGTGCTGGATGCGACTGAGGGCGCGGGGGAAGCCTGGGTCATCGTCGACTCTCCTTTGAGATTCCTTGACCGCTGAACTTTAGCGGACACCTGTCCGCCAGACGGTCACTGCTCGCTACCTTCATGCGATCCACCCTCGACGTCAAGAGCCTGACGGTCCGATTTGCCAGAGGATGCCTTTCGCGCCAGCGCGACGCATGGTTCTGGCTTCCTCGCGGCGCCACAGTCGGCGTGCCACAATGACAATCAGCGGACAAATGTCCGCTGTGCGGTTGGAGGGATGGTTTCATGGAGATGCCCACAGAGTCGGCAGCACCCGGCAGGGGCGGCGGGCCGCTGTCCGGGCTGCTGGTCGCCGACTTCTCCCGGGTGCTGGCGGGCCCGTACGCGACGATGCTGCTGGCGGATCTCGGTGCCGAGGTCGTCAAGGTCGAGTCCCCCGGCGGTGACGAGACCCGGACGTGGATGCCGCCGACCCGCGGTAAGACATCCACCTACTACCTGGGGGTCAACCGCAACAAGCGCTCCATCGCCCTCGACCTGCGCGCTGAGGACGACGCCCTCGCGGCGCGTGAGCTGGCGCACCGGGCGGACGTCGTGATCGAGAACTTCAAGCCGGGCGCGCTCACCAAGTACGGACTGGACTACTACAGCGTCGCGGCCGAGAACCCCGGTGTGGTCTATGCCTCGATCAGCGGCTTCGGGCCCGGCGCGGGCCGTCACGTACCCGGCTACGACCTGATGGTGCAGGCGATCTCCGGCCTGATGAGCCTCACCGGCGACCCGAAGGGCGAGCCCTACCGCGCCGGCATCTCCGTCTTCGACGTGATGGCGGGCAACCACGCGACCATCGGCATACTCGCCGCGCTACGGCACCGTGACGCGACCGGCGAGGGCCAGCACGTCGAGGTCAACCTGCTGTCCTCGGCACTGTCCGGCCTGGTCAACCACAGCTCTGCCTATGTGGCCGGCGGCACCGTGCCCTACCGGATGGGCAACGCGCACCCGAGCGTCTTCCCCTACGAGCCGTTCCCCACCGCCGACCGGGACCTGATCGTCGCCGCCGCCAACGACGGCCAGTTCCGGCGGCTGTGCGAGGTCCTCGGCATACCCGAAACGGCCGACGACCCGCGGTTCGCGCACAACAAGGACCGCACCGCCCGCCGCGCGGAACTCCGGCCACTGCTGGTGGAGCGGCTGGCCACCCGGGGCGCGGCCGAGTGGTTCGACGCCCTGGTCGCGGCCGGGGTTCCAGCCGCCCCCATCAACACCATCGACGGAGGCTTCGCCCTGGCCGAGCGCTTCGGACTCGAACCGGTCGTCGAGGTAGGCGAAGGGGAGCGGGCCGTCCCGATGGCACGGCACCCGATCACGTTCTCCGCGACACCGGCCCGTTACGAGCTGCCGCCCCCGGAACTCGACGAGCACGGCCCCGAACTGCGCAAGTGGCTCACGGCACCGCGGGACCCGCGCACGACCGAGGAGGACACCCGTGACTGACCGGCCCTCGTCCTACCCCACGGCGCTGGGGGCCTCCTCCCGCACCTCGATCACTCTTCTCGGCGAGGACCTCGCCCGTGACGTAATGGGCCAGGTCGGCTTCGGCGAGCTCGCCTACTGGCTCGCCACCCAGCGCCGCCCCATCCCCGGCCAGGTACGGGTCTTCGAAGCCGTCCTCGCCGCACTGGCCGACCACGGCTTCACCCCGACCGCGATCGTCACCCGCCTCACCTATCTGTCGGCGCCGGACTCGGTGCAGGGCGCGCTCGCCGCCGGGCTGCTGGGCGGCGGCTCCCGCTTCCTCGGTGTCACCGAGGACACCGGGACCTTTCTGCACGAGGTCATCGAACGCCATCCCGGTTCACTGCCGGACGACGAGGCGGGATGGGATGCGCTCGCCCTCGAAACGGTCCGCGCACAGCGGGCGGCCGGGCGGTTCGTGCCCGGCCTCGGCCATCACGTCCACAAGGACGGCGACCCGCGCACTGCCCGGCTCATGGAGATCGCCGCTGAGGAGAAGCAAATCGGCCCCCACCTGTCGCTGTTCGCCGCGATCGGCCGGACCCACCCGCAGGTCCTGGGCAAGACCCTGCCGCTGAACGGCGCCGGGGTGTGCGGGGCCGCGCTGGCCGACCTCGACCTGCCGATCCCGCTGCTGCGCGGCTTCGCCCTGCTGGCCCGTACCGCGGGGCTGATCGGGCAACTCGCCGAGGAGATGCGACATCCGGTCGCGACCGACATCTTCCTCTCCGTCGACCTCAACAACCGGCCCGTCGCCCCCGACCCGCACCCAGGAAACCTGCCATGAGCCGGTCACCGGCACGCGAGCCCGTCGTCCTGCTCGTCCACGGCGCCCACCACGGTTCCTGGTGCTGGAAGGAGGTGACGGAACGGCTGGGCGCGACCGGCGTCCGCAGCCACGCCATCGACCTCCCCTTCACCTCCTTCACCGACGACACCGAGGCCGTCCGTGCCGCCGTGCGCCGGGAGGCACGACACGGCCCCGTGCTGCTGGTCGCGCACAGCTACGGCGGCCTGCCGGTCTCGGCTGGCGGGCACGCGGCGGCACGCCTGGTCTACATTGCCGCGCGGATGCCGCTGCCCGGCGAGTCCCCGGCACAGCTGACGCCCACCTGGACCGATCCCGCCTTCCACCGGTCCGTACGGACGGGCCCCGACGGCACGGTGACCCTGCTGCCCACCGCCCGGGAGGCGCTCTACTCCGCCACGCCCCTCCGATACGCCGAGCACGCGGCGGCCCTCTGGCGGCCGATGCGCAGCCGGGTGCCGGACACTCCCGTCGACGACCCGGCGTGGCTGACGGTCCCCAGCGCGTACGTCGTGTGCACCGCGGACCGGACCGTCCGCCCCCAGGCACAGCACACCTGTGCCGCACGTGCCGCCACACACGTCGAACTCGACTGCGACCACTCGCCGTTCTACTCCGCGCCCGAGCCGCTGGCCCGATTTCTTGCCGCGCAGGCTGCTCTCGTCGTATCTCAGTGAGAATTCGAGGGCGGCGCATCCATACCGCCACCCGCCAGTGGGCACTCCACGCCTCGCCGAACCGCTTACTTTGCCGGAGATGGCCCGGCCCATATGAGCCTGCGCACCTTCGCCCGCCGCTTCCGCGACGAGACCGGCCTGCCGCCCCGCCAATGGCTGACCAAGCCGCGGCCGCCGTGGACGAACTGCGCATCTTGGCGCCGGCCTTCATGAGCGCTCTTTGTCCAGACTATGAGCAAACGATGACGGCTGGCGATCGGGCGCTCGAGGGCTGCTGTGCTCGAGGCATGAACAACAGGCTCAGCCAGTGGGGTGGAGTTCAAGGACTCCTCCTCGGATGGTGGGGGCACGATCGTCGATAGCGGCGAGAAGATCACGCAGATGATCTCTGACGACACGTGGAAGCAACTGGGCAAGGACATCAAGTCGTTCGGTCCTACCGTGATCGCCTACCAGGTCACGACGTACGACTGGGGAAGCCAGAACCAGCAGCGGGCTGCCTACGAGAAGGCCGTCGACACGGCCAAGGACGCCGGGGCCAAGGTGGTGTTCGTTTCGCCGCCGCCCATCAAGATCGACAAGTTCTACCGGCAACACGAGGCGCAGATGCGCACCGCTCCCAAGGCAGCCGCGGAAGTCGCCGGGAAGAGCGGTGGCACGGCGGCGTTCTTCGATGCCGCGCAACTGTGGGGCACCGACGCCTCGGCGGAGAAGGCACAGCGTGCCGCGGACGGGATCCACAACTGCCAACAGGGGGCGGCCGCCTTCGCCAAGTGGTTCACCGACAAGCTCGGCGAGCAGGAAAGCTTCACGCCGGCGTCGGTGGACTCCTGGGCCCAGGAATCCTGGACCGGTGATGAGCGATACAGCAAGCTCGGCTGTGCCGCCTGACGGAACGGTTGACTTCATGCTTTCGCGTCTTCCGTTGCCCGCGACCGCCCGCGGCCGCACGGTGCCTGCCCGGCACCGTGCGGCACGCCGCAGCGGGGTGGGCCGTGCGCACATAGCAGCTCTCGACGGGCTGCGCGGGTTCGCGGTCGCGGCCGTGCTGCTCTTCCACGCCGGGCATCTACCGGGCGGGTTTCTCGGCGTCGACCTGTTCTTCGTGCTCTCCGGCTACCTGATCACCGGGCTGCTCCTCGGCGAGGCGAAGGGGCGCGGCCGGATCGCCCTGTCCGTGTTCTGGGGTCGCCGTGCCCGTCGCCTGCTCCCCGCTCTCGTCTGCGTGGTAGTCATGGCCGTAGCGGCCACGTGGGCCTGGGGGAGCAGGGCACAGCTGCGCTTTGCGCTCGACGACATGCCCTGGGTCGGGGCCCAGGCGGTCAACTGGCACTACATCGCGGAGCAGGTGGGCTACTGGCACGCCTCCGACACCCGCGTCTTCGCCCACCTGTGGAGCATCGGCGTGGAGTGGCAGTTCTACCTGGCCTGGCCGCTGCTGGTGGCAGTGGCCGCCCGGGGGCGGTGCGGTGAGCGGCTCGTGGCCTCGCTCGCCGGCGCGGGGGCCCTGGTCTCCCTCGCCCTGACCGTCTCGCTGGGGGCCGCGGTGGACACCACCCGCGCTTATGAGGGTACCGACACCCGTGGCGCCGCCCTGCTGCTCGGGGCGCTCGCGGCCACCGCGCCGGTGCGCAACCTCGTGCGCCGCGTGCCGCGCCGCGCGGCCGACGTCGTGTGTCTGTTCCTGGGGTGCGCGCTGGCGGTGGCGTGGGCTGTGACCGAGGGCGAGACGGCGCCCCTGCTCTTCCAAGGCGGGCTCTTCCTCCACTCTCTCGCCGCGGCCGTACTGATCGTCTTAATGGCTCAGGTGCCAGGCACCTGGGCGGCACGGATCACGGGCAGCCGCGTGCCGCAGGGCCTGGGAGAGCTGTCGTACAGCCTGTATCTGTGGCACTGGCCGGTGTACCTGCTGCTGTTGCCCCGACTGTCGGTGCTCGGGGACTGGGGTGCAACCGTCGTCGCGATCGCGGTGTCGCTGGTGGCCGCCGCGGTGACGAAGCGGTTCGTCGAGGATGCGGTGCGCTTTCGGCTGGGGTGGGCGCGCGGCAGGCGTGGAGTGATCGCTATGGTCGCGGTGGCCCTGGCCGGAGCCATCCTGTGGGCAGCGGTGCCCGAGCCGGTGTCGGGGGCGGGCACGGTCGACATCGGCCAGTTGGAGTGACCTCCGGATCCCGATCCTCACCCCGACCGCCCACACAATGGTCGGCACAACACGCTCACCGTGGAAGGGGACCCGTACATGACGCGTGTCCTGTTGATCGGGGACGATCCGGCCGTGCGCCGCGGTGTCGTCCTGGGCCTGTCCCGCAACGGGCACGAGACCGAGGCGGTCGGCACCGGCGAAGACGGTCTCGATGCCCTGGTTGCCATCAAGCCGGATCTGGTGCTGCTCGATCTGATGCTGCCCGGCATGAGCGGCCTGGAAGTATGCCGCCGCATCCGCGAGACCAGCCGGGTCCCCATCGTGATCCTCTCCGCGCGCGGCGACGACATCGACGTCGTGATCGGCCTCGAGACGGGCGCCGACGACTACGTCGTCAAACCCGCCAGCGCCGCGGTCATCGAGGCCCGGATGCGCGCGGTGCTGCGCCGCGTCGCCCCTGCCCAGGCCGACACCGACACAGGCGCCGGCCCGACCCTGGTGGGCGATCTCGAGATCGACCGCGACGCGCTGATCGTCCGCAAGCACGGCGAAGAACTCCCGCTCGCCCCCTCCGAGTTGAAGCTGCTGCTCTTCCTCAGCGCCGCCCCGGAGCGGACCTTCAGCCGCCAGCAGCTGCTGGAGGACATCTGGGAGCACAGCTACTACGCGGACGCCCGCCTGGTCGACGCCTGTGTGATGCGGCTGCGCTCCAAGATCGAAGAGGCCCGCAGCGCGATTGTGGACCGCACCCAGAACAGCGCCGTCCGCGACCTGCGCCTCCAGATCGACTCGCTCGCCCCCAACCTTCCGGCCGATCCCACCGACGCGGATCTGCGCGTCTTCGCGCGCCAGTTGGACAGTGCCTCGGCCGCCCGTGGCTGGCGCACGGCCGTCGCCCGCAATGGCGGGCCATTTCATCGGCAGCTCGGGCGACGTCAGCAGCGCCCTGCGCGACGTGGCGGAGAACGGCGACGCCACCTTCTACGAGCGTGTGGAGGACGCCGACGGGCCCCGGCTGCTCATCGGCATGCCGATCCGCTACACCGGTAGGCGCGATGCAGCGGAGAAACCATCGGGGCTGGTCGCCTACGCCGTTGTGTCACTGGACGGCGAACAGGCCGACGTCTCTGCCCTGATCACCGCGGCCTGGGCGGGTGCCGTCCCGAAGCTCGCCTTCGCCGTCGTGCCCGCCTTGTTCGCGGCCCACCGGGTGCTGCGTCCCGTGCGGCAGCTGCGTACGGCCGCCGAAAAGATCACCTCGGGTGCCCTGGACACGCGCCTGGACATCGTCGGCAAGGACGAACTCGCCGCGCTGACCGGCACCTTCAACACTATGGCGGCCACACTGGAGCGGGACGGCGCCGAACTGCGGCGGATGGAGACCAATGCCCGTCGGTTCGCCGCGGACGTCTCGCACGAGCTGCGGACGCCGCTCGCCGCTATGGCCGCTGTCACCGACGCCCTCGACGAGGACGCCCGCTCCGGCATCCTGCCTCCGGACACCGCCGACGCGGTCCTCCTCATCAGCGACGAGACCCGCAAGCTGGCCGGCGTGATCGAGGACCTCATGGAGATCTCCCGCCTCGACGCGGGTGCGGCGGTATTGCACCTTGACGACGTGAGTCTGCGCACCGTCGTCCACAAGACGCTTCACCTGCGCGGCTGGCGCGAGCCGGACGAGGTGATCACCGAGCTTCCCGAGGACGACCCGCGCATCCGGGTCGACGCGCGGCGCATCGACGTCGTCCTCGCCAACCTGATCGGCAACGCGCTGCGCCACGGCGCCGCTCCCGTCACGGTCCGGGCGACTGCCACGCAGGAGTCCCTCGTGATCGAGGTCGCCGACGACGGCCCCGGCATCCCCGACGAAGTCCTGTCGCATGTCTTCGACCGCTTCTACAAAGCGGACGCCGCCAGGGGCCGGTCCGAGGGCAGCGGCCTCGGACTCGCCATCGCGCTGGAGAACGTACGACTGCACCACGGCACCCTCACCGCCGCCAACCTCCCCAACGGCGGCGCGGTGTTCACCCTCACACTCCCGCGCACGCCCCGGCAGGAGGACCACCCATGAAACGCCGGCTCACCTGCCTCGTAGCCGTGGTGGCCATGCTGTCGGCAGGCTGCGGCATCGGCTCCACCGGCCCTGTCCGAGCCGGCGCCCCGGCGTCCGGCCTCCGCGAACCGGGCTCCGTGCACCACTATGCCCAGCTCTACTTCGTCAGCCCCTACGGCATCCAGGCCGTCACCCGCCAGGTCGACACCCCCCTGACCCCGCAACAGGCACTCGACCTGCTCCTCAATGGCCCCGACGCCGCCGAACGCGCCCGCGGCCTGACCACCGAGGTACCGCCACTCGACGGACTGATCGCGCACGGCGCCAACGGCGCCGTGAACCTGAACAATCCCCCGACGTGGACGTACGGGTCTACGAGGAGGGTTACGAGAGGCCCTGGACCGTTCGCTGCAACGCGGCGGGCAACGTCGTTCCCGTGCCCGCACCGTAGCCTCTCTTCCCACCGCCGCGGCACCAAGGAGTGTCTACATCACTGGCGCTCAGGTTCCGGTCGACGGCGGCCTCAGCGCGACCAGCGGACAGCCCCGCATGGAGGTGTGATCGCCGCCGCGCATCCCCCATGGGAGCTACTGGATTCGTCCGCCGGCGGGTGATCCGTGGGGTGCGGTCGAATCCCTAGCGTGGGTGGCGCAGGTCGCCGCTGAGGTGGCCGGAAGGCTGGGAGGCTGTCGATGAGCACGACGGATGTTCGCCGCGACGACCACGGGCCGGTGCGATCCGGCCGGGGTCGCGGCCGCTGGGGTCGGATTGTGCATGCCCCACTGGGATGGGCGCTGGTCGGGCTGATGGGGGTGGGTCTGGTCGCGGGTGTGACGGCGACCGGGCCGGGCCCTGTGCCAGTGCTGGGAGGGGTCGTCGCGGTGGGCGTGTATTGGGTGGTGATGCGCCGCGTGGCGCGGCGGGCCACCCCGGAGATCGCCTGGCGCGGCGCCGGGCGGCAGGCGCTGCTGGGCAGCGCAATCGGGCTGGGGTTCGTCGCGGTCTCGACGCTGCTGATCGCGGCCTTCGGCGGGTACTCGTTCTCGTGGGCGCACCACGCCGTCGCCGGAACGCTGACCTCGGTGCTGTCGGTGCAGGCGGGGACGGCGTTGACCGAGGAGCTGATGTTCCGTGGGGTGGCGCTGCAGGCAATCGAGCAGCGGTGGGGCAGTCGGGTCGCAGTCGCGGCTACCGCGCTGTTCTTCGGCGCAGCACACCTGGCCAACCCCGGGGCCACGCTATGGAGTGGAGTAGCGATAGCGACCGAGGCCGGCGTTACGTTGGGGGCGGCGTTCCTGTGGCGGCGCAGCATGTGGCTGGCAGTAGGCGTGCACTTCGCCTGGAACACTACCGAGCAGTTGCTGGGTGTCCCGGTCTCTGGGCATACCCCCGACGCTCGGCTGTTTAGCGTGCGCACGAGCGGCTGGCACCTGCTGACCGGCGGCGGCTTCGGCCTGGAGGCCTCGGTCATCCCGGTGTTGATCGGCCTGCTGCTTGCGGTGCCGATGTTCGCCGCCGCCCGCCGAGCTGGCAATGTGGTGCCCTCACGACGCGCCGACCGGAGGAACCGCCAGTGAACACGACCGCCCCGCCTCGTCGGCTGGTTTCGCCGCGAGGCGTGGCTGGCTTGCTGGGACGGCGGGATGCTTTGGTCGAGGACGGTGTGCTGGCGGCGGCCCTTGCGGTGCTGGCCTTCGCTCCGGCGCTGTCGAAGGTCGGTGCGCAGATCGGCGACCTGCCTCGCCGCCCAGCCGACGTGCTGAGCGTCGTGCTGGCCCTGGCGCAAGCGCTGCCGCTGGCCGTGCGACGAAGGTTCCCGGCGACTGTGCTGGCGGTCATCGGCTCCGCGTTCGCCGCCGATCAGGCCCTGGGCTACCCGACGACGTTCGCCAGCCTCGGGCTATATCTGGCTCTTTACTCCGCCGGAGCTCACCTCCTGCGCTTGCGCCGCACCGCTGCCGCCGCGGCGACCGTCGGCTACACCATGCTGGCCTTGGTGCTGCACCACCTCGGCTCACCGCATGGGTTCAGCGACTACTTCGTCTTCTATCTGGTCACCGCTCTGGCCTGGCTGGCCGGTTGCATGATGCGCAGATTGCGGGAGCAGGAGGTCCAGCGACGGCGGCTGGCCGCCGAGGCCGCCACCGCCGCCGAACGTGCCCGGATCGCCCGCGAATTGCATGACGTGGTGACCCATCACGTGACTGCCATGGTGGTGCAGGCCGATGCGGCACAGTTCCTGCTGGTCTCCGATACACAGCGGGCCGCGGCGGGGCTGACATCGGTATCCGATACCGGGCGGCGGGCGCTGACCGAACTGCGCTATCTGCTCGGCGTGCTGGAGGCGACCGGCGACACGGCGCTCCCGGACCGGACCCCGGCCCAGGGCGCGATCGCAGACTTGGTCGAGCAGGCCAGGGCCGCATGTCAGCCGGTCGAATTCATCGAAGTCGGCGAACGCCGGCCGCGGCCGGCCGCGGCCGAGCTGGCCGCTTATCGCGTGGTGCAGGAGGCGCTGACCAACGCGATGAAGTATGCGGCCGGAGCACGCACCCACGTCCTGGTGAACCACCACCCGTGGCACATGGAGGTCGAGGTGACGACCGAGGAATCCGCGACGGAAGGACCAGCGGGCTCCGCGTCCCCTCCCCGCACTCCGGAGCTGCCGGTCGGCGGCCGGGGCCTGGCCGGCCTGCGCGAGCGCATCCGCGTGCTCGACGGTGAACTGGAGGCCGGCCCGGGCCCGGACGGCGGATTCACCGTCCGGGCGCGGATCCCGTCCGGACCCGATCAGGAGTGACCTACCCGTGACCGACCGGCCTATCTGCGTGCTCGTCTGCGACGACCAGGAACTGGTGCGCACCGGCTACGCAACGATCTTCTCCGCACAGCCCGACATGGAGGTCGTCGGCGAGGCCGCCAACGGCCTCGAGGCGGTCGAGGCGGCGACGCGCATGCGCCCCGACGTGGTGGTGATGGACATCCGGATGCCCCTGCTGGATGGCATCCAGGCCACCCGCCGCCTGGCCGGACCCGACGCCGCCGATCCGCCGAAGATCCTCGTCGTCACCACCTTCAACGTTGACGCCTACGTCTACGACGCCTTCCACGTCGGCGCCAGCGGCTTCCTACTCAAGGACTCTCCCCCGGCCGAACTGGTCAACGGCGTCCGCACCGTCGCCCGGGGTGAGGCCCTGCTGGCACCGGCGGTGACGCGTACGCTCATCGGTCACTTCGCCGAACGGCTGCGCCCGGGCGACCCCTCCCGCACGGCGCGTGAAAACGTCGTGCGCACGCTGACACCTCGCGAGCTGGAAGTGCTCGAACTCATCGCCGAAGGGCTGTCGAACGCCGAGATCGCGGCGTCCCTGTTCATCACACCCGAGACCGTCAAGACCTACGTGTCACGCATCCTTACCAAGCTCGACCTGCGCGACCGGGTCCAGGCAGTCGTCCTGGCCTACCGGATCGGACTCGCTGGCGGCACGCCCTAACTAAACCTCTTTCATTCTGTGGGTCCAAGGGTGAAGAGGCCTGGTCGAGGGTGGTGACAGAGCAGGCCCCTGGTCGCTGGCGGTGTTGATTCCACTCGACACTGCTGACACCCCGGGGGGGCTCTGTTGGTTCTGTATGTACGAGCTGGTGGACTGATCCCGACCGACCGGGTGGCTGCGGACGAGCCGGTACTACTTGCAGAAACACAAGCAGCACGGCATGAACGTGCATCGTCGCACGCCCGAACGGGACCCTGCTCTAGTCCTCCCGCGCGACGCCGGGACGGAATCATGACCTGACTGCGGCCCGCGCCCACGGCATCGTCCAGGCCTGTCTCATCCGACAGATTCTCCTGCTGGCAGACCATGCCTACCAAGGCGCCGACGCCACTATCCGCACCCCTCTACTGCCACCGCGAACAACACCCGCGCTACAAAGGCCGGAACGGAGCGCCGCGGAAGGGAGTGTCTAATGAACGGCCCTGTCTCACTTTCGGTGGTGACGGAGCGTGCTGTTATCCGAGGAGGATGCGGTGCCGGAGCAGGGTGAAGCTTGCTCGTCCGTGCATCTGGCGCGCGATCCGTTTGGTCTTGGTGTTGACGCCCTCGGTTGGGCCGTTGCTGTACGGAAGCGTGAGCCCGGCGATCACGGCGTCGATGTCCCGGTCCAGGCCCCGGGTGAAAGCGTGTAGGTGGGGCAGATCGGCTGTTCGGACTTGGGCGATCCAGCGCGTGAGCGCATCGGGGTTGTCGGTGTGTGGCGTAAGGAGCGGGGCGAAGTCCCTGATGCCTGCGGCCAGTTGGGTCATCTCGGGGCAGGCGGCGGTGAGCTTGGCCAGGAGCTCGTGCTGCTCGGCCTTGAGGTTGTCGGGCCTGGTCAGCAGCATCCGGGCGAGTCGACGTGGCGAGATATGGCTGCGGTCGGCGTCCGCGCGGCCTTGGTTGATGTACTTGTGCAGGAGGTTCAGGCAGCCCGTGAAGCCGAGGGCCTTGATCTCTTCGAAGAGGTGCAGGACGGGGACGCCGGGGTCTTCAGTTCGGCGTTTGCGCCGGTGCTCGCGGTAGGGATCGACCAGGCTGGCACGGTACTTGGGGACGCGGAGCATGCGCTCGGGCCGGTCTGCTCGGGCGTATCGTTTGACGGTGTTCAGGGCCAGTTGCAGGCGGCGGGCGCATTCGAGCAGGCCCACGCCCTGGTCAAGCAGGCCATGGACATGGTGCCAGCGTTCGAGGGTGGTCTGGGCGCGGGGCCCGTCGTAGATTGGGGCGTCCAGTTCGGTGGCCCAGCAGGCGCTGTGTGCCTTCACCTCGCTCAGGGCGGCTTCGCACAGGTTCTTCCATAAATGCCAGCGATCACCGACTTGCACCGCGTCAGGCAGGGCACGGCGGATGGCCTCGGCATAGGTCGCCGAGCCGTCACGGCACACGACCTCGATGCCCGGATGCTCGTGCAGCCACGCTTCCAGGGTGTCGGCGGTGCGGTCGGGCAGCACGTCGATCCGTTCATGGGTCTCGGCGTCGATGATCACGGTGGCATAGCGGTGCCGCCGGCGCAGAGCGAAGTCGTCGACGCCGATCACACGGGGCACCCGCCCGATGGGCAACGGCATCCTCAGCAGGGCGCGTAGGGCCGTGTGACGCGACAGGCTCACCGCCAGTATCGTCAGTAAACGCGCCCCGGCCCGGCCCGCTAACTCCTTGACCACGGCCTTGACTTGCCTGGTCAGACGCGTCGTACGCCGCTGGTATCGGTCCAGCACTCCGGGCACCTGTTCGCGGAAGGTGTGCAGGCAACCGCGGGTGGGACACACCAGACGCCGCACCCGTACACGGACCACCACCCGCCGGCCGTCGACCGGTACGTCGGCCGCCGTCCGCCAGTGATAGCCGTGCACCCGCCCCGACGACGCCCCGCACACCGGACAGACCGCAGTGTCCTGCGGAGTACGTGCCCGCACCACGACCCGCTCGCCCTCGTCGACCACATCCTCGATGACCAGCGGGGACAGCCCTGAAAACACCGTCTGTAATAGCTCGTTGACACCCATCACACGGATACCAACGACTCCTCACGACTCTGCGTCACCACCGAAAGTGAGACAGGGCCGTTAAATTGACACACACCCTCGGTGGCAAGCACCGCCACGGTTCCTTGGGTGATACCGATGCTGTTCCAGGCCGCGGGCGAGGCCCCTGACCGGGCGTCGGCCCTGTCGGCCCATGCGACCTGCGGAGTCGTAGACTCCACATCGCTACACCACTTCGCGGACACCGTTGGCGAATTCGGCGTGGTCGCCAAATGACCTTGCGGCGGGATGATGGCTGGATCGGCGTGGGGGCGCGAGCGTGAGGTGATCGAGGTGTCGCTGCGTCCACGTCTGCCGGGCGAGGTTCCGGCTCAGACCACCGAGGTGGCCCGGCTGGCCTTTCCCAAGGACTGTGAACCGCCCCGGGTGCGGGACCTCCCGCCCCGTCAAGTCACAGGTACAGCTTCTTGTTGATTGGGACGCCGTTCTCCCGGCAGTACGTCTCGTAGTGGTTGATGTACCACCACACATCGAGTGTCTCGAGGAACTCGCCCTGGTCGTCGAAGAAGTCGATCGGCCCCTGCAGCCAGCCGAACAGCTTCACACCCTCCGGATGATCAGTCACCAGTGTGTGCGACAGCCCCGGCGTCTCGTAGATGAAGCTTCCCGGCCCCGCCACCCAGTCGTACTCCAGGTACCGGCAGCTGCCCTCCAGGCACACCATCACCACCGTCCCCCGGTGGTTGTGCGTCCCGACCACCCCTGGACCCTTGATCCACAGGATGTTGCTGAACGTGTTGCTGCGCACGTCGAACGCCAGATGCCGGATCGCCGCACCTTCCCCGAAAGGAATCCACGGACTTTCCTCCTCCGACATCCCGATATGGCTGCCGTCCACTCCGTACCGCTCGATCACGTCCTTGTACAGCTGCGGCGTATCCACGATTTTGTACGCCGTGGACGGTGCCGACAGCCCTGCCGTCTCCACATCGGACATTGAGGATGCCTCCTTGCATCTGAAATCGGAAAACGCGTCCCGCCGTCCCGTCGGCCCCTCGACACGGAGATCCCTGCACTGGACCGTTGCTGTGAGCCTATGTCGCGGCGTGGTCCTGGTCGCGAGTCGTTTGACCCGATCCGCCCGGTCAAGTCCGCCGACGGAGCCTGCGACATATGTCGCAAGCCAGTTCATTGTCCCCTCACGCACGGTGAGGGCCAGCCTCAGGCGGCTGGTGCGGTACCAGCCCCTGGTGCACGGCGAACAGCGCGGCCTGCGTGCGGGACGTCATTCGGAGTTTGCGCAGCACGTTGCTGACGTGAGTGCGTGCCGTGCGTTCACTGATCACCAGCTCGTCGGCGATCTGCTGGTTCGACCGTCCCTCGGCGACGAGGACGAGGACGTCCCGTTCACGTCCCGTGAGGGCCGCGAGTCCTGTCGGGGGCGAGACGATCTGCTGGGTGAGTCCTCGGGCTACCGCAGGGTCGAGGAACACCTCTCCTCTGGCCGCCGCACGGATGGCGGAGACCACCTCGCCCGCCTCCGCGTCCTTGAGGAGATAGCCGGCCGCTCCCTGAGCGAGCGCGGCGTGCACACGCTCCATCTCGCCGAAACTGGTGAGCACCACGATTTGGACCTCGGGATATCGCTGCTTGATCGCCCCGATAGTGGTGGGCCCGTCCATCCTCGGCATCAGGAGGTCCATCAGCACGACGTCCGGTAGGCGGTGGTTCACCGCCATCCAGTCCAGGCGCGCGAGGGCCTCCTGGCCGTTAGCGGCCTCCTCTGCTACCTCCATGTCGTCCAGAACGTCCAGGTAGGCGCGGATACCCCGCCGGACGACTGCGTGGTCGTCCACGATCACCACCCGCGTCCGCCTCGGCACGACGCCCTTCACAGGGGTACCGTCTGCAGATCGTTGGCGTCTGCGGTCGATTCCGTAGGTACCGGCTCCGGTAGCTGGACGGGCAGCGGTATGACCACCCGCACTGTCGTGCCTCTTCCCGAACGTGACTTGATCTTCATGGTGCCTCCCCATCGTTCCGCCCTTTCCCGCATGGTGGTGAGTCCGTAGCCGTGGTCGCGGGGCCCTGCGGGACCCGCTCGGCAGCCTTCCGAATCAGTACTGGGTGTATCGGTGACCAGCCCGTTTCCGTCGTCGGCGACCGTGGCGACGAGTGTGTGGTCCCGCAGCACCAGACGTACGGTGACGCTCGTGGCCTCGGCGTGCTTGACGATGTTGTGAATCGCCTCAGCCGTGATCCGGTAGACGTCCTCGGCGAGTTCCGGCCCCAGTGCTTCCAGTCCCTTCGAGAACGCCATCCTGCAGGCGGGGCCTGCACGGTTCTCCGTACTGCGCACGAGCGCCCTCACGGCTTCCTCCAGTCCGAGCCGGGTGAAGGGGTAGGGCCGCAGTTCGTGGACCATGGCACGCAGGTCGGCCAGAACGGCCTGAGATAGTGCTCCGACCTCGCCCGCGAAGCGCTGCACCGCCGCTGCGGGTACATGGCCTCCTCGATCGCCCAGAACTCCGATCGCGTTGGCCTGCATACCGATCGAGAACACCTGCTGGACGATCGAGTCGTGCAGATCGCGGGCGAGGCGCTGCCGCTCGTCCTGGCGAGCACCCTCCCGCTCTCGTTGCAGCAGCGTCGCGTAGTCGACGGCGAGCGCGGCCTGCTCCGCCATGGCGGCCAGGAACTCCAGGGTCCGGCTGCTGATCTCCTGGCCGGGCGCGAAGTAGGCGTTGAGGGCGCCTTCCGCACGCCCTCGGACCATCAGCGGCACGCTGGCGAAGGAGTCCCAGGTCAGTTCCCCCAGGTAGGCGTGCAGGGGCTCCCAGGCGGGATCTGAGTGGATCTGCGCCCACCGGTGGGGCACTGCGACCGGCTGGCCATCCCGAACCGCGTCGAGCATGCACAGGCGTGCCCCCCGATCACGGCACTCCAGCAACCGGTCGAGGAACAGATCCCAGTGCCGCAGACCGGCGGATCCCAGCAGTCGCAGTTCCTTGCCCGTGCTGTCCAAAATCAAGATTTGCACGCCGGCCAGGCCGTCCGTCCGGACGATCTGCTGGGCCACCGCGTCCAGCGTCGCGCCCAACGACCCCTCGGTGGCAAGCGCTATCGAGGTTCGCGCGATCGCTGCGAGTCGGCGCTGCCGCTGCCACTCGTCGGTCACGTCGCGGAACGAAACCACCGTCAGTGCCAGATCAGTCGGCACCCTACGAGCACGGTACGCAAGTTCACGCGATGGCCCAGAAGCAGGAATCCAGCACGCCACCTGTTCATCAGGCCGATCCTCCAAAAGCCCCACCTGCGACACGGTGGCACCCTCGCCAAGTTCGAACGGGGACTGTACGCCGATCAGTTCGGCTTCCGTGCTCCCGCCGCAGAGCGCCACCCCGGCAGGGTTCAGCTTCATGAAACGGCCTGAATCGTCGATCAGGGCCAGACCGCCAGGTGCGACAGAGGCAACATCGTCCCACCCAACGAACGGGGTACCAGACATGGGCAGGCTCCTCACCGATGCCGCCACCGACGGGCGGTACATACGGGCAGGTCATGCGGCCACACGGCGTGCTATTCATGGTCAGCGCTGGTGGAAACCAGCTATAACCCGTGGGTGGCGGCAATATCGTAGCCCGAGGTCCCTAGGCCCAATCTACGTCATATGACCTGTTCCTTCTCCGGTCGAAGCGCCCGGTCGGACACGTCATTGCTCGCGTTCCGCCGCATGCGCCCGCCCACCTAGCGTTGGCAACGGGCCCGCGAGCCTGAGCCGATCAACGCCCCTATGCCCGGTCCGGCTCCGCGGTTCGTTCCGTCGACCGTCGCGGTCGTTGACATGGCCTGCCCCAGCCCCTCCCTACGAGCCACAGGAGCCCGTAATGAGCACGACCGCCTCTGCCCCGGCCGACGGCCCGCTGCTTGTGATCAGCGCACACGCCGGGGACTTCGTCTGGCGGGCCGGCGGCGCCATCGCGCTGGCCACGGAGCGAGGGCAGCGCGCCAAGGTGCTGTGCCTCAGCTTCGGGGAGCGCGGTGAGTCCGCCCGTGCCTGGCGGGACGGCCTCGAGCTCGACGACATCAAGGCGCTTCGCCGCGCCGAGGCCATGAGCGCCGCAGGTGCGCTGGGCGCGGAGATCGACTTCCTCGACGCCGGGGACTATCCGCTGCTCGAGACGCCGGAGCTGGTGGACCGCATCGTGCGCGTGTACCGGGAGGTCGACCCGGCGGTGGTACTCACCCACACACTGGTCGACCCGTACAACGGGGATCATCCTGCCGCGGCGAGGATGGCCTTGCAGGCCCGTGTCCTGGCCCAGGCGATCGGCTACGACGCCCCCGGTGAGCCGTTGGGCGCGCCGCCCGTGTTCTTCTTCGAGCCGCACCAGCCGGAGCAGTGCGACTTCAAGCCCGACGTGCTGCTCGACATCACGCCCGTCTTCGACCACAAGCGCAAGGCCATGGAGTGTCTGGCCGCTCAGCAGCACATGTGGGACTACTACACCGATCTGGCGAAACGCCGTGGTGTCCAGCTCAAGCGCAACGCCGGCCCCAACCTCGGTCTGGCGCACGCGACGATGGCCGAGGCGTATGTCCGGCTCTACCCCCAGACCGTGCAGGCCCTGGCGTGACGGCGGATCTGGCAGCGATGCGTCCCGCATATGGGCACCCGCTTCCCGTCCGGTGGCGTGGCCCGATGGTGCGCTCCCGTGAGCCGCGTCCGCGCGAGGCGCTGTCACCGACGACCGATGGCGCACATCGCCGCCGGTAACCGCGGCTGAGCCGAGGCCCATGCGCATGGCAGCCGCGGCAAGGAGATGATCAATGTGACCCCCCAGACGAAGGCTGCTCTGCACGACGGGGCAGGTGATCCGGTCCCCGACCGCATACGCGCCGACCATGCCTGGATGGTTGCCGTCCGCTCGCGATCTGCGGTCGCCGGGGGCGTCATATCGCTGGAGCTGGTGCCGGACTCGGCCATGGCTCTGCCGCCGTGGGAGCCCGGGGCACACATCGACGTCGTTCTGCGCACGGCCCAAGTGCGGCAGTACGCACTGTGCGGCTCCCCCGCAGAGTCGGACATCTGGCGGATCGCGGTGGCGGAGGAATTCGACGGGAATCACGGATCCGACTGGATTCAGGAGCATGCCCGCCCAGGAAGCGAGCTGCGAATCCGCGGTCCGCGCAACGGCTTCCCCCTGTACCCCGCGTCGCACTACCTGTTCGTCGCCTACGGCATCGGCATCGCCCCCCTGCTGCCGATGATCTCCCATGCCGAGGCATTTGGCGCCGACTGGTCCCTCCTGTACGGGGGCCAGAGCCGGTCGTCCATGCCTTTCCTGTCCGAACTGGTCGGTTACCGGGAACGTGTGGTCGTCTGGCCGGAGGATAAATACGGGCCACTCGGATCGCCGGGTTCCTCGGCGATCCGGACCCCCAGATGCAGGTCTACTGCTGCGGGCCCGGAGAGCTACTCGCCGCCGTCCGGGACCACTACGCCGCATGGCCCCCCGGGGCTCTCAACCTGCGGGAGTCGAGCACGTGGGCCGTCTGCCCTAGTGAAGTCGAGACATCAACTGCGGGTTCGTGCGAAATCGCCGAGCCGGGCCTCGAATCGCTGTCGACGCCACGGCACGGTCGCCACGCGCCGACGGCGCGGAACGCCCAGGAGCGGCGATCCACAGGCTCGACCACATGAATACCCTCAACGGTGCGTGGCAGTACGGATGGGTGTCACGGAGCGTGGGACCGGACCCGTCTTCCCGGCCCGCATGTCGGCCTCATGGCACGCGTGGCAGACATCGGCGGCTGCGCACTGCGAGACGCCGTCCTGGTCGGGCACGCCCACGGCGCCAGGTCGGGTAAGGCACTACCTCTTGCCAGCATCGCCTCCGCGATCAGGCGGGCCTGGTGCTGGGTACGGCGGTCATGGCTCCCCAAGCGCCTTTGGCCTTGGTGCTCCGAGCCGCCGAGTCGTGATCGTGGCCCCCCGCACTGGAACCTGTCGACTGCGTCGCAACCTGCACGATCCACTCGCGCCAACGACGGCAGCAGGGAAGCGGAGCCTTGGCTGAGGTCACATGGGGGCTCGCCACCTCCTACGCCCTACGACTCGGCGGGTTCACAGCCCCACCAAGGCAGAGAACACCCAGGAGATCACCGAAGGACGGGCGCGAACCGACACACATGGATGGACCGGAATATACGGGACATTGTTGCAGTCATCGGGGGCGGTGCCATCCATGCCCGCAGCGGCGCCTGGAGCGTGGAGCTGTGGCTCTGGCTGATCGTGCTCGGCGGGCTGAGTCCGCCCATCCGCAGGATGCACGAGACCTTCCACGCCCGCATCGGACACTGCCACCGACCGGGTCCTCTTCAAGTCGCTCAGCGAAGACACCATCTGACCAGCCAACACCTTAATCACCCGTTGTGAACCCATCATCTGGAGGGGCCATGCCCGGCCGTCACGTCGTCGTCAGGAACATCACGAGAACCAATCCGAAGATCGTCGCCCGGCTCGCCGAAGCCGGCGTGTCGACGGTTCATGAGGCCATGGGGCGCCGCGGATTCGCCGGGACGGAACTGCGGCCGAACCAGACGGACGTACGAATCGCTGGAACCGCGGTGACGGTCAGCTCACATCCGGGGGACAACCTCATGATCCACGCAGCCGTGGAGACGTGCCGGCCTGGGGACATCCTCGTCGTGACCACCACCTCGCCGTCCACGGACGGCATGTTCGGCGAACTGCTGGCCACGTCCCTCGCCGCGCGGGGGGTGATCGGCTTGGTCACCGCCGCTGGGGTCAGGGACACGACCGAACTGCGGGAGATGGGATTCCATGTCTGGACACGCGCCGTCTCGGCCCAGGGCACGGTGAAGGCATCCCCGGGCTCGGTCAACGTGCCGGTGACACTTGGCGGTGTACTGGTCTCCCCCGGTGACGTCGTCGTCGCCGATGACGACGGCGTCGTGGTGGTGCCACGCGACGAGGCGGAGCAAACTGCTGTGCGGGCCGAGGAGCGGATCGCGAAGGAAGCCGCCACACGGGACGTCCTGAGTTCGGGTGAGCTCGGCGTCGACTACTACGGACTGCGCCCTCGGCTCGCCGAACTCGGCGTCAGTTACGTGGACCGGGCTTAGTTCTCACCAGGACCACGAGAGCACAGAGGGGACGGACTTCGAGACGCGGGTCGCGGCCGCGATCCGGGCGGAGATCTTGCGCGGAACTCGTACCTGGGCAGCGCCTTGTAGAGGTGGACATGTGGTGAGCAGTTCGCCGCCAGCCGATCGGTCGTGCGCCTGGCACTGCGGCGGCTGGCGGCACAGGGACTCGTGGAGATCGTGCGCAACCGTGGCGCATGTGTCCGCGCGATCTCTTTGGCCGAGGCCTTGCATGTCGTGGAGGCCCGGGCAACGCTCGAAGGCCTGGTGGCCGGCCGCGCTGCGGAGCGGGTCGATCGCGAACAGACCGAAACGCTGCGCGCATTGACGGCCGACATGCGCGAGGCGTTCGACCGCGGGCGCCTGACGCGCTATGGCGAACTCAGCACACGGCTGCACGAGTTGGTGTACGACATCGCTGGCCATGAGACGGCACATAGGATCATCCAGGAGCTCCGTGCGCGGACCGTTCGGCAGCCGGACGTGGTGTCGCTGATGGGCAACCGGACCGCCACATCGCTCTCCGAACCCTGGACGTCGTCGAGGCCGTCACAGCCGGAGATCCGGCGGCGGCTGAGACCGCCATGCGCCGGCACATGACCGGCGTGGTGGAAGCGCTGCGGTCTTCTACTGGGGGTCGGGGTGCACGCTGACTCCGGCTCCTCGGACGGCAACGGGAGGCGCTACCTCGCCACTTGTCAGTGGCGACTGGCTTCTATGACCTTCTCCGCCAGCAGTTTTGGCCAGCGAACGGCTCGCTGAAGAGCAGCCCGAACGTATGCCGTGTCGCCGTGCGTTCGCCCGCTATCGGCAGGGCAGCACACGGCACCGCAGTCGGCTGCCAAAGGCCTACGTGCGCCACCACATAATTGCGCGGGCCAAGTCCACGTTCGTACCGAAGTAGCAGCCAAGGCATAGGCGTTGCCTTGTCCCGCGGCGATGCTGCTCGCCTCAAGCACCGACTCGACCTGTTCCTCACGGACTCCCAATTCCATGGACCTGCGTACCGGCGTCAAGATGGCGTCGTCCAAAGGGGCCGCCGTCCATGGCTTTCCCCGGATGATCCGAGCAAGCGGCCCCGTGCCGGCTTCATCGCGGCACCAGACTCCACGCCCAAGCGCTAGGTATAGAGCGAAGACTTCGATGCCGCGCCGACGATCCTGGCACAACAGGGCTTCTGTGGTTCCTCTTGAAGACCATGTGACACGTCGGCAGCCCATGTTTGTCTCGAATCTCGGCTGGTCCTTGCCGCTGATACATCACCGGTTCCGTCGGCGATCAGCCACCCCCCAGGTAGCTCGTGAGGATCAGGCCTCGGTCCTCCGCGAGTTCCCGCGCGGGTCGTTCGACGGCGACCTCCCCGTGAGACAGCACGTACCCCCGGTCGGCGATCTCAAGGCCGAGCTCGATGTGCTGTTCGACCAGCAGGACACCGCACCCGGTGTCGTCGGCGAACCGGCGGATGACGGGGAGCAGTTGCTCGACGATCACCGGGGCCAGGCCGAGGCTCAGCTCGTCCAGTAGGAGCAATCTGGGACGGCGAGCGAGGGCCCGGCCGACAGCGAGCATCTGCTGTTCACCGCCGGAGAGTAGTCCGGCGCGCCGGTTCTTCAGCCGGGTCAGGGCCGGGAAGCGCTCGTAGACCTCGTCCGGGTCGAGGCGTTCGCGCCGGTGACCCAGTCGCAGGTGTTCGGCGACAGTGAGGCCCGCGAAGATGCCGCGGCCTTCGGGAACGTGGGCAATTCCCTGCTTGGCCCGGGCACTCGGCGTGGTCTTCCCGAGGGACTCGCCATCGAGGGAGATGGTCCCGCCGAGGGGGCGAACCAGCCCTGAGACCGCCTTGAGCGTGGTGGTCTTGCCGGCGCCGTTGGCCCCCAAGAGGACCACGACCTCGCCGCGCCCGACGGTGATACGCAGATCTCTGACGGCGGCGACACCGTCGTACCCGGCGGTGAGGCCGTCGATGTTAAGGGTGGGGTCGTTCATGATGTCTCCCGCTGTGCCGGGGCCGCCGCGCCGCCGAGGTAGGCGGCGATGACTGTGGGGTCCTCCCGCACCCGGTCCGGCGGACCGGAGGCTATGACCTTGCCGAAGTCCAGCACCACGACGGTGTCGCACACGTCGAGGATGAGTGCCATGTCGTGGTCGACCAGCAGCATCCCGGTGCCGGCGTCGACGACGGCGCGCAGCCGCCGCCCCAGCCGGATGCTCTCCTCGCTGTCCAGCCCGGCCGCCGGCTCGTCCAGGCACAGCACGCGGGGCCGGCCGGCCAGAGCACGGGCGACCCCCACCAGCTTGCGCTCGCCCTGGGACAGATCGACGGCCTGCGTGTCGGCCCGGTGGTCGAGACCTACGACGGAGAGCGCCTCCTGGATGTCGCCGCCGAGGCCTACGGGCCTGGTGAAGGTCTCCCGCCAAGTTGCGGCCCATCCGGACTGCTGCGCGGCGGCCACGGCCACGTTCTCCGCGACGCTGAGTCCGTCGAACAGCTCGATGCTCTGCCAAGTCCGCGCCAGTCCGTGCCGCACCCTGGTGTGGGGGCGCAGCCTGGTGAGGTCTTCCCCAGCCAGTTCCACCCGTCCGCCGTGACGGACGAATCCGGTCACGGCGTCGATGAAGGTGGTCTTGCCCGCCCCGTTGGGGCCGATGAGCCCGACGAGCTGCCCCTCATCGACGTCGAGGTCGACGCCGGACAGGGCGTGGACGCCCCCGTAGCTGACGCTGAGGTCCCGTACGGTCAGCCCGTTCATCCGGTCACCTCGGCTGTGTGCGGTGCTGGGCCGTCCGCCGGTGCCGGGCCGCTCTCCGCCTTCGGAGGTGCGGCTCGCCGACGGCGCTTGGTCTGCTTGCTGCGGTACCGTGCGCCCGCCACGCCGTCCGGATTCATGACCAGGGTGACGATCAAGGAGACCCCGGCGAACAGCAGGGCCCAAGTGCCGCTGATCCCGAACCACTCCTGCAGGGCGTGCGGGACAAGCGCCTCAGTGGACAGCAGTCCGGCGAAGACGGCGCCCGAGACCATGGTGATCCCTCCGACGTAGGCAAATGCGATGAGCCCGAGAGAGGCCAGCGCGGTGAAGCGGCCGGCGCTCACGGACGAGAAGTTGTAGGCATAGAGGGTGCCCGCGATCGCCGCGGCGAACGAGCTGATGCTGAACGCTGCGACCTTGACGCTGCGGACGTTGATCCCGGCCGCGGCCGCCGCGCGCTCGTTGGAGCGCACGGCTAGCATCTGCCGGCCAAGTGAGGTGCGGCGCAGATGGGCCACGTACAAGCCGATCGCGACGGTGACCGCCAGAACGAGGAAACCGAATACCGGGCTCGGCTCAGAGCCGTCGACCCCTCGGAAGGACGCGTCCGTGCCGAGCGAGATACCGAGGAGCTCTGGAGAGGGAACCTGAACGCCGCCCAGGCCGCCGAAGGAGGAGTTGGCGAACAGCGCCTGCTCCATGGCCAGGGCGGCGGCCAGGGTGACAACGGCGAGACTCACTCCGCGCACGCGCAGCGCCGATACCCCGATGGCGACGCCTAGGGCGGTCGCCGCAGCCACCGCGATCAGCGGGCCGAAAGGGAAGGGAACGTGGGCACCGGCCGTCAGATGGGACAGCAGGAAGCCCGCCGTACCGGAGAGGGCCAGCTGCAGGACCGAGATCTGTCCGACGTAGCCGGTGATCACGATGATGGACATGATGATGACAGCGCCGATCAGGGAGTTGGTCAACGCCTGCCGGAAGTCGAACGGGAAGACCACAAGTGCGACGGCGCAGACGGCCGCCGACACCAGCGTTGTCCGCAGGAGCCGCTCGGGAAGGGGCACGGCCGGCAGTCGCTGCTGTGTGTCCTCGCCACGGCCGGGCAGCTCGGCCCCGCGCAGGAACAGCGCAATGGTCATGCAGGCGAAGACGAGGAGCTGCTGTACACCGGGCAGGGCGTTGCCGTTGTCGGTGGGGAACCAGCTCTGTGTCGACAGGTAGGAGAGCACCGACTGGAGCACACCGATCAGCAGACCCGCCGTGCACGCGATGCCCAGAGACATGAATCGGGCGAACAGTGCCGCGGCGAGGGCCGGCACGATCTGCAACGGCAGTGTGGCCGAGTCGAGTTGGACGATGGGGGCCGCCAGCACACCGAGCCCGCCGGCGACGACGCTGGCGATCAGCGTGCCCGCGAGGGAGAGTTCCCTCGTCGACAGTCCGGCCAGCAAAGCGGCCTGTTCGTTCTCGGAGGCGGCCCGGGTGGCCAGACCGAACCGGGTCCACCGGTAGAACGCGGCCAGTACAAGCGTCAGCGCGACGACCACCCCGGCCAGGATGAACCGGTCGACCGGGACGATCGCCCCGAACACCGCCACTGCCCGGTCCGGAAGCAGGCTCGGCATCTGCCGGGGCTCGGTGCCGAACCCGAGCAGCACGGCGGCCTGCGCCGTCAGCAGCAGCCCCAGCGAGGCGGCGAGCTTGGCCAGGGGAGGCGAGTTCCGCAAAGGCCGGAAGGCGAGGTACTCACTGAGCAGTCCGGCGACCGCGGCGGCGACGAGTGCTCCGACCAGCGACACGGCGGGTCCCATGGAGACGCCGAAGTGGTCGGACCGCAGCGCCCAGAACGCGTAGCCGGCAAGCATCGCCACCGCCCCGGTTGCGAGGTTGATGATGCCGGATCCCCGATAGGTGACAACGACACCGAGGGCTATACCGGCGATGAGGGCACCCTGTCCGAGTCCGAGCAGGGTGAAGAGCAGCAACTGATCCATGGACCGTGTCCGTTCGCTCGTCGGTCCTACTCAGGCCGGGGGACGCAGCCAGCCGGTGAGCGCAGTGAACGCGCCCTTGCCCTTGTACTGGTAGAAACGGGCCTGGTCATTGCAGACGGCAGGCGAGTCTGAGTACTTGCCGCATTCCACCTTGGGCGCACCCATCACCACGGGGCCCTGGAACTTGGCCAGTTGAGCGCTGACCGCCGCATGGGTGATCTTGTCTGCCCCGACCTCGTTCATGACCTTCGCATAGGCCAGGACCGAGCTCCAGGAAACGGCGGCCCACACCTTGCCCTGGTCCGCCTTGCCCAGCCCGACACTGGACGAGGCCTTGAGGTACGCCTGAACGTCTGGCGCCTTGCTGTCGTTCGGCAGGGTCTGAGCCACACCGTAGGTCCACTCGGGGAAGTCACCGCCGAGCCCCTGGGCCACGTCGGGCGACAGGCAGACCGGCCCGGAGACGACCGGCTTGGTGCTGCCCAGTTGCTTGAGCGCCTTGGCGATGCCGACACAGCCCTGGCCGGCGGAGATCGGCACGATGACGTCCGCGCTCTGGCCGCCGGCCGCGGTGACCGGACCGAGCAGGTCCGTCGCCTGGGCGTCGAAGCCGACCGACTTGACCTTGATACCGGCCGACTCCATGGCCTTGCGAGCCGCCTCCGCCGCGACCTTGTCCGGTGGTGTGTTGGTGTGGATGATCGCGGCCGTCTTCGCGTGCAGGACATCGTGGCCGTACGACCCCCAGGGTCCCCACACGTGGGAAAGGTCGCCGAAGATGATGGAGGTGTTCTTGGCCGTCGGCACCGAGGATCCGGTGGCCACGCTCACGAGGACGGGCTTCTTCCCCTTGAGCACGGAGTTGAAGGACTGGTCACCGACGAAGACATTTCCAAAGGCGACCGCCGACACGGCGGAGTCGTTGAGCATCTGCTGACCGCACCGCTGCCCCTCCTCCTCGGCGGACGCGATCTTGCAGACCTGAAGAGCCAGCGGGTGGCCTCCGATCCCTCCGAGCTCCTTGTTGACGTAGTCCACCGCGGCCTGGGCGCCCTTGGTCGCCTCGGGCGCGCCGTTGGCGGTCCCCTCGACGTTCACCCAGCCGACGGTGACGGGTGACAGGCCCTTCTTGGCGGCGCCGGCCTTGCCTCCGACGTAGGCGAGGTAGTCGGTCACACCCTTTTCCACGGCGTCGCCCTTCGCGGCCCCGGTGGCCGCGGGCCCGGATGCGCCGGACGAGGAGGAATTCCCGTTGTCGGCCGCACCGGCACATGCCGAAGTGAGCAGAACCGCCCCGATCACCGGTGCGAGCCAGCGCCTGTCGGTTCTCGACGCTCTGGTGCACTGACCTGTTTTGGGGCTCATAGCGGTCCTCCCTGGGACAGCGTGAGGAGCCCTCTGCGGCTCCTTCACCGGATATGCGGCGGAGTCTAGGGAGCTCACCCACCCGCCGGGAACGCGACAGGGAGCGCGGATTTCATGGAGTAATGGCGCGTTTTAGATACGTCATATGCCCTGCATTACCATCCCGGGCGCCAATGCCGTTGCTTGAGCTTGTCAAACAGTTCGTGACATTGGAGCGGGGCGGTCGTTGGGCCTGGCATGCATCCTTGGGTGGGGTTGTCTGATCGGGTCCGGCTGGGTGTGGTGACCCGGTGGGTGACTCCGGAACTGGTCGCCGCGGTGCTGGGCAGGTGCGGGGTCCGGGACAAGAAGCCCGGCGCACTGCCGGCTGGGTTCATGGTCTACTACACCCTCGCTCTGGCGCTGTTCCAGCAGGACTCATATGACGATGTCGCCGAGCAACTGGTCGGCAGTGTGCCGGAGTTGAGCGCCAGCATTCCAAACAAGTCCTCGTTCACGCGGGCGCGCACGCGCTTGGGGCCGCTGGTTGTGGAGACCTTGTTCCGCGAGCTGGCCGGCCCGTTGGCGACGGTCGGCCTGGAGGCATCCTTCTACCGGGGGATGCGTCTGGCCGCAGTGGACGGGTTCGTACTGGACGCGCCGGACACGAAGGCCAACCGGGCCGCGTTCGGCGGTCCGACCAAGAACGGCCTGCCCGCGGGGTTTCCCCAGGTCAGGGTGGTCACTTTGACCGAGTGCGGCACGCACGCCCAGATCGACGCGGTGGTGGGCGGCTTCAACGGTGGCGAACGCGACCTGGCTGTCGCCATGGCCGTCTCGGCCGCCGGGATGCTGGTCACCATGGACCGGGGCTTCCCTGGAGTGGATCTGTGGAAGGCATACACCGCTGCCGGCGCGCACCTGCTGTTGCGGGCGCGCTCCTGCGTTGCGCGTCGTCCGGTGCGGCACCTGCCCGACGGCACCTACCTGGCGAGGATGAGCCTGGCGGGGCAGCGGGCCTCGCACCCGGGCGGGGTGACGGTGCGGGTGGTCGAGTACCGCGTCGACGGCGGCGAGGTGGTCAGGCTGCTGACGGATCTGCTGGACCCGGACTCGTATCCGGCGGCGGAGCTGGCCCGCCTCTATCACGCCAGGTGGGAGGCGGAATCGGCATTCCGGCAGATCAAGACCTTCCAGCGCGGGCCTGCCGAGGTCCTGCGCTCGGGGGACCCGGAGCTGGTGCGGCAGGAGGTCTGGGCACACCTGGTGGTGCACCACTGCCTCACACAAGTCATCATGTCGCTGGCCGACGACAACGGCATCGATCCGGACCGGGTCTCGTTCGTCAAGGTCCTCAAGCACACCCGGCGCAGCGTGGTCCGCCAGTGCGCGGACACACCCCAGAAGATCAAGAAGTTCCTGGCCGCACTGGCGGCGAAGGTTCACCGGAAGCTCGACAACGGCGCGAGGCGCCTGCGTGAGGCAGACCGGCACCTCAAGCGGCCGGACTCGAAGTACTCCTCCAAGCACTCCTACCGGGTCACCTCCCGCGACCGGCAACCGACGCGGCGCGTGGCGCCCAAGGTCATCACTCTGCTACCCGCGATAGTTCACTAACTCAAGCAACGGCATTGTCCCGGGCGCGCGAAAGGGCGGTGCCGACTGCAACGTCGGCACCGCCCACGGGGTTGGCAGCACGAGAGAACACTTCTCCGGCCTATTCAGATGGTCATTCCACCGTCGACAGCCAGGGTAGCCCCGGTGGTGAACTCTGAGTCATCACTCGCCAAATAAAATACTGTGCGAGCTATTTCCTCGGGAGTCGCATGGCGACCCAGCGGGATCATGGAATTGAATGCCTCGAATGCCTTCACCTCACTCAGCCCGGTGGCCGCAGTCTCCACCGCGCGCTGAAAGGGTGTGTCCGTGGGACCTGGATGGATCGAGTTGACTCGGATCCCGCGCGCGGCCACTTCCAGGGCCGCCACCCTCATGAGCCCCACCTGAGCGTGCTTGGCTGCCGCGTAGCCGCTGATCGCGGGCTCGCCGGTCAAGCCCACCACGCTGGAGTTGATGATGACGGACCCTCCGCGGCTCAAGTGGGGGAGGGTGTGTTTGAGGAGCAGGAAGGTTCCGACGACGTGGACGTCCAGCACCCGGCGGAAGACGTCCTCGGAATAGTCCTCGATGCCCGCGATGTCGCCGGCAATACCCGCGTTGCTGAAGACCACGTCCAGTCGCCCGAACCGGTCCAGGGCCTCTCCGACCGCCGCGCGCACCTGTGCGGCGGAGGTCACGTCCGCCACCGAGACGGCACTGCGTTCCGGTCCCAGTTCCTTGCCCGCCGCACGCAACGCCTCGTGGTCCACGCCCACGAGGTGCACGTGAGCCCCCCGCTCCACCAGGAGGCGAGCGGTCGCCAGCCCGATACCGCTCTCCCCGCCCGTGATCAGGGCGACTCTTCCATCGACACTACCCATTTTTTTGCTGTCCTCGTCTTCGCAGGGTTGTCGCGGATGGCCTTGAACCAGCTCATCCCAGGGGGCGGGTCTCGGCGCGAACCGGGATCTCCAGCAGTCTGGGTCCCGAGGCAGATTTCGTGGCGTCCAGGGCGGCGACGACCTCCTCGCCGTCGGTGAGCTGCTGGGCGGGAATGCCGTACCCGAGCGCGATGCGCGCCGCGTCCAAACCGGGCAGGTCGAGCCCAGGCGGGTCGGTGATGCCGAGCTGTCCCACAAATCCCTGCAGGGCTCCGTACCCGCCGTTGCGGAGCACTACGAAGGTGATCGGCAGGTTCCACTGCGTCGCCGTCCACAGTCCGGCCACCCCGTACTGGACGGCGCCGTCGCCGAGCACGGCGACCACGGGGCGCGTGGGGTCCGCCAGTGCCACGCCGACAGCGGCCGGCAGGCCGAAGCCCAGCCCCCCAGCGGCGGGGAAGAACAGGCTGCGCGGCCGGTCGAGGTCGAGGTGATTCCAGAACTGGGTGGTGTTCGATGTCGATTCGTTTACCATCCGGACGCCCGGGGGCAGCCGGAGCGCCATCTGGGCGAAGAGCCAGTCCGCCGTGAAGGGAGCTGTCTCTGGTCGCGGAGCGGGCTGAAGTTCCCGAGGCGTGGGCCACGTCCGGGGAGGCGGCGGAAGCCTTTCCAACAATTGGCCGACGACTTCGGCGACATCACAGACCACGGCGTCCCCGAAGGCGGGGCGGGAGGCGGACGCCGCATCAGCGCTCAGTGCGATCAACTCGGTACCCTCCGGCAGCCATGGGCCGGGGCGGTAGGCGTGGTAGCGGAAGACCGGGGCGCCGACGACGAGGACAAGATCATGTCCCGTCAAATGCTCGCTCACTCCGGCGATGCTCGGGGGCAACACGCCCCGCCACAGGGGATGGCGCGGGGGGAACGGGCACCGCGGTGGTGTGGGCGCGGTCCACACCGGAACTCGCAGCTGCTCCGCCAACTCCACGACCAGAGGGAAGACGCGTTCGTCGTCCGCCTCCGGTCCGACCACGAGCGCCGGTGCGGTGGCCTTCCGTAGCCGGTCCGTCAGCTCGGAGATGAGCTCGGGACCGGCCGCTCCGGCCCACCGGACCCGGCGCCCGGGCAGGTGGACGACCTCCTGGGCGTCCACCTCCTGGGCCCAGTCGTCCATGGGCAGAGAGACGAGCACCGGCCCGGCGGGCGGCAGGGTGGCGAGGTGGAACGCCTCTGAAAGAGCCCGGGGAACGTCCTGGGCCTTGGCCGGCTCAAACGCCCACTTGACCTGCGGCTCCGGAACCCGAGTGATGGCCGGCTCGGCGAGCACCGACCCCAATCCGACCATGGACCGCGCCTGCTGACCTGCTGTCAGGACAAGGGGAGTGTGGGACGCACGGGTGTTGGCAAGCACGCCCATCGCGTTGCCCAGCCCCGCCGCGGAGTGCAGGTTCACCAATGCCGGACGGCCGGTGGCCTGCGCGTAGCCGTCCGCCATCGCAACGACTGCGCCCTCGTGCAGGCCGAGGACGTACCGGAATTCCGGCGGAAAACCGTCGAGGAAGGGAAGCTCGTTCGATCCGGGGTTACCGAAGACGGTGGTGAGTCCCCAAGTCCGAAGGAGGTCATACGTGGTTTCACGAACAGTCGGCATGGCAACCTCGGATGGGAAGTGGTGGGTGAGGAGGGCTCAGCCAACCGGCCTTGTGACGGTGTGTGCCTCCGTGAACGCGAGCAGACCGTCCGGGCCCATCTCGCGTCCGATGCCGCTCTGCCGGAAGCCGCCGAACGGGGCCCGGTCATCGCATGCGACGGCGTTGGCGTGGTTGATCCATGTCGTACCGGTACGCAACCGCTCCGCGAGGGCGTCGGCACGGTGGACGTCGGCACTCCAGACCGAGGAGCACAGGCCCGACCAGTCGTTGTTGACCTGCTCGACGACGGTGTCGAGATCGTCGAACGGCAGGATGGGCAGGGCGGGGCCGAACTGCTCCTCCTTAACGATCCGCAGGCCGGGGTCGGGGTCGAGGACGAGTGTCGGACGCACGAAGTAACCCCCGGAGGAGGCCACCGCGCTGTCCAGGGAGCCCAGCTCCCGGATCTCGGCTCCGGCGTCGGCCGCCTCCGCCAGCATGGCGGCCACGGTGTCGCGTTGGACGGCGCTGTTGAGCGGGCCCATGGTCGAGACGGGGTCGGAGCCAGGGCCCACGCGGTAGTCGTCAAGGAGCGAGGAGAGCCCCGAGACGAGTTCGTCATAGCGGGACCGGTGCACATACAGCCGCTTCACCGCCATGCAGACCTGCCCGCTCGTCAAGAAGACCCCACGGGCCAGGCGCTGGAGGTGCTCGACGTCCAGCTCGGCGTCACCCAACACGATCGCGGGGTCGTTGCCGCCGAGTTCCAGAGTGACGGCGGCGAGGTTCTGCGCGGCGGCCGTCATGATGTGCTTGCCGGCCGCAGTGCTTCCAGTGAACACGATCTTGCGGACGCGTGGATCGGTGATCACCGGGGCAACAGCTTCGTTAGTGCCGGTCACCACGTTCAGCACGCCGGCCGGCAGCCTGGCGGCGAAGAGCTCGAGCATGCGCACCATGGCCAGCGGCACGGTGGGCGGGGGCTTGACCACCGTCGTGTTGCCGGCCAGCAGCGCGTACGGCAGGCTCGCACCGAGGATCGCGATCGGCCAGTTGAAGGGCACGATCACGGTGACCACACCCATGGGAAGCCGGTGGATCCGCGAGGTCAGCGGCGGACCGGCCAGGTGCTTGACCTGGTCGAGAGTGTCGACGAGGTCCAACGCCGCCCGGGTGCGGGACACGAAGACGCCCAGCTCCACCTGGCTCTCGAACGAGATCTTGCCGTTCTCGCTGGTCAACAGGGCCGCCGTCTGGGCGACCGCGCCGTCGTCGAACACGGTGAGCGCATCGCTGATGATCTCCGCCCGACGGCGGGCCGGGATGGCGGCCCAGGCGGGGAACGCAGCGTCAGCGGCGGCGACCGCCGCTCGCGCCTGCTCCCGGTTCGCGGCTGCGGCATATCCGACGATCCGGTGCGGGGCTGCGGGATCATGGACGGGAAGACGGTCGTCCGTCTCGACGGTCTTCCCGTCGATGTGCAGTCCAGTGTGCACCGGGGTGGCCTGCGGTTGCTCTGCTGTCATATCGGCTACTTCAGACATGCGACTCTCCCAACGGCTCAAGCGGGTGTGGTAGGACCGTCATCTGCGTCGGCGTCCCGGCTGAGCGCTCTGACACGGCCTTCCATCTGCAAAGAAGTGACTCGGTCTCCAGAACTGGGCTTACGGCGGTGTGGATCACCGGCCCCCGCTCGATCACATCGAGGTGTGACTTGTGGGCCGGATGTGGCCAGGTCGTCAGCGCGTGCCACCGGTGCGCCAGCCAGGCTGGTAGGACTCGCGCGCCATGTCCGAGTAGGGAGCGGGACTGACGATCGCGCGCACGGCGAGCTGCTTGTGCGGCTGAACGGTGGTCTTGCGGCTGCCGCCGTCCGGCTCGCCCCAGATGACACGGACCTCGGCCCCCAGCGGGACGTCCGGACCGACGGTGGCCAGGGACAGGGCCTTCCGTTCATTGGCGCTGTAGCCGGTGAACAACGACAGCCCGATCACGTTGTCGTCGGCGTCGACCACGGAGTCGTAGTTGGACGATCCGTAGTTGGCGTTGGGCAGGTCGAAGAACTGGTAGCCAGGGCCCTCAGGGTCGAGCGGGGAGGCCAGCAGCTTGGCCACGTCCTCGGTGTTCCAGGCCAGGGTCACCTTGCGCCGCTGGGCCGCCGGGTCGATGGCCTCCAGCGCGTTACGTCCGATGAAATCGTGGTCGAACTTGACGAACGAACCGTAGCCCAGCTCCCAGGGGTTGAGGTAGTAGTCGTCAATGCTGTCGGAGACGAAACTGCCCGCCAGGGCGTTGGTCGCCTCGTAGCTGTCGGCGCCGAGCCACTCGCGGAACGAGCGGAGTCCCTCGCTGCTGTAGATCGCCGGCAGGGGCGACGGAATCCATCCGGACTCCAGGGTGTTGCACGAGTAGGCGCGGGCTCCGGCAGGCTCCATCCCGAACTCGACACCGGCCTCCAGGATGGCCTCGCGCACCTTGTCGTACGTCTCGTACGGTCCCCACAGCTCCAGGCCCGGCGCGCCCGCCATGCCGTGGCGCAGGGTGCGGACGCGCTCACCGGCGATGTTCATGTAGTCCATGCGGAAGAAGCGCAGCTGTTCGACCGGCCCGCCGTTGACCTTCTCGATGATCTCCCAGGCTCGGGGCCCCTGGATTTGGAAACGCCACAGGTCGCGGGTGACCTGCTTGCCGTACGGCCGGGACGGGGACCGTGCGTCCATCCGGAGTTCGACGTCATACCCCTGCTCGGCCTGGAAGGCCAGCCAGTTGGCGACCGGGGCACGTCCGACGTAGGTGAACTCCGCTTCCGCCTCGCGGAAGAGGATTCCGTCGCCGATGACTCCACCCTCGGGCGACACCGGGACGAACTGTTTGGCCGAGTTCACCTGGAAACTCGCGACGCTGTTGATTCCGGTATCGGATATCAGCTTCAGCGCGTCGGGTCCCGAGATGAACAGGTTGACCATGTGATGGGACTGGTCGAACAGCACGGCCGTCTTGGTCCAGGCGGTCACCTCCCGGCGGAAGTTGGTGAACTCAGACGGCACCACCGGGTAGATATACGTCCCCAGCTGGGAGTTGCGCAGCAGCTCCACCGTGCTGCCCGCCTGGTCCAGGACTTGCTGGAGGTTCTTCGCGCTCATGTTTTGGGCCCGTCCTTCTTCGACGCCGTCGGCGATTGCTCGGCGTCCAGTGTGGTTTCGATCCGTGAGGTGCGGATCAGGGGAATGGCTGGAGTTGACCGGCCTTCATAGGCCATGCCCTCCGAGTCATATGACGTAGCCCAGAAATCGGTCCGTTCGCGCAGAGCGCCCAGACGTTTCAACCACGGTCGGGCGCCGGCACGGGTCGACAGCCCCATTCCTTCCTACGTCATCCGACCTGACTCGACTGATGGATACGTCTCTTCATGAACCGTCATCAAGCCGTGCCAGCAGCCGATGAGCCGCACATACAGTCGTAGCCGGCCCGAGACTCCGCACCAGGATTTTCCAGGAACGGTCCTGGCCGGAAAGGAAATTCATGCGTCTGCCGAAGGCAGCCTTCGCGATCGTCGTTCAACCATGTCCGTTCAGGCCTGGGGTCCTCCCCAGACATGGCACCCCGCCGAACAAGCGGCCGAACCGACGCGACACACGAGTTCACGGGAACCTGTCCGACACCGCCCACCAGATGCAGGTCTCAGGCGTTCGAGGAGTCCTTGCCACATTCGCCCCTGCCCCTCTCCGGCGGGCTCACTTTCACGCTATCGCCGAGGCACGGAAGCCGATGACGTCATGACACCGCGCACCGCTCTGGCGCGGTTCGACGATCTGCGGTCCGGAACAGCTTGGGAGTTTCCCCGCATCCTCCACGAGTTGGTGGCGATCCAGCCCGAACACGTCCCCCTGGTCCTCGCCGAGCTGGAACAGGCGACGGCGAACGGGTGGTGGGCGTTCGGGTTCATCTCCTACGAGGCGGCTACAGGACTGGACCCGAAGCTCACCACCCATCAACCAGTGGACGGACTGCCCCTCGCATGGTTCGGGATCTGTCCGGAGCCGAGCCTCGTCCAGGTCGTGCGGCGGCCTGAGCCCGGCGCCTACGACACCTGGGGATGGGCCACCGAGTGGGATGCCGAATCCCATCGTGGGCGTGTCGAGGCCGTCCGGCAGCACATCGCCACCGGCGATACCTACCAGTGCAACCTGACCACCCGGATGTCGGGCGGGGCGAGGGGCGACCTGTCCGCGTTCTACGCCGATCTCGCGCTCGGCCAGAACGGGGCCTACAACGCGTACCTAGACCTGGGCCGCTTCGTCGTCGCAAGCGCCAGCCCGGAGTTGTTCTTCGAGATCAGGGACGACCTGGTGCACATGAGGCCCATGAAGGGCACGGCCCCACGGGGCAGCACACCGGCTGAGGACGCACTGATCGTCGCCGAACTGCAGGCCAGCGCCAAGGAACGCGCCGAGAACCTCATGATCGTGGACCTGGTCCGCAACGACCTCTCACGGATCGCGGCCACCGGTAGCGTGCGGGTCGCCTCGGTATGCCGCGCGGAGCAGTACGAGACCGTGCACCAGCTCACGTCCGACGTCACGGCCCGTCTGCGTCCGGGCGCCGGTCTCGTCGACGTGTTCCGGGCCCTGTTCCCGTGCGGGTCGGTGACCGGTGCACCGAAGCACCGCACGATGGAGATCATCCGCGATCTCGAGGGCGGCCCACGGGGGATCTATTGCGGCGCGGTCGGGATGGTCGCGCCTGCCGAGGCGCCGTTCCGTGCTCAGTTCAACGTCGCCATCCGCACGGTACTGATCGACCGGGACGCTGGAACGGCGATCTACGGAACCGGCGGCGGGATCACCTGGGACTCCGCACCGTCAGCGGAGTACGCCGAGCTTCAGGCCAAGGCCGAGGTGCTCATGAGGTGTCTCCGATCCGGGGTGCCCCGCTAGTGCGTTGGCCACGAACGTTGCCGGGGTGCGGGTGACTCTCCGGGCGATGCTCGCGTGCTGGGTTTGTAGGCCTCATCCTCGATGGCAACGTGATCGCTGTTGAGGGTGAGGGCGAAGTTGGCAGAGCCGGTCAGAGCGCGGCGGTTGACCGATGAAGAAGGACAGAAACTCCAGCAGATTGTTCGGCGGGGCCGTCATGAGTCGGTGCGGGTC
>NZ_JBFAXL010000071.1:0-37881 GCF_040680795.1 Streptomyces sp. NPDC051976
GCCGTGCTCCCCGCACAGGGGTCGGGGAGCACGGCGGCCGACAGGCGCGCTACGGCGCCAGCAGCGGGGCGCCGGTCGCCGCCCGTACCTGCTCGACGCTCACGTCGGGCGCGGTCTCGACCAGCCGCAGTCCGTCCGGCGTCACGTCGATGACGGCGAGGTCGGTGACGATACGGTCCACCACCCGGCGGCCGGTGGCGGGCAGGGTCAGCTCCTCGACGATCTTGGGCGAACCGTCGCGGGCGGTGTGCTCCATGACGACGATCAGCCTGCGGGCGCCGTGCACCAGGTCCATCGCGCCGCCCATGCCCTTGACCATCTTGCCGGGGATCATCCAGTTGGCCAGGTCGCCCGCGGCGGAGACCTGCATGGCGCCGAGCACCGAGACGTCGATGCGCCCGGAGCGGACCATGCCGAAGGAGAACGCCGAGTCGAAGTAGGCGGCGCCGCTCGCGACGGTGACCGTCTCCTTGCCCGCGTTGATCAGGTCCGGGTGCTCGTCGCCCGCCGCCGGGTAGGGGCCGACACCGAGGATGCCGTTCTCGGAGTGCAGCACCACATGGACGCCGTCCGGCAGTTGGCCGGGGATCAGCGTCGGCAGGCCGATGCCGAGGTTCACGTACTCGCCGTCGCGCAGCTCACGGGCGGCGCGGGCGGCGAGCCGGTCGCGGGCCGCCCCGGAGCTGTCACCGACAGCGCCTCCCGTCAGGGGAGTTCCGGTCTCCGCCCGTACCGTACGGCGCTCGATCCGGCGGTCCGCCGGGTCCGCGGCCACTACCCGGTCCACGTACACGCCGGGCAAGTGGACGGCGTCCGGGGGCAGTTCGCCCGGCTCCACGATCCGGTCGGCCTCCACCACGGTGATCCGGCCCGCCATCGCGCACAGCGGGTTGAAGTTGCGGGCGGCGGCGTGGAAGGAGCAGTTGCCGTGCCGGTCGGCGACCTCGGCGCGCACCAGGGCGAAGTCGGTGGTGATCGCCTCCTCCATGACGAAGCGGGAGCCGCTGAACTCCCGTACCTCCTTGGGCGGTGAGGCCACCGCCACCGCGCCGCCGCCCGCCGCGTACCGCCAGGGCAGCCCGCCCTCCTCGGCCTGGGTGCCCACACCCGCGGGGGTGAAGAACGCCGGGATGCCGGAGCCGCCGGCGCGCAGCCGTTCGGCCAGAGTGCCCTGCGGGGTCAACTCCACCTCGAGCTCGCCTCCCAGGTAGCGGCGGGCGAACTCCTTGTTCTCGCCGACGTACGACGAGGTCATCCGGGCGATCCGGCCGAGCTGCAGCAGCAGGCCGAGCCCCCAGTCGTCGACCCCGCAGTTGTTGGAGACCACCCGCAGCCCGGTCGTGCCCGCGGCGGTCAGCGCGCCGATCAGCGTCGAGGGGATGCCGCACAGCCCGAAGCCGCCGACGGCGAGCGTCGCGCCGTCCGGGATGTCCGCCACCGCGCGGCCGGGTGAGGCCACCACCTTGTCCATGCGTCCGCCTTCCCCGTGGGGGTGAGTGAGGTCCGTGGGATGCCGTCCGCGCGGCGCGATGAGGCCGAGGGGTCCGGTCCTGTCACCTTTGCGACCGGCGACCGGCGCCGCCATGGTTCCCGCCGCCATGGCTCGCCGGAAAGGAGCGTGCGCCGCCCACATGTCCGGTGGGGCGCGGCGCTTCTACGGTTTGCGCAACAATCCACCTCTCCGGGAGCCGGTCACCATGCGTCGCAGCACATCGAGAACGATCACAGGCAGATCCCTCCCCGCGCTGGCGGTGCTGGCCGCGGGGGTGCTGCTGGCGGGATGCAGCGCGGCGGGGACCGCGGGAAGTTCCTCGTCGGACGGCAGCGGTTCGGCCGCCGTCAAGGTGGGCCTGGTCTACTCCCGCAGCGGCCCGCTGGCCGCCTACGGCAAGCAGTACCTGGAGGGGTTCAACGCCGGTCTGGCGTACGCCACGCACAACACCGGAAAGGTGGGCGGCCACCGGATCGAGGTCACCGAGCAGGACGACGCGGGTGACCCGGCGAAGGCCGTGGCGGCGGCCAAGACCCTGATCGGCAAGGGCACGAAGATCCTCGCGGGCACCACCGACTCCGGTGTCGCGCTGCAACTGGCGCCGCTGGCCGCGCAGAACAGGGTGCTGTACGTGAGCGGGCCCGCGGCCACCGACGCGCTGACCGCCGTCAACACCTTCACCTTCCGCTCCGGCCGCCAGTCGTACCAGGACATCCTCACCGCCGGTTCGCTGCTGGGCGACTCGCACGGCAAGAAGGTCACCGTGCTCACCCAGAACTCGGCGTTCGGGCAGGCCAATGTGGCCGCGGTGAAGCAGGTGCTGGGCGGGCAGGGCGCGAAGGTCGACGCGGTGCTGGCGCCGCCGAGCGCGGCCGACCTGACGCCGTTCGCCCAGCAGGTCAAGTCGCGCAAGGCCGATCTGGTCTTCGTGGCCTGGGCGGGCGCGAGCGCGCCCGCGCTGTGGACCGCGCTCGACCAGCAGGGCGTGGTGGGCTCCACCAAGGTCGTCACCGGTCTCGCGGGCACCGCGTCGTACCCGCTGTTCGGCGCGGCCGGGGCCAAGGTGTCGTTCCTGGCGCACTACTTCCCCGGCGCCGCGGGCACCCCGGTGGAGAAGGCGATGCTCGACGGCATCACCAAGGCGGGCGGCACACCTGACCTGTTCAGCCCGGACGGCTTCACCGCGGCGCTGATGATCGTGCACGCCGTCGAGGCGGGCAGCGCGCAGGACACCTCGCTGATGGTGAAGGCGCTGGAGGGCTGGTCGTTCCAGGGGCCGAAGGGCGACGAGCAGATCCGGGCGGTCGACCACGCGCTGCTGCAGCCGATGTTCACCGCGAAGCTGATCGGCACGGGCTCGGCGGCGAAGCCCGTCCTGCTGATGCGGCTGCCGATGGGCGCGGTCACGCCGCCGTCGAAGCAGATGGCGGGCTGACCGGTGACCCCCGTACTCCGGCTGCGTGACCTGGGGTGGTCGGTCGGCGGCGCGACCATCGTCGAGGATGTCTCCTTCGACGTGCGCGAGGGCGAGTTCATGGCCTTCATCGGTCCCAACGGCGCCGGCAAGACCTCCCTGTTCAACCTGATCAGCGGCCTCGTGCCGGCCACCCGGGGGTCCCTCGCGCTGGACGGCGCGGACATCACCGCACAGGGCGTGCCCGCCAGGGCCCGCCGCGGGCTCGGCCGCACCTTCCAGACCTCCAGCCTGTGGCCGGGGATGACGGTGGCCGACCATGTACGGCTCGCCGCGCAGGCGGCGGGCGGCGGCTCGTACCGGATCTGGCGGCGGGCCGCGGGGTACGCCCGCCAGGTCGGGGAGGTGCTGGAGCGCACCGGGCTCGGGCACCGCGCCGAGGTGCTCGCGAGCGCGCTGTCGCACGGCGAGAAGCGCAAGCTCGAACTGGCGGTGCTGCTGGTGGGCGAGCCCCGGCTGATGCTGCTGGACGAGCCGATGGCCGGGGTGAGCGCCGAGGAGGTGCCCGCCCTGACCGAGCTGATCCGGTCCCTGCACCGGGACGAGGGCCGCACCGTGCTGATGGTCGAGCACCACATGGACGTCCTGCTGGGTCTGGCCGACCGGCTCGCCGTGATGCACCACGGCACCCTGCTGGCCCTCGACACCCCGCAGACCGTCACCGCCGACCCCACCGTGCAGCAGGCGTATCTCGGGGAGGCGCTGTGACGACGACGGACGACACCCGCCCGGCAGCGGCAGCCGAACCGCTGCTGCGGGTAAGGGACTTGAAGGTGGTCATCGGCGGCAGGCACATCCTGCACGGCGTCGACCTCGATGTCGCGCCCGCCGGGGTGACCGCGCTGCTCGGCCGGAACGGCGCGGGCAAGACCACCACGGTACGCGGTGTGCTCGGCCTGGTGCCGCGTACCGGCAGTGTGCGGTTCGCCGGTGAGGAGACGGTACGGCTGGCCACCCACACCCTGGTGCGGCGCGGGATCGGCTACGCGCCGGAGGACCGCGGGGTGTTCGCGGCGCTGACGGTGGCCGAGAACCTGCGGCTGGCCGAGCGCCGCGACGCGGGCGAGCCCGCGTACGCGCTGGTCCACGAACTCTTCCCCGAACTGCGCCAGCGCGCCCGGCAGGCCGCGGGCACCCTCTCCGGCGGCCAACAGCAGATGGTCGCCATCGCCCGCACCCTGCTCAACGGCAACCGGCTGATCATCGCCGACGAGCCCACCAAGGGGCTGGCGCCCCGGGTCGTCACGGAGGTCGCGCGGGTGCTGGAGCGGGCCGCGCGGGCGGTGCCGGTGTTGCTCGTGGAGCAGAACCTGGCGGTGGTGCGGCGGTTGGCCGAGCACTGCGTGGTGTTGGCCGACGGGCGTACCGCGTACCGCGGACCGGCCGCGGAACTGCTCGGTGACACGGACGCGGCCCGGCGTCTGCTGGGCGTGGCCCGCCACACGGAGCCGACGGCCGCCGCCACCGCGTCGGCGCCCCCCGCCACTTCAGGAACGACAGCGACGGCCGCCACGTCGGCCGCGAAAGGACCGACCATGCCGCCGGACGACGCCGCCGCGCCGCAGAGCGCTGTCCCCGCGCCCGGAGAGGGGGACGACTGATGCCCACCGTCGTCCTGCTCGCCGTCACCGGACTGGGCCTGGGCGCCCTGTACTTCCTGGTGGCCTCGGGCCTCTCGCTGATCTTCGGTCTGATGGACGTGCTCAACTTCGCACACGGCGCCCTGCTCTCGGTCGGCGCGTACGCCACCTGGTGGGCCGCCTCCGGGCATCTGCCGGGCGCCGGTTCCGGCGGCTTCGGCTTCGTGGAGGCCGTCGCCTTCGGCACCGCCGTGGGGACGGTGGCCGCGATGCTGCTCGAACTGGCGCTGATCCGGCCGCTGTACGACCGGCCGCGCGAGCAGGTGCTCGCCACCGTCGGGGTCGGCCTGGCCGTTCCTGCGCTGCTGTCCGCGATCTGGGGCGCCGACGCCCGGCCCTTCCCCGGGCCCGCCGCGCTGTCGGGCACCTTCGGTCTGCTGGGTGCCCGGATCCCGGTCAACCGCCTGGTGCTGATCGGCGCCGCGCTGGTCGTCCTGGTGGCGCTACGGCTCTTCCTCGGCGGCACCCGGCACGGCCTCGTGGTCCGCGCCGGTGTCGAGGACCGGGCGATGGTCACCGCGCTCGGCATCGACGTACGCCGCGCGTTCACCCTGGTCTTCGCCCTCGGCGGCGCCGCGGCCGCGCTGGGCGGGGCGCTCGGCGGGCTCTACTACGGGTCCGTGGACCCCGGCCAGGGCACCTCGCTGCTGATCTTCGCCTTCGTGGTGGTCGTGATGGGGGGTATGGGGTCGGTCGCGGGCGCCGCGCTGGCGGCCGTCGGGGTGGGGCTCGTCCAGCAGTTCGCCAACTACTACACCACGTCGGGACTGGGCGACCTCGCGGTCGTCGTCCTGCTCGCCGCGCTGCTGCTGCTCCGGCCGCGCGGGCTCACCGGGAGGCTCGCATGACCACCGCCACCCCCACCCGCGAGGCGGCCCCCGCGGCGGCCCCGCCCGCGGCGTCCGGCCAGGTACGCCGGATCGCCCGCTGGTGGCCCGCCGCGGCGCTCGCGGCCCTGGTCGCGGCGCCGTACAGCTCGCTGCCGCTGCCGGGGCTGCTCGACGGGCCGATCGGCAGCGCGGGCAGCCTCCAACTCCTCGCGCTGTGCCTGGTGTTCGGCGCGTTGGCCACCGGCTACGACCTGCTGCTCGGCCGTACGGGACTGCTCTCGTTCGGCCACGCGCTGTACTTCGCGGCGGGCACGTACGCCACCAACACCCTGATGATCGAGGCGGGTCTGCCGTTCGGTGTCTCCGCGCTGCTCGGGGTGCTCTGCGGGATCGCGCTCTCGGCGCTGCTCGGCGCGGTCGCGCTGCGGGTGAGCGGGATCGCGTTCTCCATGGTGACGCTGGCCTTCGCGCAGGCGGGCTCGATCCTGGTGGAGCGCGATCCCGGCGGTGTCACCGGCGGCGAGGAGGGGCGGGCGGTCCCCGCGGGGCGGCTGCCAGGATCGCTGGTCGGCATCGACCACACCGTCAACCTCTACTGGGTGGCGCTGGCCTACCTCGTGGTCACCGTGGCGGCCGTGCAGTGGGCGGTGCGCTCCCCCACCGGCCGGGTGTGGGAGGGCATCAAGGAGAACGAGCGGCGGGTGGAGGTGCTGGGCCTGCGGCCGTACGGCTTCAAGCTGGCGGCCTTCGTGCTGGCCGGGGCGCTGGCCGCGGTCGGCGGCGTCGTCCATCTGCTGCTGACCGGCGGCGCGACCCCGCAGACCACCACGTCCGACTTCACCCTGTCGCTGCTGGTGATGGTGGTGCTCGGCGGCTCCGGTTCCCGCTGGGGCCCGCTGATCGGCGGTGTCCTCTACACCTGGGCGGATCACCGGCTCGGCGACCTCGCCGGGTCCGGCTCGGTCGCCGGACTCCCCTCCGCCTTGCGGATTCCGCTCTCCCAACCGCTGTTCCTGCTGGGCACGTTGTTCGTCGTGGTGGTCTACGTGCTGCCCGGCGGTGTCGTCCGGCTGCCGGAGCGGCTGCGCGGGCTGCGCCGCCCCTGACGCACCGGGGCGCCCGGCCTCCGGGCGCCCGGTCCCGTCGGGCCTAGCCGATGTTCTCGCCCGTGCCCGACAACAGGTGCAGGCGGAGCGCGAGTTGGAGTTCCAGGGCGCGCTCCGGGGAGTTCCAGTCGGCGCCGAGCAGCGCCTGGATACGGTCCAGGCGCTGCACCACCGTGTTGACGTGCAGGTGGAGTTCGTCCTTGGTACGGGTCAGGGTGCCGCCGCAGGCGAAGTACGCGCCGAGGGTGCGGACCAGTTCGGTGCCGCGGCGGGCGTCGTACTCCAGCAGCGGGCCGAGGGTGGCGGTGACGAAGGAGTCGACGTCCCGCTCGTTGCCCAACAGCACGCCGAGGAAGCCGAGTTCGACCGCGCTGGCGCCGTCCCCGATCCTGCCCAGGGACTGGAGAGCGCGCAGGCAGCGCACCGCCTCGGCGTGCGCGTCGGCAAGTGCCCGCGGTCCGGCGGCCGGTCCCCCGGCGGCGACGGTGACCGGCGCGCCGACCACGGGGGTGAGCTGGCCGACGGCGGTCCTCGCGGCCTCCCCCGGCAGGGTTCCGTCGTGCGGCAGCAGCAGGACGACGGTGCCCGACTGCTCGGCGCTGATGCCGTGGCCGCCGAAGAGGTACTGCACGGCCGCGCCCGCCAGCTTGTCGTGGACCTCGGGCGGGGCCTGCGCCACCAGCACCAGGCACGGCCGGTCGAGGTCGATGCCGAGGCGGCGGCCGCGGACGACGAGCCCGCCGGGGTCGCGCCCTGGTGCGGTGAGCAGGTCGGTGATCAGCTCGCCGCGCACCCGGTTCTCGGCCTCGGCCACCGAGCGGCTGAGCAGCAGCAGAAGCGCGGTGACGACTCCGGCGCGTTCGAAGAGCCGGCGGTCGGAGTCGTCGAGCCGGTCGCGCCCGTAGAGCACGAGGCTGCCCAGGAGTTCCTGCCCGGCCAGGACCGCGCAGGTCCAGCGGCCGTCGCGGAAGACCGCGCGCGCCGCGGCGTGCGAGGCGGCGGCGTGCCCGACCAGCACGGCGGGCTCGGGCACCCGGCCCTCGAAGGCGCCGCCGAGGCGGCCGACGGCGGCCAGCGGGCGGCCGTCGGGGTCGTGGATGGTGAGGTCGGCGTCGAGCAGCCCGGCGACCGCGGCGGCCACCTCGGTCAGGTCGCCGCCGCGCAGCACCAGGTCGGTGAGCCGGTCGTGGGCCTCTTCGGCGCGCTGCATCGCGGCGGCGTGCGCCTGGATGACGTCGTTCGCCTGCGCGAGCCCGGTGATGGCCCGGGCGGTGTCGATGGCGATGGCGGCGTGCGCGGCCAGCGAGCACAGCAGCGCGACCTCGTCGGGTGTGAAGGGCCGCGGGGTGCGGTCGGCGGCGAAGAGCACCCCGATCACGTCACCGTCCTGCTTCCCGCCGCTGGACCCTGAGCCGCCGCCGAGCAGCAGCGGCACCCCGAGGATGCCGACCAGGCCCTCGTCGAGGACGCCCTCGTCGATCACCCCGGTGTGCCGGAACCGCTCGTCGGTGCGGTAGTCGGGCGTCGCGTACGGGCGGCAGGTCTGCGCGACCAGACCGCCGAGGCCGTCGCCGTAGCTGAGCCGGAGGTTCTGGAAGAGCGGCGAGACCGAGCCGTCGGTGACCCGCATGTAGGTGTCGCCCGCGTCCTCGTCCCGCAGCGTCAGATAGGCGGTGTCGGTGCCGAGCAGCATCCTGGCCCGGCGGACGATCGACTGGAGCACCGCGTCGAGGTCGCGGAGCGCGGCGAGGTCGGACGCGGTGTCGAACAGCGCGGCCAGTTCCGTCTCCCGCCGCCGGTGCTGCCGCAGCACCCGGCGCACCCGCAGCGCCGTACCGGTGGCGGCCTCCAGCTCCGAGAGGTCGGACGCCCCGGCGCCGTTGATCCGGGCCTGCGCGGCGACCGCGCCGAACTCCTCCGCGGGTGCGTCCCGGGCGATGAGTTCGAGCAGCCTGCGCATGTACGGGGCGATGGGTGCGGGGTCTTCTTGCATGAGCGGCCACCATGCCGGAGGGACAGGAGGGACAGGACGAGGACAGTCAGAGCAGGGTACGGAAAACGGCGCTGTGAGGGGGCCGCCGGTGCGGCGGCCCCCTCACGGACTTCTCGGCTTCGCGGTCTTCTCGGCTTCGCGGTGCCGCGCCTCCCGTCAGGCCGACGTGGAGACGGTCTCCGCGGACGCCGACCCTACCGATCCGGCCGCCGCTTCGCCGCTCTCCCCGGTGACATCCGCCAGGTCGCGGCCCCGGGTCTCCCGGGCGAAGAGCAGCGCCACCACGGTGACGACCGCCGCGAGCGTCACGTACAGCGAGATCGGCGTCGAGTCGCCGTACGACTTGAGCAGTGCCACCGCGATCAGCGGTGCGGGGGCGCCCGCGGCGACGGAGGCGAACTGGGCGCCGATCGACGCGCCGGAGTAGCGCATCCGGGTCGCGAACAGCTCGGAGAAGAACGCCGCCTGCGGGGCGTACATCGCGCTGTGGAAGATCAGCCCGACGGTGACGGCCAGGACCAGTTCGGGGAACGACTTCGTGTTCAGCAGGCCGAAGAACGCCCAGGCCCAGATGCCGGTGCCGACCGCGCCGACGAGGTAGACCGGCTTGCGCCCGACCCGGTCGGAGAGCGCGCCGAACAGCGGGATCAGGCAGAACTGCACACCGGAGCCGATGAGGACGGCGTTCAGCGCGGTCTGCTTGCCGAGGCCCAGGTGGTCGACGCAGTAGGCGAGGACGAAGGTGGTGATCACGTAGTACGAGATGTTCTCCGCCATCCGCGCGCCCATGGCGACCAGCACGTCACGCCAGTGGTCGCGCAGCACGGCCAGGCCCGGCATCCGGTCGACCAGCCCGCGCGGCCCCGCCAGCCGCTCGCCGGCCCGCGCCGCCGCCTGCTGGTCGTCGGCCGCCTTGCGCTGCTCCGCCTTGGCCAGCGCGTCCTTGAACAGCGGGGACTCGTCGACCGACAGCCGGATCCACAGGCCGATGCCGACCAGTACGGCGGAGAACAGGAACGGGACGCGCCAGCCCCAGGCGGTGAAGGTCGCGTCGCTCTGCAGGGTGGTCATCAGTGACAGGACGCCGACCGCGATCAGATTGCCCGCCGGGGCGCCGCCCTGCGGCCAGGAGGCCCAGAACCCGCGCCGTTTCGCGTCGCCGTGCTCGGACACCAGCAGCACCGCGCCACCCCACTCGCCGCCGAGCGCGAAGCCCTGGATGACGCGGAGCGTGGTGAGCAGTACGGGGGCGGCCACACCGATGCTGTCGTAGCTCGGGACGCAGCCGATCAGCGTCGTCGCGCCGCCCATCATCAGCAGGCTGAGCACCAGCAGCTTCTTGCGGCCGATCCGGTCGCCGAAGTGGCCGAAGACCAGCGCGCCGATGGGGCGGGCGGCGAAGCCGATGGCGTAGGTGAGGAAGGACAGCAGGGTGCCGGTCAGCGGGTCGGAGTGCGGGAAGAACACCTTGCCGAAGACCAGCGCGGCGGCCGAGCCGTACAGGAAGTAGTCGTACCACTCGACGGTGGTGCCGATCAGGCTGGCGGCGACGACGCGGCGCAGGGCGGCCGGGCTGGTGGGGCGGGGCGGGGCGGTCACGCCGGTGTGAGCGCTGGACATGGGATCACCGTTCTGGGAGCGGGCGGGGCGGGAGCGAGAAGGGGGGACGGGAGCGGGGGACGGGAGCGGGGGGGGACGGACGCCGTCAGTGGGCGGTCCAGCCGCCGTCCATCGGGAGGGAGGTCCCGGTGATGTAGCCGGTGTGCGGGGAGCAGAGCCACAGGGTGGCCGCGGCGACCTCCTCCGGCTCGATGAGCCGCTTGATCGCGGTGCGCGCCAGCATCACCCGCGCGACGACATCCGCCTCGGGAATGCCGTGGGCCAGGGCCTGCTGGGCGATCTGGTCCTCGACCAGCGGGGTGCGGACATAGCCGGGGCTGACGCAGTTGCTGGTCACGCCGTGCGCGGCGCCTTCGAGGGCGACCGTCTTGCTGAGCCCTTCCAGGGCGTGCTTGGCGACCACGTAGGCGGACTTGTACGGGCTGGCCCGCAGGCCGTGGACGGACGAGATGTTGACGATCCGGCCCCAGCCGCGGTCGTACATGTGCGGCAGGTTCCTGCGCAGGATGCGGAACGGCGCCTCGACCATGACCCGCTGGATCAGCGTGAAGCGCTCCGGCGGGAACTCGTGGAGGGGCGCGACGTGCTGCAGCCCCGCGTTGTTGACCACGATGTCGGCGTCGTCGGGCAGCGCGTCGGCGGCGGCCGGATCGGAGAGGTCGGCCAGGCACAGGGTGCCGCCGATCTCCGCTGCCACCTCCTTGGCGGCCGCCGCGGCGATGTCGACCACGTAGACGTCGGCGCCCGCCTCGGCGAGGGCCACCGCGCAGGCCCGTCCGATTCCGCTGGCGGCGCCGGTGACCAGGGCGGTCCGCCCGGCCAGGAACCGCGCGCCGGGCTCGCCGGGGGCGGCGCCCGCTGCCGGACCCGCGGTGCCTGCCGCACCGCTGCCGGGACTCTGAGTGCTCTCCATGACGGCCACGCTAGAAACGAAGTGAGAGCGCGCACACGTGGCCGGTGACCATACTTCCCCGGCCGGGGATGGCGGCCGCACCCATGTCGCGCCGGACCGCCGCGGTTCTACGGTCCAGCAACCCCCCTCACCACCAGGAGCCGCACATGCCCCCCAACTCCGCCCGCAGATCCGCCCCCCGCGCCGCGACGGCCGCCCTGCTCGGTGTCCTCGCCCTGCTCGCCGCGTGCCTGACCGCGGTCGCCACGGTCGCCACCGCCGTCCCGGCCGCCGCGGCCGGTCTCACCCAGGTGACGTCCTTCGGCTCCAACCCCGGCAACCTGGCGATGTACGAGTACGCCCCGGCGAACCTCCCGGCGGGCGCGCCCGTGGTCGTGGCCCTGCACGGCTGCACGCAGACCGCGAGCGACTACTTCGCGGACTCCGGCTGGCAGAAGTACGCCGACATGTGGGGCTTCGCGCTGGTCTTCCCGCAGACCAGCTCCGCCAACAACTCGCTGTCCTGCTTCAGCTGGTTCGACTCCACCAAGGACACCCGCGGCAAGGGCGAGGCGGCGTCCGTGGTGTCGATGGTCGGCAAGGCCGTCTCGCAGTACGGCTCCGACAGCCACCGGGTCTACGTCACCGGGCTGTCGGCGGGCGGCGGTATGACCGCCGATCTGCTCGCCGACTACCCGGACGTCTTCGCGGGCGGCTCGGTCGACTCCGGGCTGCCGTCGCAGTGCGCCACCACCCAGTCCCAGGCGTCGTCGTGCCAGTACAGCCCGGTCAGCGACACCCCGGCCCAGTGGGGCGACAAGGTCCGTTCCTCCGACCCCGGGTACAACGGGCCGTGGCCGCGGGTCGCCATCTGGCAGGGCACCTCCGACTACACCGTCGTCCCGGCCAACGGCACCGAGCTGCGCGACCAGTGGACGAACGTCTGGGGTATCAGCCAGACCCCGTCGGGCACCCAGTCGCTGCCCGGCGGCACCACTCTCACCACCTACAACGACGCCACCGGCAAGCCCGCGGTCGAGCTGTACTCGATCTCCGGCATGGGCCACGGCCTCGCCGTCGACCCCGGCTCGGCGACCGAGCAGTGCGGCGCGACCGGCGCGTACTTCCTGGACACGATCTGCTCGTCGTACTACACCGCGCGCTTCTGGGGTCTCGACGGCTCCAACCCGGGCGGTGGCACCGGGACGCTGCCCGCCCCCGCGGGGCTGCGCGTGACCGGCACGACCGACACCACCGCCGCCCTGAGCTGGACCGCGGTGAGCGGCGCGGCCTCCTACACCGTCTACCGGGGCGGCACCCGCGTCGGTTCCACCACCTCCGCCTCCTACACCGACACCGGTCTGACCGCCGGAACCGCCTACACCTACACCGTCGCCGCCGTCGACTCCTCCGGCACGACCGGCGCCTCGTCCGCCCCCGTCACCGCGACCACCACGGGCAGCGGCGGCGGCACACCGAAGTGCTTCACCGACAACAACTACAACCAGGTCGCGGCGGGCCGCGCCCACCAGACCAGCGGCACCGTCTACGCCAACGGCTCAAACCAGAACATGGGCCTGTGGAACGTCTTCGTCACCCACACCCTCAAGGAGACTTCCGACGGCTACTACGTGATCGCCGACTCGGGCTGCGCCGCCTGAGCCTGACAGCCCGTCCGCGGGGACCGTCGCACCCGGCGGTTCCCGCGGGCTCCGCCGCGCCGGGCCGTCACACCCTGCGGGCCAGCACCAGGCGGCAGCGGGGGGAGCCGTCGGGGCGGCGGCCGAACTCGTCCAGCGGGACATGGCTGACCGTGAACCCCGCACGCGCCAGGTCCTCGCGGACGCCGTGCAGCGGGAAGGTGCGGTAGTACATGACGAACGGCGGGCGCCACACCATGTTGCGGACCCGCATCCCGGCGTCGAAGCCGAGCAGCGCCCAGTAGAGGGCGGAGCCGACCGGCGGCGGGGCGCCGACCGGGAAGGCGAAGAGGCCGCCGGGGCGCAGCGAGCGGTGGACCTCGGCGAAGAGGCCGGGGCGCTCCGCGGGCAGGAAGTGCCCGAACGCGCCGAAGCTCACGGCGAGATCGAAGGTACGGGTGAAGGGCAGCGCGCGCACATCGGCCCGTACCCACTCCAGGCCGGGACCGTCCGCACCGGGGGTGTCGCCGTGCGCCTCACGGGCGGCGGCCAGCATGCCGGCGCTGAAGTCGACACCGGTGATCCGCTCCCGGCACAGCGGCCGCAGCGCCCGTACCCCCGCGCCCGTACCGCAGCAGACGTCGAGTCCCCGGTCGAACGGGCCCAGCGGTGCGAGCGCCGCCGCGACCGCGTCGAGGAAGCGGTCGGGGGTACGGAAGGGCGTGTGGTCGAACTTGGGCGCCAGCAGGTCGTAGCCCCGGTCGATGGAGGAGAGCGCCTGCACGGTCAGCTCACGGAAGGTCGGCCCCTGGTCGGAGAACACCGGGCCAAGGGTACGGCCTAGGGCCTGCCCGGGTGCGACAGGCGGGCAGGCCCTAGGGGGCGAGGAGCCGCGGTGCGGCGGCGGGGTGGATGACAGCACTGTGGGAGCGCTCCCATTCGTACGGTGAAGGTAGCGCGCCGGGAATCGGCTGTAAACCCGTGGCGGCCGGGTGTCGATCCGGGGCCGGGCCGTTCGTGTAGAAGGTGAGACGCCGGCACGACGTCGGCGGCCGGGCCCAGGAGGACGACCATGCTGCACTACCTGCTCAGTGTCATTCAGCCCGCCGGAGCCCAGCGGCCCGAGCCCGAGGCGCTGGCCGCGATCATGCGCGACGTCGGGGCGTTCAACGACGAGCTCAAGGCCGCCGGGGCCTGGGTGTTCGCGGGCGGACTGCACGACCCCAGCACCGCCACCGTGGTGCGGGTCAAGGACGGCGAGACGCTGATGACCGACGGCCCGTACATCGAGGGCAAGGAACTGCTCGGCGGTCTGAGCATCATCCAGGCGCCGGACCTGGACGCCGCGCTGGAGTGGGGCCGCAAGTGCGCCGCGGCGACCACCCTGCCGATCGAGGTGCGGCCGTTCCACGACGTGATGGGCTGAGCGGTACGGAGGGGCGGATGTCCGGCACACGCGAGAACCCGCTGCCCGTCGCGGAGATCGAGCGGGTCTTCCGGGCGGAGTACGGCCGCGCGGTGTCCGTCCTGGTGCGCGTCTTCGGCGACATCGACATCGCCGAGGAGGCGGTCCAGGACGCCTTCACCACCGCCGCGGAGCGCTGGCCCGCCGCCGGGCTGCCGCCCAGCCCGGCGGGCTGGATCATCACCACCGCACGGAACCGGGCGATCGACCGGCTGCGCCGCGAGGCGTCGCGCGACGACCGCCAGGCCAGGGCCACCGAGCTGATGCTCGCCCACGACGCACCGGAGGAGGAGGGCGCGGTGCGCGACGAACGACTCCGGCTGATCTTCACCTGCTGCCATCCCGCGCTGGCCCCCGCCGCGCGGGTGGCGCTGACACTGCGGCTGCTCGGCGGGCTGACCACGGCCGAGATCGCCCGCGCCTTCCTGGTGCCGGAGCCGACCATGGCCCAGCGCCTGGTGCGGGCCAAGGGCAAGATCCGTGACGCGCGGATCCCTTACCGCGTCCCGTTCGAGAGCGACCTGCCCGACCGGCTGCGGGCGGTCCTCGCCGTGGTCTACCTGATCTTCAACGAGGGGTACGCGGCCAGCTCCGGCGACCGTCTGGTCCGCGAGGGGCTGTGCGCGGAGGCGATCCGGCTGGGCAGGCTGCTGGTGGCGCTGATGCCCGACGAGCCGGAGGCGCTGGGCCTGCTGGCGCTCATGCTGCTGTCGGACGCGCGGCGCCCGGCCCGCACCACGCCGGACGGCGCCCTGGTGCTGCTGGCCGACCAGGACCGCGGCCGCTGGGACCGCGCGCTGATCGACGAGGGGCAGGAGCTGGTACGGCGCTGCCTGCGCCGCAACCGGCCGGGCCCGTACCAGATCCAGGCGGCGATCAACGCGGTGCACAGCGACGCCCCGACGACCGCGGCCACCGACTGGCGGCAGATCGTGGCGCTCTACGACCAGTTGCTCAGCGTTGCGCCGAGCCCCGTGGTGGCGCTGCACCGGGCGGTGGCCGTGGCCGAACTGGAGGGACCGGAGCGCGGTCTGGAACTCGTGGACGACCTCGGTACGGCGCTCGACGGCTACCACCTGCTGCACGCCGTACGGGCCGATCTGCTGCGGCGGCTGGGGCGCCGCACCGAGGCCGCCGCGGCGTACGAGGCGGCGCTGACCCGTACCGGGAACGCCGCCGAGCAGGACTTCCTGCGGGCCAGGCTGCGGGCGCTCCCGCACGCCTGACCTGCGCCGAGTGCACCGTGCGGCCTCCCGCGCGCCCCCCGGGCGACCCTGTCACGAAACGGAATCACCATTCCTCGTACGTTATCCTTTGCGTATTAACGGAATGGTCGTTCCGCTTCATTCGTGAGGGAGTTCCATGGCGTCCGAGACCCGGCGCACGCATCACCAGGTCACGTTCGCGGTGCTGGCGGCCGGTGTGAACGCCTACGCGCTGCTGCAGTCGCTCGTCACACCCGTGCTGCCGACGATCCAGGCGGATCTGCACACCAACCAGAACACCGTCACCTGGGTGCTGACGGCGTATCTGCTGTCGGCGTCGATATTCACGCCGATCATGGGCCGCCTCGGCGACATGATCGGCAAGGAGCGCGTCTTCGTGGCCACGCTCTCCGCGCTCGCGGCGGGCTCGCTGCTGGCGGCGCTGGCCACCAACGTCCAGGTGATGATCATCGCCCGGGTCGTCCAGGGCATCGGCGGCGGTGTGCTGCCGCTGGCCTTCGGCATCATCAGGGACGAGTTCCCGCGCGAGAAGCTGTCCGGCGCGGTCGGCGCCATCGCCTCGCTGAGCGCGGTCGGCGCGGGCCTTGGCATCGTGCTCGCCGGCCCGATCGTCCACGCGCTGGACTACCACTGGCTCTTCTGGCTGCCGATGATCCTCACCATCGCCGCCGCCGTGGCCGCCGCCATCTTCGTCCCCGAGTCGCCGGTGCGCACCCCCGGCCGGATCAGTTTCCTTCCCGCGGTGCTGCTGTCGTCCTGGCTGGTCGCGCTGCTCGTCGCACTGAGCCAGGCGCCCAGCTGGGGCTGGGCCTCGGGCAAGGTCATCGGCCTGTTCGCCGCGGCGCTGGTGCTGGCGGTCTGCTGGGTCGCCGTGGAGCGCGCGGCCGCGACTCCGCTGATCGACATGTCGATGATGCGCCGCCCGGCGGTGTGGACCAACAACCTGGTGGCGCTGCTGTTCGGCGTCGGGATGTACGCGGTCTTCGCCTTCCTGCCGGAGTTCGTGCAGACGCCGAAGTCCACCGGTTACGGGTTCGGCGCGAGCATCACCCAGTCCGGGCTGATCCTGCTGCCGATGACCGTCACCATGTTCCTGGTCGGCCTGGGCGCGAGCGGCTTCGCGGCGCGGGTGGGCGGCAAGACCGTGGTCCTGCTGGGCTCCCTGGTGGGCACCACCTCGATGGCGCTGCTCGCCTTCGCCCACACGCACACCTGGGAGCTGTACCTCGCCACGGCCGTGATGGGCGTCGGCTTCGGTCTCGCCTTCGCCGCCATGTCGACGCTGATCGTCAGCGCGGTGCCGCCGGAGCAGACCGGTGTGGCCAGCGGGATGAACGCCAACATCCGTACCATCGGCGGCTCGATCGGCGCCGCGCTGATGGCGAGCGTCGTCACCGCGGGGCCCGCCGCCGACGGTCTGCCGCGCGAGGCGGGGTACACCCACGGCTTCGCGATGCTCGGCGGCGCGCTGCTGGTGGCCGCGTTCGCGGCCGTGCTGATCCCGGTCGGCGCGCGGGCCCGCCGGGTGGAGTTCGTCCACGAGTCCGCCCAGGAGGCCGCCCACGGGGCCGCGCACGCGCCGCACGCCGCTGTACCGGGCGGTACGGTCGGTCGGGACACTGTCACCGGGGACGCCGTCGCCGGGGACAGGGCCGAGTGACGACAGGCGAGTGACACGCGATCTCCGCGGCACGCACCGCCGCACCGACCGGGAGTGACGATGGCAGCACACGACACGCGGGAACGGCCGATGCGGCGGGACGCCGTACGCAACCAGCAGCTGGTGATCGAGGCCGCGCGCGACGTCGTGTCCGAGTTCGGCACCGACGCCAGCATGGAACTCATCGCGTCGCGTGCGGGGGTGGGCGTCGGCACGGTCTACCGGCGGTTCCCCAACAAGGAGGCCCTCGTCGACGAGATCGTCGGGCTGATGCTCAGCGAACTCGTCGTCGAGGCCCGCAGGGCGCTGACGCTGGACGACGGCACCGGACTCGAGGTCTTCCTGCGGGTGCTGGGCCACTCGCTGAGCACCCACCGCGGCTACGCCGTCAAGGCCGTGGGCCGCTCCAAGGCCGACTGCGTCGAGCAGTTGCGCGACCTCATCGACGAACTCCTGGGCCAGGCACAGCGGCACGGCAGGATCGGCCCCGACATCCGTCTGGGTGATGTGATGGCGGTCGCGTGGGCGGTGCGCGGCATCGTGGAGACCACCGGCTCCGTGGCGCCCGACGCCTGGCAGCGGCATCTGGACATCCACCTCGCGGGCCTGCGCGCGGCCGCCCCGCAGTCCGCCCGAGTCCCGGTCAGCCGCGAGCAGTTGACCCTCATCACCGGCGTGGCCCACCCGGACCGGGCGCCGGGCGAGCGGCCCGCTGTACGGTGACCTTGATCATCGTGGCGTCGGGGCCGCCGTCACCGGCGACACCGCCCGCAGGAACGAGGGAGTACCGATGAACACCGTGGAACTGACCCGCTTCCGCGTCGCCGCGGACAAGGAGGCCGCGCTGCTGGCCGCCCGCCCGGCGATGCTGGCCGACTTCCGCGCCGACCGCGCGGGGTTCATCGACGCCCGGCTGGTCCAGCTGCCGGGCGGCGAATGGCTCGACATCGTCACCTGGAAGAGCCCGGAGGACTTCGCCGCCTCCCGCGCCAAGGGCCCGAATCTGCCGGGGATCGCGGAGTTCTTCGCGGCGATCGACGCGCTGGTCAGCGCCGAGGAGGGCGCGCAGGTGGACTGACCGCGGGCGCCCTCGCGGCGCCCGCGGTCGGCGGCGTTCAGCGCCTGGTGCCGCAGCCGGGGCAGAAGGCGGAACCCGTGGGCACCTCTGCGTTGCAGCCGGTGCAGCGCTCGGCCTGGGCGAGATGGTGGCCGCAGCCGGGGCAGAAGGGGCTGCCGTGGGTCTCGGTGCGGCACTGCGGGCAGACGAGCTGCCGCGGGGCGTTCACGTCGAAGCTCTGGGCGTTCTGCTGCCCGGCGGCGTACGCCCGGTCGGAGACCATGTCGTTGAGACCGCGCTGCTGCGCGGCGAGCGCCTCGGCCGCGGTGTCGGGCGCGCAGCTCAGGCAGAGGCCCTGGCCGGCGTTCCAGCAGCGGTTGCAGACGTAGTGGGTGCAGCGCGGGCAGCGGTTGAAGTGGCCCTGCGCGTTGTTGATGGCCCGCTGGAAGGCGGCGTCGCGGGCGTTGCCGAAGCCCGCCCCGGCGAGGCCGTCCGCCGCGCTGGACACCCCGTTGCCGGTTCTGCCGAACATCCCCCACGCGGCGCTGACGCCCTTGCCGACCCAGCCCGCCACCCGCCCGCTGGCGTACGCCTCGAACGGCGAGCGCCAGGTGTCCTGGCAGCGGTTGCAGTGGAACTCGAACTGGAAGCCCGCCCCGGTGCCGTGTTCCTGGCACATGTCGCGGTAGTTGTTGCTGAAGTAGATCTCGGAACTCATCCCCTGGCCTCCGCCGGACGCACTCGTCGACGGGCCCCCTGACCCGTCGTCCCCCACCTGGCACGGACGCCCCGCACGCCGTTCCGGTTCTCGGGCGAAGGACACTTTGACACACGCCCGTCAGGGAAGGACATACGCCTCCCCCTGGAGACGTGCCGGCGGGTGGGCCGGCGAATCCCGGCGCCCTGTACGGGAGTTACGGGAGTGACGCCGCGGGCCACCGAAACGCCGGGACCGCCGGCGGTGACGGCGGTCCCGTTCGGGTCGAGGGCGGCGCGCGGCGGTCAGCCCTGGCGGGCCTTGGACCGCGGGTCCTTGCGGTTGATCACATAGACCTTGCCGCGGCGGCGGACGATCTGCGCGCCCGGCCGGTTCTTCAGCGAGCGCAGTGAGTTACGGACCTTCATGAGGCCCCCTTCCTGCTCGTACTCTTCCTTGCAGGCGTGACAACGGTGACGCTCCCGCGTTCATTCCGTCGTCCGCGGACCGCGGTGGGAACCGCAGTGAGGGGAACCGCCATGAGCGACACCCGGCCCAATCCGGCCGACCGCCAGCGCCCGGAAGACGGCGAAGGGGGCGCCCCGGGCACGGACGGCCACAGTCCGGCGACGGAAAGCGACGACACCGACCGCGAGCCGGACTTCTCCAGCCCCGGCTTCTCCAGCCCGGACTTCTCCAGCCCCGGCTCGATACCGAAGCTGGGCGCACTCGGCGACTACACCCCGCCCGACTTCGTGGTCCCGCCCTTCGAGGGCCCGGACTACGAGTCGGACGCGACGGACGACCTGGTCCCCGAGGAAGCGGGCTTCTCGGCACCCGGCTTCTCCAGCCCCGACTTCTCCAGCCCCGGCTCAATGGCGCACCCGGACAAGAACGACAGCGCCGACCACGACGGCCCGGACGCCGCCTAGCGGCCGACCCGCGGGGTCGCGAGCGGTCACTGAGCCGCCCCGGCGGGCGACATCGGCCGCCGGCGCGCACTCTTGAGGAAGGGGTACGCACCGTGAGGTGAGTCCTGTGGGCCGTGTACGTCTGATCCCCGCGGCGCTGCTGATCGTGGCCGCCGTCACCGCGGCCGGCGGCTGCGGCTCCTCAGGGCACGGCGGTCAGTCGGCCGCCACGGTGACGACGACCGTCACCTCCCCGTCGTCCGCCCCGCCGTCGACGCCCGTGTCGAGCCCGGCCGCCGGCGGGACCACGGCACCACCGCCACCGCCCGCGCCGGGCGGGACCAGCCCGGCGTCCGCCACCGCGGTGGTGAGCGCGTACTACAACGCGATCAACGCGAAGGACTACGCGACCGCCTGGTCGCTCGGAGGCAAGAACCTCAGCCCGTCCTACGGGTCCTTCGTCCGGGGCTTCGCGGACACCGCGTACGACGGCATTCAGATCTTGAACGCCGCAGCGGACAGTGTGACGCTGCGGCTCGACGCGGTGCAGAGCGACGGCACGACCGAGGAGTTCGAGGGGACGTATACGGTCAAGCATGGCGTCATCGTCGGCGCCGCCGTCCACGCGGTGGCCGGATCGCGGCCCGGCGGCGGGGCGTCGGCCACATCAGGGCTCTACAAGGACTGTACGGACGCGCACGAGCACGGCGCCTACTCGATTCCGCGGGGCCAACCAGGTTACGAGGACAGGCTCGACCGCGACCACGACGGTCTCGCCTGCGAGCCTTACGAGGGGTGACGGGCAGCGGGTCGCGACCGCTCTCCGTACGGCAACTGCCTCCGAGCAATGGCGGATTCACGCGGTGCGGGAGCCCGTTGTGTACAACTCTTGACAGGGCGTCGGGTTGAGACGATCGTCACTCCCGCAGCCTGACGCGCACCCGTCACCCAGGTCGCACCGTTGCTCCGCTCTCCCATGCTCCGCTCTCCGTTGCTCCACGCCGTCTCTTGCCGTCTGGAGTCCCCCCATGCGTGATTGGAAAAGAACGGTGCTGCCCTTCGCGGCCGCGCTGTTACTCGCCGCCGGTGCCACCGCGGTCACCGGTGGCCAGACCCCCGCACATGCCGCCGCCGTGCAGCCGTGGATGAACACCGCGCAGACTCCCGAGCAGCGGGCCGACGAGCTGCTGGCCGCGATGACGCAGGCCGAAAAGCTGACGATGCTCCACGGCGGCGCGTCCTGCGGCTATGTGGGCTGCGTGGACGGCAACTCCCGCCTGGGCATACCGGCGTTGCATCTGCAGGACGGCCCGGTGGGCGCCGGTGACGGGCTGACGAACGTCACGCAGATGGCGGCCCCGGTGGCCGGTGCGGCCAGTTGGGACCCGGCCCTGATGAAGAGCTACGGCCAGGTGCTGGGCTCGGAGCAGTGGGGCAAGGGCACCAATGTGGTGCTGGCGCCGACCATCAACATCGTGCGCGACCCGCGCTGGGGCCGGGCGTTCGAGTCACTCGGCGAAGACCCGTATCTGGCCGGGCAGATGGGCGCCGCCGACATCCAGGGCATCCAGAGCCAGGGCCCGATGGCGCAGGTCAAGCACTACGCGGTCTACAACCAGGAGACCAACCGCAACAGCACCGCCGACAATGCGGTGGTCTCCGCCCGGGCGGAGCGGGAGATCTACCTCCCGGCGTTCGAGACGTCGGTCAAGCAGGGCCAGGCCGACTCGGCGATGTGCTCGTACTCCGAGATCAACGGCCCCTTCGCCTGCGAGAACGGCCCGCTGCAGAACGGCGTCCTCAAGGGCGACTTCGGCTTCTCCGGCTTCATCACCTCCGACTGGGGCGCCACCCACTCCACGGTCGCCTCGGCCAACAACGGCCTGGACATGGAGATGCCGGGCGCGGACTACTACGGCACCGCGCTCACCAACGCCGTCAGCAGCGGCCAGGTCTCGCAGGCCACCATCGACGACCACGTACGGCGGATCCTGGTCTCGATGTTCCGCCGCGGGCTGTTCGACAACCCCAACAACGGCTCGCTGAACGCCGTCGTCACCTCCCCCGCGCACGCCGCGGTGTCGCAGCAGGTGGCCGAGGAGGGCAGCGTCCTGCTGAAGAACGCCTCCTCGGTGCTGCCGGTGGCGTCCACGGTGAAGTCGATGGCGGTGATCGGCGACGACGCCGGATCCGACGCGATGACGCAGGGCGGCGGCAGCGCCGGAGTGAACGCCCCGCATGTCGTCACCCCGTACCAGGGCCTCAAGGCCCGTGCGGGCAGCGGCACTTCGGTGACGTACTCGCAGGGCGTCGCGGCGGCGAACGGCTCGCTCAACCCGGTCGCGCCGCAGTACCTGAAGCCCTCGCAGGGCAGCGGCAACGGCCTGTACGGCGAGTACCACAACACCAAGGACCTGTCGGGCGCGGTCGTCGCCTCCCGCGTCGACGCCAACATCGACTCCGTATGGGGCGGCCAGTCCCCCGCACCCGGGGTCAACGCCACCAACTGGTCGTCGAAGTGGACGGGCACGCTCACCCCGCCCGCCAGCGGCAGCTACACCTTCTCGCTCAACAGCGACGACGGCAGCAGGCTGTTCGTCAACGGCCAGCAGATCATCAACAACTGGTTCGACCAGGGCCCGACGACCCGTACCGGTACGGTCACCCTGACGGCCAACCAGCCGGTGAGCATCGAGGTCGACTACTACCAGGCGGGCGGCGGCAGCAACGCCACGCTCGGCTGGTCGATCCCGGGCCAGTCGCTGCACGACCAGGCGGTCGCCACCGCCCGCGCCTCCGACCTGGCCGTGGTCTTCGTCAGCGACTTCGAGTCCGAGGGCGGCGACCTGTCGTCGATCGACCTCTCCAGCGCCCAGAACCAGCTCGTCACGGATGTGGCCGCGGCCAACCCCAACACCGTCGTGGTCGTCAACAGCGGCTCCGCCGTCACCATGCCCTGGGCCAACTCGGTCCGCGGCATCATCGAGAACTGGTACCCCGGGCAGGAGGACGGCACCGCCATCGCCCGGCTCCTCTACGGTGACACCAACTTCTCCGGGAAGCTGCCCGTCACCTTCCCCGCCTCCCTCGCCGACGCGCCCGCGCACACCGCCGCGCAGTGGCCGGGCCAGAACAACACCGTCCAGTACAGCGAGGGCGTCGACGTCGGCTACCGCTGGTACGACTCCCAGAACAAGACCCCGCTCTACCCCTTCGGCTACGGCCTGTCGTACACCACCTTCAGCTACTCGGGACTGACCGTCTCCAGCCCCGACAGCTCGGGCAATGTCGCCGTCGGCTTCGACGTCACCAACTCCGGCACCCGCGCCGGGGCCGAGGTCGCCCAGGTCTACGTCGGCCAGCCGGCCACCACCGGCGAGCCCCCCAAGAACCTGCGCGGCTTCCAGCGCGTCACCCTCGACCCCGGCCAGACCCAGCATGTGAACATCACCCTCGACGCCCGCAGCTTCCAGTACTGGACCACGGCCTGGACCAACGCGGCGGGCACCAACACAGTCTCCGTCGGCTCCTCCTCGCGCGACATCCGGCTCACCGGGCAGACCACCATCCCGGGCGGGACCGGGCACGGCGTGCTGCCGCGTACCGGCTGGACCGCCTCCGCGTCGGCGACCGGCGGCGGCGACGTGGCCGCGCGGATGCTCGACGGCGACCCGGCCACCCGCTGGAGCACCGGCACACCGATGGCGAACGGCCAGACGGTGACCGTGGACATGGGCGCGGCCCACACCATCGACCAGATCACGATGGACTCCGCGGGCAGCGCCAGTGACTACGCCCGCGGCTACCAGGTGTCCCTGTCGTCGAACGGCACCAGCTGGAGCGCGCCGGTCGCCACCGGGAGCGGCGCGGCGGCACTGATCACCGCGTCCTTCCCGGCGCAGTCCGCCCGCTACATCCGGGTCACACAGACCGGGAGTTCCAGTTACTGGTGGTCGATCGCGGAGTTCAACGCCTACGGGTGACCGGACGGCCGGCCGGTGGTGTGTCCTCCCCCCGCATGCCACCGGCCGGCACCGCGCTCAGCGCGGCGGGCGCAGCGCCCGCCGCGCTGTGTGCCGCTCCTTGAGGGCGACGGCCGCGGTCCGCTGCACGGCGTCGGCGAGCGCGGCCAGCGCGGGCGAGTCGAGTTTCCACTGCTGCCAGTAGAGCGGGACGTCCACCGGGCGCCCCACCGGCAGATCGACCAGGGTGCCGTCGGCCCGGTAGGGCGCGGCCTGCGCCTCGGGGATCATCCCCCAGCCGAGCCCCGCGGCGACCGCCTCGACGAAGGACTCCGAGGCCGGTACGTAGTGCCGTGCGCGGCCCGCCGTCCGGTGAGGTGCCAGGTCCCGCAGGAAGCGGTCCTGCAGGTCGTCGTTGCGGTCGAACATCACGATCGGCGCGTCGCCGAGGGCCGCTCCGAGCACCTCGCCGAGGGCGTCACCGCGCGGGGCGGCCGCCAGATGGCGGGCGACGAACTCGGGCGTGGCCATGGCCCGGTACCGCATCCGGCCGAGCGCGCGCACCGTACAGCCCTGTACGGGCTCGGGTGAGCTGGTGACCGCGGCCATCACCCGGCCCTGGCGCAGCAGCCGTGTGGTGTGGTCCTGGTCCTCGCGGTGCAGGTCGAAGCAGACGCGCAGCTCGGCGGGCACCTTGGCGAGGGCGGGCAGGAACCAGGTGGCCAGCGAGTCGGAGTTGACGGCGATGGGCAGTGTGGTGGCCCCGGCGTCGTCCGACAGGCCCAGTTCGGCGCTCGCGTCCCGCTCCAGCCGGGCGAGCTGCCGCCCGAAGCGCACGACGATCTCCCCGGAGTCGGTGGGCCGGACCGGCTTGGAGCGCAGCAGCAGCACCCGGCCGGTGCGCTGCTCCAGCGCCTTGATCCGCTGGCTCACCGCGGACGGAGTGACATGCAGGGCCTCCGCGGCCGCCTCGAAGGTGCCCTCGTCGACGGCGGCGAGCAGGGTGCGTACCAGGTCCAGCGGCAGATCTGTCATCACAAGCGCTAATGTTACGTAAGAATCCTTAGCTGGATTCAGATCGCCGCCGCTCCTAGCCTCGAACCATGCGTGAGGCACTTATCGCGGCACTCGCCGGCTTCGGCACCGGGCTGTCGCTCATCGTGGCCATCGGGGCCCAGAACGCGTTCGTCCTGCGGCAGGGCATCCGCCGGGAGCACGTCGCCGCCGTCGTGGCGATCTGCGCCACCTCCGACGCCGTACTCATCGCCCTGGGGATCGGCGGCGTCGGGACCGTCGTGAAAGCCTGGCCGACCGCGGTCACCGTGGCCGCCTGGATCGGCGGCGCGTTCCTGGTCTGCTACGGGCTGCTGGCCGCGCGGCGCGCGATGCGCCCCGGGGCGCTGGACGCCTCAGGGGCGGCCAGCACCTCGCTGCGGTCCGCGGTCCTCACCTGCCTCGCCATGACCTGGCTCAACCCGCATGTCTACCTGGACACCGTGCTGCTGCTCGGGTCGCTGGCCAACGGCTACGGATCGGGCCACTGGTGGTTCGGAGCCGGCGCCGCCACGGCGAGCGTGGTCTGGTTCAGCGGCCTCGGCTTCGGCGCGCGCCTGCTCAGGCGGCCCTTCGCCCGCCCCGGCTCCTGGCGCGCGCTGGACGGTGTCATCGCCGTCACCATGACCGTGCTGGGCGTGGCGATGGTCGCCAGGGCCTGACGCCGCCGCGGACGGGCCGCCCGGCGGCTGCGCTCAGACCCACTGCCCGGAGGAGTGCACGCGGCCCTGGGCGATCGGGCGGAAGCCGATCACCGCGGCGTCGTCGCGGCGGTCGCTGGCCGCGGCCAGCAGCCGCGCACAGAGCGAGGCCAGCGTCATCCCCTCCGCCGCGGCCTCCTCCGCGTGCTCGGCCAGGTGCTCCATGCCCTCGGTGAGATCGGTGCCCGGCACCTCGATGAGGCCGTCGGTGTAGAGCAGCAGGGTGTCGCCCACCCCCAGGTCGAAGCGCGTGGCGGTGCGCGGCATCCAGGGCGCGACGCACAGCGGCAGGTCGGGGCCGTCTCCCTCCAGGAAGCGCGGCGGTCCGCCCACCGGGAGCAGCAGCGGCGGCGGGTGCCCGGCGTTGGACCAGGTGGCGTGCCATCCGCCGCCGCGCCGCGGCACCAGGTTCACATGGACGGCGGTCACCAGCGGTGCGATGTCGAGGCCGTCGGCGACGCTGTCGAGCTGTGCCAGGTTGTCGGCCGGGGTGTGCGGCCGGGTCGTGTCGTAGGCGATGACGCGCAGCATGCTGCGGAGCTGGCTCATCGAGGTGGCCGCCTCCAGGTCGTGGCCCGCGATGTCGCCGATGGTCAGCGCGACCGAGCCGTCGGCCAGCAGCAGCGCGTCGTACCAGTCGCCGCCGATCTCCGCGGTCCTGCTGGCGGGCTGGTAGTGCGCGGCCAGTTCCGCGCCGGGCACCCGCGGGGTGGGGGTGAGCAGCGCCCGCTGCAGGGTGAGCGCGGTGTGCCGGGTGCGCTGCAGCTCCATGGCCTGCCGCAGCGGCTCGCGCACCTCGTGCAGGATCTCGCCCAGCAGCGCCAGGTCGGCGGGGCCGGGCGGCGGGCTGTCGGCGCACCCCGCGGCGACGGCGAAGGCCACCACCGCGGAGTCGATGACGATCGGCACCAGGGTGAGGCTGGTGGCCCTGGCCTCGCGCAGCCAGGCGGTGGACACGTCCGGCACCACACCGGCGGGCGGCTCGCCGCTGGGGAAGGTCAGCAGCCGGGGCCGCCGGCTCTCGATGACCTGCTCGGCGATCGGGCCGACCTGGTACGTCTGGAGGTGCATCGGGGGCGGTGCGGGCAGCCCGGCCCGCGCGGTGGAGGCGATCCGGGTCGCGGTCGGCGGGCCCGAGCCGGAGGGCATCCCCGGGGACGGCAGCAGGAACACCGCGCAGGCGTCGGTGAGCTCCGGGACGACCGCCGCGGCCGTCGCGGCGAACGCCTGGTTCACGTCGTCGGCCGCGGTGACGGTGGCCACCCGGGCCAGCAGCCGCTCGCGCAGCCGGTTGCGCCACTGGTCCTCGACGTCCGACGTGGTGCCGATCCACTCCACGGTGACGCCGCCGCGCAGCACCGGCACCGCCCGGGACTGCACCCTGCGGTACACCCCGGAGGCGGTACGCAGCCGGAAGGTGCAGACGAACAGCGACGGGGTGCCGGACGCCGCGTCCCGCCAGGTCTGGATCAGCCCGGCCCGGTCGTGCGGGTGGACCGCCGACAGCCACACCGCGTCGACCACCGGCCGCCACGGCATCCCGGTGAACGTCTCGAAGCCGCCGACCAGCTCGGTGATCTCCCCGTTCGGCCGCATCAGCCACACGATCTGCGAGACCGCCGACATCAGCGCCTCGTACCGCTGGAGCGCCTGGTGCCGCTCCTCCGCGAGGTCCTCGGCGCGCTCGACGGCCTCCACCTGGACGGTGGTGTCGACCGCCACGGCCAGCACTCCGGTGCCGTGCCGGGAGACGACCGGCGAGCAGCTGTAGATGAAGTGCCGCGGCCCGGCCGCGCCCGGCGTGAGGCCCTCGGTGACCCGCGGGGTGGTCACCTGACGTGCGGTCTTGTCCTCGTAGACCTCCTTGAGGACGTCGAGGAACGGCGCGGCCGCGGGCTCCGCGAACGCCTGGGCGGCCGGGACGCCCAGCGGGCGCGGGCCGAAGAGGGTGAGGAAGGCGTCGTTGTAGTACATCAGCCGGTGCTCGGGGCCCGCGGTCAGCGCCACGGGCACGATGGCACGGTCGAAGACCTCGGGCTCCAGCTCGGGGACGCCGTCGTCACGACCGGGGGGTCTCATCCTCCGATCATCGCCCGTGGCGGCCCGCCGGGCGCGCCGAGATCGCCCGTCGGACCGGCCCGGTCACCGCCCCCGGCGGTATCTGCTCCGCCTCCCGTCGGCGGGCACCTGTCCGCGATTGGCCGCGATGAGGGCCGCGTACCAGCGGGCACTGTCCTTGAGCGTGCGGCGCTGGCTGGCGAAGTCCACATGGACGATCCCGAACCGCCTGCCGTATCCGTACGCCCATTCGAAATTGTCCAGCAGCGACCAGAGGAAGTAGCCGCGGACGTCCACGCCCGAGGCGATGGCCTGCTCGACGGCCGCCAGGTGGCTCTCCAGATAGGCGATCCGCTCGGGGTCGCGGACGGCGCCGGACGGGTCGGCGTAGTCGTGGTACGCGGCGCCGTTCTCGGTGATCAGCAACGGGGTACGGGGCAGCTCGCGGCGCAGCCGGGCCAGCAGCTCGGCCAGGCCGTCCGCGTCGACCGGCCAGTCCATGGCGGTACGCGGGCCCGGGGCGGGCAGGAACCGTACGGCCTCGTCCGCGGCGGGCCAGGGCGAGGGGGTGCCGGAGGGCACATGGCCGGGACCGGCGGCGGCCACCACGGTCGGCGTGTAGTAGTTCAGGCCGAGCATGTCGATCGGCCGGGAGATCTCCGCCAGGTCGCCGTCGCGGACGAAGGACCAGTCGGTGACCTCCTCGGTGTCGTCCAGCAGGTCGCGCGGGTAGCTGCCGTGGAAGACCGGGTCGAGGAAGATCCGGTTGGCCAGGGCGTCGATCCGGCGCACCGCGTCGCGGTCGGCGGCCGCGTCCGAAGCGCCGCGCACCGCCGCCAGGTTGAGCACCAGCGAGACCGCGGCGGATTCCGGCAGCAGTTCGCGCAGCACACCGACGGCCAGGCCGTGGCCCAGGTTGAGGTGGTGCGCGGCGCGCAGCGCGGCCTCCGGATCGGTGCGGCCGGGGGCGTGCACACCGGAGCCGTAGCCGAGGAAGGCGCTGCACCACGGCTCGTTGAGCGTGGTCCACAGCGGGATACGGTCGCCGAGCGCCTCGGCGACCACCGCCACGTAGTCCGCGAACCGCTGCGCGGTCTCCCGCTCCGGCCAGCCGCCCGCGTCCTCCAACTCCTGTGGCAGGTCCCAGTGGTAGAGGGTCAGGGCGGGCCGGATCCCGGCGTCGAGCAGCCGGTCGGTGAGCCGCCGGTAGAAGTCGAGGCCGCGCTGGACGGCGGGGCCGCGGCCGGTGGGCTGCACCCGCGGCCACGACACCGAGAACCGGTAGTCGGTCAGGCCGAGTTCGGCCATCAGCGCCACGTCCTCCGGCATCCGGTGCAGATGGTCGGCGGCGATGTCGCCGGTGTCGCCGTTGAGCACCCGGCCCGGTGTACGGCTGAAGGTGTCCCAGATCGACGGCGTACGGCCGTCCTCCTGCGCCCCGCCCTCGATCTGGTACGCGGCGGTGGCCGTACCCCAGCGGAATCCGGGCGGGAACCGCAGGGTGCGGGCGGCGGGCTGGTCGTCGACAGCGGTCATGTGAAAGCGCTCCCAAGGGCTCGGGTCGGTGGGGGGAGGTACGGGCGGACGGTCGGCTCAGCCCTTGACGGCGCCCTGCATGATGCCGCCCACGATCTGCCGCCCGAGCAGGCCGAAGACCAGCAGCACCGGCAGGGTGCCGAGCAGGGTGCCCGTCATGATCACCGACTGGTCGTGCACATAGCCGCCGCCGAGCTGCCGCAGCGCCACCTGCACGGTCGGCTCCTGCGAGGTCAGCGCGATGATCGGCCAGAAGAAGTCGTTCCAGGAGGCCATGAAGGTCAGCATCCCCAGCACGGCCATCCCCGGCCGGGCGACGGGCACCACGATCGACCAGAAGATCCGCGCGTGCGACGCGCCGTCGACCCGGCCCGCCTCGATCAGCTCGTCGGGCAGCGCCTGCACCAGGTACTGCCGCATGAAGAACACCCCGAAGGCCGACACCAGGCCCGGCAGGATCACCGCCTGGAGCTGGTTGACCCAGTGCAGCTTCGCCACCGTCATGAACAGCGGGATCACACCGAGCTGCGGCGGGATCATCATGGTGCCCACCGTCAGCGCCAGCAGCGCTCCCCTGCCCTTGAAGCGCAGCTTCGCGAAGGCGAATCCGGCCAGCGTCGAGCAGAGCACGACACCCACGGTCACCGAGGTCGACACGATCAGCGAGTTGACCAGTGCCTTGCCGATGTCGGCCTGGTCGAGCACCGCGTGCACGTTCGCGCTGAGCCGGCCGCCGGGCAGCAGCGACGGAGGCACGTGGCTCAGCTCGGAGTTGGAGCGGGTCGCGGCGACGATCGTCCAGTAGAACGGGAAGGCGGACACCAGCACCGCGACGATCAGGATCGCGTAGGCGAGCAGTCCGCCGTTGTTGTGCCGCCCCGCGCCCGGCCGTACCAGGGAGCGGCGCGCGGGCCCGGCCGCCGGTTGCTGCCGGTGCCGGGGCGGAGCGCTGAGCGCGGTCATCGGACGGACTCCTTACGGGCGCGGCGGCGGACCACCAGGGCGTTGGCGCCGACCAGCACCACGATCAGCAGGAACATCACCCAGGCGATGGCGGCGGCCCGGCCCAGGTGGAAGTAGCCCCAGCCCTGCTCGTACATGTAGAGGCCGAGGGTCTGGTACTGGTGCGAGATGCCGCCGGACTGGCTGCCCTCGAACAGCAGCGGCTCGCCGAAGAGTTGGGTCGCGCCGATGGTGGACACCACGATCGTGAAGAAGATCGTCGGCCGCAGGCCGGGCAGCGTCACATGGAGGAACTGCCGCCAGCGCGAGGCGCCGTCGATCTCGGCCGCCTCGTACAGCTCACCGGGAATCGACTGCATGCCCGCCAGGTAGATCAGCGCGTTGTAGCCGGTCCACCGCCAGGTGACGATGGTGGAGACCGCGATCTGCGAGGCCCAGGTGTTGGTCTGCCAGTCGACCGGGTGGATGCCGACCGTGCCGAGCGCCCAGTTGATCAGGCCGTAGTCGCGGCCGAAGAGCTGCGCGAAGACCAGCGTCGCGGCGGCCACCGAGGTCGCGTACGGCAGCAGCATCGCGACCCGGAAGAACGTCCGCCCGCGCAGCCGGTAGTTGAGCAGATGGGCCAGACCGAGCGCCATCATCAGCTGCGGGACGGTGGAGATGACGCCGATGGTGAAGGTGTTGCGCAGCGCCGTCCAGAAGAACTCGTCGTGGAAGAGCGCCGTGTAGTTGTCCAGACCCCGCCACTCCATGGTGTTCGGCGTCTGCAACTCGACGCGGAACAGCGACACATACGCCGTGTAGAGCAGCGGGAACAGCCCGAACGCGGCGAACAGCGCGAAGAACGGCGCCACATAGGCGTACGGCGACAGACCGCGCAGCAGGCGCCGGGTCCGTTGTTCGCGCGACGGCGTCGGTGGAGGCGGCGGCGCCGGGCGGGCGGCGGCGGTGGCGGAGAGGGTCATCGGGCGGCCCTTCGGCTGGGGTGGGCGGGGACGGGACGGGAGTTCGGGGGTGCTGCCGGGACCGGGGGCCTCCGGTCCCGGCAGCGGTCGCCGGGCGGCCGGGTCAGCCGAGGGCGTTCTTGACGCCCTTCTGCGCGTGGCTCCAGGCGGTCTGCGCCGATGTGCCCTTCTGCTCCACCTCGCCGAGGGCGTTGGTGATCTGCGTGTTCACGTCGTTGTCGTTGACGCCGAGGATCTGCACGGGGGCCTGCTGGGCGGCGGTGCCGAAGATCTTGCCGATCGGGGCGTTGCCGAAGTACGGGTCGGTGACGTTCTGCACCGCGGCGATCGCGCCGACGTTGGACGGGAAGCTGCCCTGCTTGGTGAAGAGCTTCGCCTCCTGGTCCTTGGCGGTCAGCCACTGGATGAGCGCGTACGCCTCCTTGGTGTGCTTGCCGCCCTTGGGGAGCGCGAGGTACGAGCCGCCCCAGTTGCCCGCGCCACCGGGGAGGGTGGCGACGTCCCACTTGCCCTTGCCCGCGTCACCGGCCTGGCCCTTGATGTAGCCGAGCATCCACGCCGGGCAGGCGATGGTGGCGAAGGAGCCGCCCGCGAACGCCTGGTTCCAGGCCGGGGACCACTCGGCGAGCTTGGCGCTCAGTCCGTCGTGCGCGGCCTGCACCGCCGTGTCCCAACTGGTCTTCACCGCCGGGTTGGTGTCGTAGACGAGCTTGCCGGAGTCGTCGTAGTAACGCTCCTTCTGCTGACCGTTCATGACGGTGTAGAGGCTGGCGACGCTGTCGGTCCAGTGGCTCTTGGCCGGGGCCTTGGCGGCGTACTGCCGTCCCAGCGCCAGGTATCCGTCCCAGGTGGACCACTGCTTGGCCAGGGTGTCGCGGTCGGTCGGCAGGCCCGCCTGCTTCAGCAGGTCCGAGCGGTAGCAGATCGCCTCGGGGCCGATGTCGGTGCCCAGGCCCAGGGTGCGGCCGTCGGAGGTGGTCGCGGCGGCCCACTTCGCGGGCGCGAACTGCGACTTGAGGGCAGTGGCCCCGAGCGGGCCGAGGTCCTCGAACTTGTCGGACTGCTGCTGGGTGACGGCGGCGATCCGGCCCACCTCGATGCCCTGGATGTCGGCGAGACCGCCGCCGCCGGCGAGCCGGGTCTGCAGCGCCTTCCAGTAGTCCGCCTCGTTCTCGGTGTCGCTCTCCTTGATCGTGATGTTCGGGTGGAGCTTGTGGTACTCGTCGTACAGACCGGCTTCCTTGTAGCCGAAGGTGCCGAAGAGATCGATGGTCAGCGTGACCTTGCCGCCCCCGGCGGCCCCGTCCGCCGAGTCGCCGGAGGAGTTGCCGGAGGAGCTCGATCCGCAGGCGGCGAGCAGCGCTCCGGCGAGGACGACCGCGGCGGCGCGGGCGCAGATACGCCGGGCGGTGACCCCGGCAGCTCTGACGTTGGGCATGGGAAGCCTCCCGTGGCTTCAAGAAACAGAAGTGACGGTTTGAGAGCGCTCTCAAGACGATGGGCAGGAGAGTGCACGCTCCGGAGTCCCCCCGTCAACCCTCGTCACCACACCCGGCCAACGATCCAGCCGTAAGCGTTTCCGCCTACAGAAGTTGTCACCAAATTGCGCGCGACGGTCCAAACCGTGCGTGCCGCTGCGCGCGGGGCGAGCCGGGGGCGGGGTGGAAGTGGCGCCCTGGACGGGCGCCGCAGCGTCGGTCACCCGAGGGCATCTCACGGCCGGGGAGCGCGCCGCCAGCAGGCGAGGCGGATGCGGCGGGAGCGAGCGGGGCTCGGGCGGGAGAAGCCCGGCGGCGCGGTCGCGGAAAGTGCCGCGCTGGGGCGTCGGGGGCGGATGGCCGCGCCTGACGTGCGGTGGCGGCGGGCGACCAGGTACGCGCGGGGCGAGCCGGGGTCGGGGTGGAAGTGGCACCCTGGACGGCCACCGCAGCGTCGGTCACCGGAGGGCATCTCGCGGCCGGGGAGCGCGGCGCGGCGCGCGCACGCCGCTGGCAGGCGAGACGGAGGTGGCTGCGGCTGCGGCTGCGGCTGCGGCTGCGGCGGGAACGAGCAGGGCTCGGGCGGGAGAAGCCCAGCGGCGTGCGCTGGAGCGTCTGGGGGCGGATGGCCGCGCCCGACCTGCGATGGCGGCGGGCGATCAGGTGCGCGCCCCGTCCTGCTGCCCCCCGCCGGAGGCGGCTAGGCCGAGGCGCGGAGCACGAGGTGGGTGGGGGTGATGATCGAGGAGGGGGCGGGGAGGGAGGCGCGGGTGGCGGCCGGGGGTTCGATGGCGCGCAGCAGGAGGCGGGCCATGAGGCGGCCCATTTCCTCGATGTCCTGGCGGATGGTGGTCAGGGGCGGGTCGGTCCATTCGGCGACGGAGACCATGTCGTCGAAGCCGACGACGGCGACGTCGTCGGGGACGCGGCGGCCGGCGGTGCGCAGGACGCGCAGGGCGCCGGAGGCCATGACGTCGGAGGCGGCGAAGACGGCGTCCAGGTCGGGGCAGCGCTCCAGGAGTTCGGCCATCGCGCGGGCGCCGCCCTCGGGGGTGAAGTCGCCCTCGGCGATCAGCCGGGGATCGTTCTCCGGCAGCACGTCACGGAAGCCGTCCAGCCGGTCCACGGACGCCAGTTGGTCCAGCGGCCCGGTGATGTGCGCGATCCGGCGCCGCCCGATCCGGAGCAGGTGCCGTACGGCGTCGCGGGCGCCACCGCGGTTGTCGCAGTCCACATAGAGCGCTCTCCGACTGGACTGGCGGTCGGGCCACGTCGGCCGGCCACCGATGACGATCGGCACGCTGCCGCTGCGGGCGAGTACGGGCAGCGAGTCGTCGGTGTGCAGCGAGAAGATCAGCGCGCCGTCGACGTGCCCGCCCGCCAGATAGCGGCCGACCCGCTCGTAATCGGCCACGCCCTCGGTCAGCAGCAGCACCAGCTGGTTGTCGTGCGCGGTCAGCTCCTTGCTGATCCCGCGCACCTGCTGGGCGAAGAACGGGTCGGTGAAGAACCGCGTCTCCGGCTCCGCGACCACCACCGCGATCGCGTCGTTGCGCCGCGTCACCAGGGTCCTGGCCGCCTGGTTGGGCACATAACCCAGCTCCCTGACGGCGGTCCGCACCCGCTCCACCAGCGGTCCCCGCACCCCGGCACCCCCGTTGACCACCCGTGACGCGGTGGCCCGGGAGACCCCGGCCCGCGCGGCGACCTCCTCGAGGGTCGGGCGCGGAGCCAAGCTCGGGTCGGACACGGGACGGCTCCTTCGGCGTGCGGTCGTACGGCGGCCGTACGAGGGGCGTACGGCCCGCGCGGCGGGTAGCGGCGGGTCGCGGACAGAGACAGAGTAACGGGTTACCAGCGCTCGTGAGAGCGCTCTCCGAAGGAGGGTTCCGGTGACCGGAAACGCTCCCCCGGAAGTCCCCGGGAAAGTCCCGGGAAAGAGGCGGTTTGCCCCCGCCGAGTCCGGGCAGCCGCCCCTATGAGGCACCCCCCGCCTCGCGAAGCCGACACGGCAGGCGACTCCCCCCTCGTCAGCCGTGTCGGCTCGCCACGCGGTCCCCGCGTCCCCCGCGGCGGCGCAGCGCGGCCGGCACCCCCCCCGTCGCCGCCACGCCGCCGTGCCACCGGGGACCGCGTCCCCACCAGGGCCTGGGCCCCGAGAGGCCGTACCGGTCCGCCGACCGTACGGTGGAGAAGGCCATTCCGCCGGACCGCCCCCCCATCCCCCCAGTCCGGGGGCGGCCGCGTCGACAAGGCAAGGAAGTCGCGCGCATGACCTCAATTCCTGATGTCACGCTCAACAACGGCATACCGATCCCACAGCTCGGCTTCGGCACGTACCAGATCGAACCGCGGGACACCGAGGACGCGGTCCGCACCGCGCTGGAGATCGGCTACCGGCACATCGACACCGCGCAGATGTACGGCAACGAGAAGGAGGTCGGGGCCGCCGTCCGCGCCTCCGGCCTGGACCGCGCCGAGGTCTTCGTCACCAGCAAGCTGAACAACCGCGACCACGCGTTCGGCGACGCCCTCACCGCGTTCGCCCGCACCCTGGACGATGTCGACCTGGAGTACCTGGACCTCTTCCTGATCCACTGGCCGCTGCCGACCGTCGGTGACTTCATCGAGACATGGAAGGCGCTGGAGGAGATCTACGCCTCCGGGCGGGCCAAGGCGATCGGGGTGTCCAACTTCAAACCGGCCCATCTGGAACGGCTGTTGCGCGAGACCACGGTGGTCCCCGCGGTCAACCAGATCGAGCTGCACCCCTACTTCGCCCAGGACGACGTCCGCGCCTTCGGCGCCGGGCACGGCATCGCGACCGAGGCGTGGTCCCCGATCGCCCAGGGCAAGGTGCTCGGGGATCCGGTGCTGGCGGCGATCGCGGAGCGGCTGGACAGGTCGACGGCCCAGGTCACCCTGCGCTGGCACCTCCAGCGCGGCGACATCGTGTTCCCGAAGTCGGTCACGCGCGAGCGCGTCGAGGAGAACTTCCGGCTCTTCGACTTCGAGCTGACGCCGGACGACATGGCCGCGATCACCTCGCTCGACCGCGGGGAGCGCCAGGGCCCCGACCCGGACACCTTCGACTACGTGCCCTGAGCGGGGCCTTGGCCGCACCCTCAACTACCGGGTCAGATGCCCGAGTACGGAGCTGACCGCGCGCTCCACCGCGTGCCGGGTGCCCTCCGTGTGGTCGACGGTCTCGAACCCGTGGTGCCCGAGCGGTACGTCGATCACCTCGACGTCGGCGCCGCAGTCCTCGGCCGCACCGAGGAACTCCCCGACCGTCACCGCGAACTCCGCGTGCTCCAACTCCACCCGGCTCAGCACGATCGGCAGCCGTCCCGCCTTCCGGACCGCCGCCACCGGGCGGTGCCGGGTCTCGCCGAGCCCCCAGGCCGGCAGCGGGGCCAGCACCGGATATGTCGCGGCGAGGCAGCGCAGCCAGGGCGGCGGCGCGGCGAGCCAGTCCGCCGACAGCAGCCCGCCCGCCGAGAAGAACCACAGCGCGACACGGTCGGCGTCGACCCGCGGATCGGCCCTGACCAGTTCCACGGCCGCGGCCACGTCCTCGGCGGCGCGCCCGTAGTCGCCGATGCCGTGCAGCCGGTGGTCGAGGGTGACGCCGACCACGCCCAGCCCCGCGACGTAACTGCCGTAGCCGACAAAGGTGTCCGAGTCGCGGGGTGTGGGCCGGCGGTCGGCGGGCACCGGGCCGCCGTGCACGAACAGCACGGCCGGGCGCGGCCCGGGGTCGGTGCCGGGCTGCTCGTCCGGCAGGTAGAGGTCGATCCGTCCCACCCGTTCGCGCGGCCGCGGGGGCACATCGAGCAGGAACCCCTTTGCCGCGGCGGGCTGTTCGGCCGCGGGGGGCGCGGTCAGCCGGTGCCCCTCCCCCGCCGCGGCCTTCAGCAGCGTCGCGGCCAGTTCGTCGGGCACCGACAGCATCGGCCAGTGCCCGGTGGCGAGTTCGAAGAAGGTCACCTGGGGGTCGACGAGCGCCAGGATCTGCGGATCCCCCAGTCCCAGCAGGGTCTCGACGACGGCGATACTGGCGCCGTTGGCGGTGCACAGCACACCTGTCGTCGGCAGTGCGGCGACCGCGCCGCTCAGCCGGAGCCGCTGGCTGAGCGTGCCGAGCGGCTGCGGCACCCCGCGCCGGACCAGTTCGTCCAGTGCCTCGTCGGGCACACCCGCCAGACTCCCCCACGCCGGCCACTCCTCCCGTGTCGGCGCGGGGACCCGCCAGCCGTCCTCGGCCCGCTGGAGCAGCCGGGCCCTGGCCTCGGGGTCGGGCAGCAGGCCGAGCACCGACTCACCGTCCCGCGGCATCCCCGCGTCCAGGTGCACGATCCGGCTGATCCGGTCCGGGCGGCGGTCGGCGGCGCCTCGTACCGGATGGATGCCCATGCCGTGCCCGACAATGACGACCTGCTCGTCGTCGATCTCGTCGATCAGCCGCACCAGGTCCCCGATGTGCGTCTCCAGGTCGGTGTCGGGGCCCGCCTCGTCGCGGCGGTCACCCATGCCCGTGAGCGTGGCCGGATACGCCGCACAGCCCGCCTCGCGCAGCCGCCCGGCCACGATCCGCCAGATCCAGTCGCCGGTCCAGGGTCCGGCCACCAGCACGAACGCCGTCATGTTCGCCTCCTCGTACGTCCTGGCCCACACCGTCCCGGCGTGGGCGTCAGCGCGTTCGGCCGGTGTGCCGTCGGCGCTGACCGGCACCGTAGGAACTCCCCCTGCGGGAGGTTCAAGCGGACTTCCCGTCCTGGCCCCAACGCGCCGCCCGGGCTGGGATGCTGATGCGCGCAGGGCTTTCGAGGCCAGGGGGCATCGGTGGACCAGGGCGTGCGGCTGGGCGAACTCCTTCTCGCGGAGTACGCGGCGGTCAAGGAGGAGCAGCGGGCGCGGATCGGCTTCCGCGACAACCTGCTGTACGCCACGCTCGCCGCCATGGCCGCGGTCGTCGCGGGCGCCCTCCAGGCGGACAGCCGCGCCCAGTTGATGCTGGTGCTGCCGCCGGTCTCGGTGATCCTCGGCTGGACCTATCTGGTGAACGACGAGAAGATCTCGGCGATCGGCCGCTATGTGCGCGAGGAACTGACGCCGCGGCTGGCCGGGCTGACCGAAGGTTCCGAACAGGTGGGCGGGATACGGGTGTTCGCCTGGGAGAGCGCTCACCGGGGCGATCCCCGCCGGATGTCGCGGAAGATCCTGCAACTCTGCGTCGACCTGCTGACCTTCTGCGCGGCACCGACCGCCGCGGTGGTCGTGTACTGGGCCGCCGGTCCGGTGCGGGTGCCGCTCCTGCTGGTCTCGCTGGCCGAGTTGGCGGCCGTCGGTGTGCTGGGCGGCCAGATCGTCCGGTACGCGGAACTGCACCGGGCGCTGACGGAACCGCCGGCCGCGTAGCCCCGGCGTCGGGCCGCCCCCCCCCCCCCCCGCCGGCCCCC
>NZ_JBFAXL010000072.1:0-37739 GCF_040680795.1 Streptomyces sp. NPDC051976
GTGTCCCCAGGGCCCGCGGCGCAGGTGCGCGGCGCGCAGCCCGGCGGCCTTCGCGGGGACCAGGTCGTTGGCGGGGTGGTCGCCGACGTACAGGACCTCGTCGGCCGGGCAGTCGGCGGCCTCGATGACGCGGGTGAAGAAGCTCGGCAAGGGTTTGTGGGTGCCCCACTCCCCTGAAGTAGCGACGACATCCGCGGGCAGGTCGAGCGCGCGCAGCAACTCGCCGATGCGCGCGGTCTGGTTCCCGGCAATGACGACCCGGAACCCAGCTTGCCTCAGCCGGGTGAGCGTCGGGCGGACGTCGTCGTAGAGGTCGGTCTCGTCCAGCCGCTCACCGAGCCCGGCCGCCTCCCGCTCCGCGTATGCCGCGGCGACATCGAGGCCCGGCCAGATCAGCCGCAAGGCGTCGGCGTTGTCCTGCCCGCGGGCGACTACCGCGCCGACGAGCGCAGACATCGTGTGAGGCGGCACCTGGCACCAATTGGCCCATCCCGCCCAGTACCGGTCGTCGCGGACGAGAGTCTCGCCGATGTCGAAGGCCACCGTGTGAATGCTCACCCAGGCAGCCTAGGGCAGGGGTCCCAAGAGAGGCGGCATTGCCGTGTGGCCTGCGCCGACGCCCCGTGTCAGTGCCCGCATCTAGACGGACCACCCCCGCCTGCGCGGGGAGAACGCCTGCCTGCCCTACACCCCCTCCCCCGACTCCGGCACCCGCGCCTACCGGCCACAAACCAACGGCAAGGTCGAACGATTCAACCGCACCCTCTCGACGAATGGGCCTACGAGCAGCCCTGCACATCGAACAACGAACGCACCGAAGTCCTGACAGACTTCCTCCACACCTACAACCACCACCGCACCCACACCGCACTCGGCGGCTAGCCACCCATCCCGCGACGACGCCGCCCGCAAGCTGGCCGAGTGGGGCCTGGAGGAGCTGCAGTTCACCACCGAAATGGTAGTCAGTGAACTGGTCACCAACGCCATCCGCTACGGCTGCGAGCCTATCCGGCTGCGGCTGATCCTCCAGGAGAGCGGCCTGATCTGCGAGGTGGCGGACGGCAGCAGTACCTCGCCCCACCTCTGGTGAACCAGAGGCTTCACGTTGGTCACTTATGTTGCCACGCTCGACGTCCCGCGCCACACCGTCGAGTTCCTCGCCCGGCTGCTGGCTGCCCACCAGCGGCGGTTGCGCACCCCATGACCTCTGGCCCCCGGCGGCGGCTGGCCCAGACCTCTGACCCCCACCGATGCCGTCGAGGCATGCCGACGAACCCCAATTGGTCTTCGACGGCGGCGCCGCGCGTCTCCAGAATGCGGGCACCACCCGTTCGCGTTCCAAAGGAGTTCACCGTGTCCGTCTTGTACGCCCGGCGCCGCTGGGCTGTGTTGACCCTCCTCGTAATGGCCCTGACCCTCGTGCCGTTCTCACCGCTGGCGGCGAGACCCGCGTACGCCGCGACCGCCGTACCCGGTGATCCGCTCACTGGCAGCGGCGCCGTGAGCAGGTCGGTGCTGACCGCCGCCGACCTGACCAGCGGCGCGGCCACCGGCACCGTCTCCGACGACGCCTTCGCGCTGCCCGCGGCGGCCGCCGCCCCGACGCACACCTTCGAGGGCACCCTGACACTCAACGGCGTGGCCAGCGCAGGCGGCTTCAGCACTGTCAAGGACACCTACAACTACGCGGCCACCGCCGCGCTCAAGCACCTGCCGCCGGTGAGCATCGGCCTCGTGCAGAACGGCAGCCACGTCATCCCTGCTGTCCGCGGCCTGCAGATCACCGGGAGTGCGTACTGGAACCTGATCGTCGAGGGCGGCCGTGCTTGGAACGAGAACGGCGATGGCGGCCGCACTCGCGTCTCTCTGCCGTTCGCGTTGGTCGAGCGCAACGCCAACTGCGTGCACAACGGCCTGCTGACCTTCCTCTTCGACGGCAGCACGATCTCCAAGGTCCGCTACCAGATCGTGCACGAGACGTGCGAGTACTTCCAGTTCGACATGTGGGGCCAGGTCGGCGCGACATACTCCCGGCACACCGTGACCGGTGACACTGCCCTGGAGAACGCGTACGCTGCCGAGGTCGCGAACCGCATCCCGACCAAGCCGATCAGCGCGCTGAGCACCGACTACCCGAACTCCGGCATCGACACCAGCGCGTTCGGCAGCGGCATCACCGCCTCGGCGCTAAGTACCTACGGCGTGTCCTACGGGGGGGTGAACTACGTCGGCGCGTGTCAGACCCGGCAGGGCGCGTACCCGTACTGCAACCAGATGGTGCTGCCGTCGTACTCGCTGGCCAAGACGATGTTCGCCGGCATCGTGCTGATGCGGCTGACGCAGGTCTACGGCTCGTCCGTGCCCTCGCAGTTGATCCGCGACTGGGTCAGCGAGGCGGACACCTCCGCCTGGACAGGCGTCACGCTCCAGGACACCGCGAACATGGCCACCGGCAACTATTCCTCCAGCGCCTTCGAGTCCGACGAGTCCGGCGGCGGCATGACGGCGTTCTTCGAGGCCGAGGCGTACGGGCCGAAGATGACCGCCGCGCTGGCTTTCCCGCACTCCGCCGCGCCCGGCACGCAGTGGGTCTACCACTCCTCCGACATTTTCGTGCTGGCCCGGGCGATGCAGAACTACCTGGTGTCCAAGGCCGGCGCCAGCAGCGACATTTACCGCTGGATCCGCGACCAGGTGCTCGTCCCGCTGCACCTGAGCCCGGACGTGCTGACCACCGAGCGCACCGGCAACAGCGCCACAGGGCAGCCGTTCGGCGGGTACGGCCTGTTCTACACGCAGGACGACATCGCCAAGGTCAGCCGGTTCCTGAACGCCGACGGCGGGAAGATCGGCGGCGTGCAGATGCTCGCCCCGACGATGCTCGCCGACGCGATGCAGCATAATCCGGCGAACCGGGGCCTCACCACGACCGCCGACACGACCGGCAAGACCTACCATTACCAGGACGGCCTGTGGGCCCGGCAGTTCACCTCGGCAGACAACCCGGTGTTCACCAACTCGGTCTACGTGCCGTTCATGTCCGGCTTCGGCGGCATCACCGCGGCAATGCTGCCCAACGGCGCTACGTACTACTACTTCAGCGACAACGACGAGTTCGACTGGTCGGCGGCGGCCGCGCAGGCGTATAAGCTGCCCGCCACCGGCGGGAGCGGGGGGACGTGTACGGCCGGCTAGCTGCTCGGCAACGGCGGCTTCGAGACCGGGACGGCGTCGCCGTGGACAGCGGACGACAAGGTCGTGTCCGACAACCCGCTGGAAGTGCCGCACAGCGCTTCTCCGGGACGGAGGACTCCTCGCTCCAGACGTCGTTCGTCATCGACGACGCATCGCTGAGAACCAGCTGAGCACCCGCTCGCGTACCGGCTGAGCTGTCGGCGCGGCCCCTGCCGTCACAGGCACTCACGCCCCTGGGCGTCCGGGGTGGGGGCCGCGCTGGTCCCGTAGCGCTTCACGAAGTACGCCCGCAGCTCGTGCACCAGCGGCTCGATCGCCTGCGCCGCGTAGTGGCTCGTCTCCCACCCGGCATACAGCGAGATCCGCAGCGGACCGTCATCGGTGAGGCGGGTACTTTCGGCGGACGACAGGCGAGGAGCGAGGGTTGCCGGAGCGGCTGCCCCTCATCGGTCCTCTCGTCGCCTCCGTGACGGCGCTGTTCATCGCTCTGTGGCAGCACCGAGCAGCCACGAATCAGCGCGCGGCGACGAGGGGAACGGGCCGCCCTCACCGCGGTCACCGCGTCCGATGGCTTCGGTCACCGTGACGAACTTCGGTCCTACCCCAGTCTTCGATGTCCGAGTCGAGGCGTGCCGGGACGTCATGGGCGGGGACGCCGAAGACGGACCGTTCATCAGCGTCGAGGACGAGTGGGCTTGATCGGCTTTGGCGGACATCTAAGATCTGGGGTTCTGCCCCGGGAGGATGTCCATCATGGAGAGCATGGGGAAGGAGAAGCCTCCTCCTCGCCGTTCGTTCATGCCGGAGTTGAAGGCCGAGATCGTCGAGCTGTGCCGGTGCGGTGACCGTTCGGTCGGTCAGGTCGCCAAGGACTTCGACCTGGTACGTGACTGGCTGAAGCAGGTCGAGGCTGACGCGGGTGAGCGGGACGGCCTGACCAGCAGCGAACGCGAGGAGCGGGCCGCGCTGCGGCGGGAGAACCGCCGGCTGCGCGAGGACGTCGACATCCTCAAGCGGGTGAGGGACACCGGCTGCCTGGTGGTGCCGCAGTGGCAGGACCGGCGGGGCTGGCTCGTTTCTTTGCTGCCCCACTTGCGGTGGCTTGTCCTTAGATATGCAGCCCCGCCGGCCTGCGTGTCCCCGCGGAGTGGCCTGACAAGAGCGTGCCAGCCGAGCCCGATTGAGGCGTGTCCCCGCGCGGGACCCTGACCGTGGTCTCCCTCGTGCTGCGAAGGCATCTGCGTGAACGTGGTCGGCGTCGATGGCCACAAAAGAAGCCCCATACCCTGGTGGCGGTCGACCCTCTCGGGCGCCGCATGTCCCAGCTCACCGTGCCAGCCACCCCGGCCGGTCACGGGCGGGCCTGCGAGTGGATCGCCTGGTTCGGACCGGTGCTCACCGCGGTCGAGGACTGCCAGCATTTGACCCGGCGCTTCGAGGTGGACCTGCTGATGGCCGGGCAACGGTGGTCCGCGTCCAGACCCGGCTGATGGCCGGGGCCCGGCGTTCGGCCCGGGAACGCGGCAAATCCGCTCCGATCGACGCCGAAGCCGTCGCGCGCGTCGCGCTGCGCGAGCCCGGCCTGCCCAGGGGCCTGCCTGGACGGACCCACCCGCGATGTGAAGCTCCTGGCCGACCACCGCCGCCTGGTGCGACACCGGACCTCAGCCGCCAACAAGCTGCGCTGGTACCTGCACGAAATCGACCCCGAACTGCCTGTTCCTTCCCGGGGCCTGCGACGGCTGTGCGTCTTCGACACCCTGGAGACCGAGCTGGAGGGGCGACAGGGCGTGATCGTGGAGATCGCCATTGATTTGGTGGCGGAGTGTCGTCGGCTGGCCGAGCAGATCAACTCTCGAGCACCGACTGCCGCGCTTGGTGGTGAAGTTGGCGCCGCACCTCCTGTTGGGTGCCCGGCTGCGGCGTGCTCGGAGCGGCGGCGATCCAGGGGAGACACCCGGCGCCACCCGGTTCAGGTCCAAGGGACGCCTTCGCCCGATTCAACGGCCCCGCGCGTGGTCCTCGAACAAGGTCCGGGTCCGTCTCAACCGAGGCGGCAACCGCACCATCAACTGTGCACTGCACATGATCGCCGTCACTCAGGCCCGCGGTGACGGGGAGGGAGCTGCCTACTACGCCCGGCAGCTCGCGGCGGGGAAGACCGTCAAGGAGGCACTTCGCCTGCTCAAGCGCCGCATCTCCGTACGCGTCTACCGCGCTCTGCGGGCCGAGGAGTCCGCCCGCGAACTTGGCCACACGGCTGGCGGGGCACCGGTGGGTTTGGCAGCTGACATAGGAGTCAGCCGTTCACCTGCGGTTTACGACTCGCGGGCGTGAAAAGCGGTACGTGTCTCGGCGTACCGGCGGCGGGCTTGGCGTCCTCCTCATTGAGGCGCATCTCCGGGGCGGGAGCGCGGAAGCCCTTGGTCAGGAATGCGAGCCAGACGATTCCGATGGCGAGCCAGCCCAGGCCGATCTCGGTTGCGGTGCTTCCGAGCTGGGTGATGAGGTAGACGTCGACTGCGGCGCCGGCGGCGGGCAGGACCAGGTAGCCGAGGACGGAGTGCCGGCGGCCGGAGCGCCACTGCCGCAGGGCATAGGCGATGACGCACACGTTCACCAGAGTGAAGCCCAGGAACGCGCCGAAGTTGATGAACGACGTCGCCTCGGCGAGCGAGAGGTTCATGGCCAGCAGGCCAATGACGCCGATGATCACGACGTTGGTGACGGGTGTGAGCAGCTTCCGGTGCAGGCGGCCGAAGACCGGGCGGGGAAGTGCTCCGTCCCGGCCCATCACGAACATCAGGCGGCTGGTGCTGGCCTGGATGGCCACGCAGGAGGCGAAGCCGCCGAGCAGCCCGATGAGGTTGGAGATGTCGGCGAAGGTCTTGCCGCCGACGACGGTGGAGACCAGGTAGCCGGCGGAGTTCTCGTTGGGGAAGGAGCCGCCGGGGTGGGTCCACTGCATGAGGAAGGAGAGGACCACGAAGATCGCGCCACCGACCAATACGGTGAGGATGATGCCGCGGGGGATGGTGCGCTGGGGGTCCCGGGCTTCCTCGCTGAGCGTGCTGACGGCGTCAAAGCCGAGGAAGGCGTAGGCGGCGATGGCGGCTGCCGCGGTGATCGCGGAGAAGCTGGTGGCACCGTTCCAGAAGGAATGGCCGATGGCGGCAGTGCCGCTGTGGCCGAAGCCGTACTTCGCGCACAGCACGGCCAGGACCAGGAGCGAGCCGGTCACGCCGATCAGCAGGACCCGGTTGACCTTGTCGGCGACCTTGATGCCGATCACGTTGATGGCAGTGGCCAGCACGACGTTGATCACCAGCCAGGCCCACTCGGGCACTGAGGGGTACTGGACGTTCAGATAGATGGCCTGCAGCAGGAAGGCGACCATCGGCAGGAAGAGGTAGTCCAGCAGCATCGCCCATCCGGCCAGGAAGCCGATCCGGGAGTCGAGCTCCTTGCGGGCGTAGGTGTAGACGGAGCCGGAGCTTGGGTGGACCTTGGCCATCTTGGCGTAGCTGAAGCCGGTCAGCAGCATGGCGCCGGTGGCGATCGCGTAGGCGGTGGGCGCGGCGCCTGCGCTCGTGGCGGCAATGACGCCGAAGATGGACACGACGACGGCAGGCGCCATGTAGGCGACGCCGAATGCGACAACGGAGACGAGGCCGAGGTCGCCTCTCATCCGGGTGGGCTGGTCGTTCATGACACTTTCTCTCCTTGTCCGAGTATGCGGGTGCACTCGGCTGCGGGGGTAGGGGAAATGGTGGGGTTGGTTGCGCCGGGCCAGGTCGTCGGGTCGATCCAGCCCTGGTAGAGCGGCAGGGCGAGAGGCCGGTCGTCGGGGCGGAACTGCTGCCAGGGCCGGTTCAGGGCGGTGGTGCCGAGGCGGCGGACGTTGGTGACCTCGTCGAGGTCGATCACGTCGGTGAGGGTGGTGTCGCTGTCGCCGACCGTCTCGGAGCGGACGGTGCCCTGCGGATCGACGAGCAGGCTGCGACCGGTGCCGACGGGTGCGGCGCAGTTGACGCTGGCCATGAAGACCTGGTTCACGATGGCGTTGGCGCGGGCCAGTACCAGCTCCTGGGCGCGGTCACTGCCGCTGGTCTGCACGAAGTTGAGCACCAGCTCTGCGCCCATCCAGGCCAGGTGCCGCGTGGTTTCCGGGAACCAGGCGTCGTAGCAGATGGACAGACCGACGCGGCCGGTCCCGGCCATGTCGAAGACCACGAACTCTGCGCCGGGCATGGTGGTCTCATAGGGGCGCCAGGGGAAGATCTTCCGGTAGGCGGTGATGCGCTCGCCATGCGGCGAGTAGACGGGCGCGGTGTTGTAGATGCGGCCGTCGGCGCCGCGCTCGTAGACGCTGCCGGGGGCCAGCCAGACACCCAGGTCGCCGGCGAGCTCGGCGAGGGCTTGATCGCGCGGCCCTCCGAGGGGCTCGGCGGTGGCCTCGGGCAGCTGGGCGTCGTCGAGGCCGCTGTGCTCAGTGGTGCGCGGGACGCCGCACAGGTGCAGCTCGGGGTAGACGACCAGCGGTGCAGCAGGCAGCCCCTGGATGCGCCGCCGCACGTCGACGGCGAACCCGTCCAGGTCATCGGCGGGGCGCTTGGCCGCCTGGGCCAGCACGAGGGGGAGGGGACGGGACATCGGGGCACCAGGTTCAGAGTCGGAAGAGAGTGTTAAACAAATTTTATTTAATGAATCGGAGGAGGTCAACAGATTGCCACAGGTGAAATGGGGGCGGCCCTGGTCGTATGCCAGCATGGTGAGCATGCCCCGACCGAGGAACCAGGCCGAACGCCGGACCCAGCTGATCGAGGCGGCCGCCCGGACCGTGCTGGAGATCGGTGCCACTGCCACCAAGCTGCGCGACATCGCCAGAGCCGCCGGGGTCACCCCGGCCTCGGTGCTCTACTACTACGCGGACCTCCAAGACCTCTTCGCCGCCGTCTTCGAAAGCGCCGCGGCTACCTACTTCGTCACTCGTGAGAAGGCCATCGCGGCCGTGGAGGGACCGGTTGAGCAGCTGCGCGCCTGCATCCGCACCGGTGTGCCGTGGCCTGGCGAGGGCGAACAGAGCACACGGCTGCTCTTCGAGCTCTTCCCGGTCGCACTGCGTAACGGGGCAGTCGCCGAGCAGCAGCGCCTCTTCTTCGACCAGCAGACCGAGCTCTACCGGCGCGTGCTCGAACAGGGCCGCGCGAGCGGCACGTTCACCCTGGCCGGCGATGCGCGCGCACTGGGCCGCTCCTTTATCGCGCTGGAGGACGGCTATGCGATGGATCTGCTCGTCGGCACGGCGACGGCGGCGGACATCGAGGCCCGACTTCTGGAGTACGCGTGCCTCGTCACGGCCAACCGTCAGTTCGCCGTCGCCAGCGAAGCCGGCACCAGCACAGCACCGACCTCAGCCGGTTGAGGTCGGAGGCCAGGCGTCCACCATGTGGGTCCCGAGCCGCAACCGCACGGTGAGGCCCCGGCTAGGCCGCAAATCAACTGGGGACTGCGCGGCGTCCGCCGCCCAGTCCCCAGGCAGCCGCCGACGCGGTTGCCCGAGGGCCGCCCGCGCCCTTGGGGGTCCCCGCGACGGTGGCCTGGGTCGGGAGGACTGCCGCGAGGCAACGCACGGGCCGGGCCGTGGTCCCCGGTCGTGGCGACCAGGGACCACAGTTCAGCAGTCGGCGCGACGATGCGCCTCCTGGGTCAGGACACCGTCACTCCCACGCCGGGGCTGGTGCTGCCCGCGAAGCCGCCGCCGGCGGTGTTCTGCAGCCAGACGGGCTGACTGCTGCCGTGGCTGGCCTTCTGGTAGGCACCCACCCAGGTGATCGAGGTGGGGGTGAGGGCGGTGATCACGTGGGTGTCGTCGGTGAGCGTGGCGCTACCCATCCCAATGGTGTCGCCGACCTTGAGGCCGGCAGTGCTGACCACGTTGCAGGTGGTGGCCGTGCTGGCGCAGGAGCTGGTCAGTGCGGTCCGGAACGGGGACGATGCGGTGCCGGTGTCGTTGGACAGGTCCGGGGCGTAGACCGCGGTGATGGAATGCGTGCCCGAGCCCAGCGAGCTGGTCGTGACGGAGGCGGTACCCGTGGAGTCGAGGGCCACCGGGGTGCCCAGGTTGACGCCGTTGTCCTGGAACTGGACGCTTCCCGTCGCGGCCCACGAACGGGTGGCCGCGCCGACGGTCGCGGTCAGTGTTACCGGCTGCCCCGCGGTTGCGGTGGCGGGCGAGGCGGTGACGGTGGTGGTGGTCGGTGCGCACATCGGGGAGAGCTTGTTGAGTTCCGCGATGGTCGAGGCCCAGCTGAACTCACCGTTGTCGCTGACGTAGTAGTAGGTTGCCCCGTTGGGCATCATCGCGATTGTGATGCCTCCGAACCCCGACATGAACGGCACACGCAGTCCGCAGCCAGGAACCGTGCTGGTCGTGGGGTAGGCCCAGAGGCCGTTGCTGTAGCGGTAGCCACCGGACGCGGCCGTCCCGTCACCGTGACCGGTCAGGTCCGAGCTGACGGCGGCGACGCCGGTGTTGGCGCTGGTGCGCTGCATGGCGGCGAGCATCTGTCCTCGGTCGACGAGCTGTGTCCCGCCGGCGGCGCCGTTGTTCTGGAACAAGGTGGTGAACTTTGCGATGTCGTCGACGGTCCAGAAGAGCCCGTAGGCGCCGAACGGGCGGCCGGTCGTCGGGGAGGTTCCGGCGGCGACGGCGTTGTTGGTGCGCTCCGTGGTCAGGGTGCCGGCGTTGAGGTGGAGAGGGGCGTAGACCTCGTCGCGCATGAGGTTGAACAGGTCGGCGCTCGATCCGCGCTGGGATTGCAGGTATCCGGTCTCGGCCTGGGCCAGCAGGAAGTGGTCGACGCTGTGGTAGGCCCAGGTGTAGCCCTGTTCGCCCACGTGGTGGGGGTAGCCGAGTGCGTAACCCATCTTCCCGGTCGTCGCGGTCCCGTAGGGCTCGGTGTTGAGAAAGTTGGTCGTGTTGGCACCGTTCTCGTCGCTCTCGTAGAGCTCGGAGTTGAAGTTCCCGGTGGCCATGTCGGCGGCGTTGTTGAACGTGACCGGCGCGGAGTTCCAGTTGCTGCTGGACGCCATCTCGGGGATGTAGTCCTTGAGGTTCAGGTTCGGGACCCCGGATCCAAAGTCCTGTACGAGCCTGGCCATCGACAGTCCGGCGAATGCAGACTTGGCCGTGGAGTAGGAGGGGAGGCGCATGTTCTCACAGAAGGCGTAGGTGCCGTAGCGGGTCTGGCAGGCCTTGTTCGCGGACGTGCCGTCTGCCACATAGTTCACGCCGTTGTAGACCACGCCATAGGCGGTCATCGCCGAGGGCGTGATGCCGCTGCCGAAGGTGGCAAGGTTGAGCCCGGCCGCCGGGTAGTCGGTGGCGAGCGCGGACAGCGGCTTGGTCGGCATTCGGTTTCCGACCTCTGCTGCCTCGGCGTTCTCCAGTGCGACGTCGTTGGCCACCGTGTGCGCGGTGTAGGTCGCGGCCAGCTGGCCCCACATGTCGAACTGGTGCAGCTGGCACGTCTCGGCCGTCACCTGGTACGCGATGTTCGAGACCGAGGTCGCGTTGTACAGGAAGCTGAGCTCGCCGTTGTGGACGCAGTTCTGATTGCGGTCGACGAGCGCGAACGGCAGGGATGCCCGCGAGAAGGTCCCGGCTGTGCCCGTGTCACCGTTCTCCGACCAGGCGCGCCCCGGCCCCACGATGAGGTTGTATGTCGAGCCCGACTGCGTGTCGCCGGTGATCGTCAGGCCCTGGACCGCGGGGATCAGGTAGCTGCCGTTCTGGACGAGGTCGAGACTGACCGGCGGCAGGTGCTTGCCGCAGCCGGAGCAGCTCTTGATGCTCTTGAACCCTCCGCTGCCAGCAGGGTTGTTGAGTGTGAGGGTTCCCTCGAAGGTGAACTGCGGCGGGGCGGCAGCGGAAGGCAGGGCGAAGGCGGCGTCGTCGACCGCAGCACCGGGGCTCTGGGTGGTCGTCAGCTGACCGTAGGGCAGCAGGGCACGGGAGACGGCGCCGTTTCCGGTCAGCGGGTCCCCGGGGACCGGGTTGGCGGTGGCCGCTGCCGCAGGCAGCGGTATGGTCAGGCCCGTGACGCCGGTCGCGGCGAGCGCTCCCACGCTGAGCAGCAGCATCGATCGACGCCAGCGGCTGGGGTCGACTGTTCTTCGGTGCATGTTTCCTCCCTGGGTTTCGGGTTGTGGAGCCGGGTGCGGAAGAGAACAGGGCAGGTGGGTACGGAGCAGTGGCGCTGGCGGCTTCGCCGTCGCGCTTTCGGGCTTTGGCCGTTCAGGCGGACCGCTGAGCGGGCCGAGGCCGCGCGTGACCCGGCCGCCGGTATGGCGCCCCAAAGGGCGGGCGGGAATGGGGGCGCGGTGTCGCGCGGCGGTTTCCACGCGGTGGTGTGGCTGGCCGTGCTGCGGTCGTCAACCGTGGAAGATCGAGCGTCGAGCGGAGGAAGGGTGGATTTCCTCGCGGTGCCTTCCTCGACCGGCCGCCCCCCTTTCGGCGGTGACAGCAGCGTGTGGGTCGGTTCGAAGGGCGATCGAGGGCCTTGGCACTCGTCCGGATCCCACGTGGGCGACCTCGGCACCGAGAGCCCAGGCAACAGGCAGCGAGGCGAATAGGAGCGTCAGGGTAACGTCGCAGGTCGGAACGGGGCAGCGCAGGCAGAGCGGATGGGCGAAGAGTCCTCGGCCGAATGGCGTCGCGTGAGGTCGAGAGCGGTCATCGACGAGGGCCGGCCGGATGGGTGAGTATGGCGATGACGATCTTTCCGTTCTCGGTCTCCTCGACCGACCAGGCACTGGCGAGGCTGTCCACGATGAACAGGCCGCGCCCGCTTGCCGCCACCGTCCCTTCGTCAACAGATGAGTTCGAAGGTCGGACAGGGACGGCAGTGGTGTCGGCCCCGTGGTCAACGACGCCCAACGCCGCACCGAACTCGTAGACCTCAACCCTTATGAGGACCGCACCGCTGCTGTGCTGGATGGCGTTGGCGATGAGCTCGCTGGCCACCAGCATGGCGTCGAAGACCTGATCCTCCGCCTTGCCGTCCAGGACGTCGGCCAGGAGGGTACGGGCGGCGCGCTGCGGAGCACAGAGTCCGTCGAGCACCACATCACGGTGGATCAACAGGTCTCCGAGGCTCCGGTCATGCACCATTTCAGCAGTTGTCGGGGGCATCCTGGTCTCCTCGCATCGGGAGGCGAGCTACGCGGTGACTCTGTCCGTGGCCGCGGCGTCGTCGTCGAAGGTCATCTCCGGTGCGGGCCGGCGGAAGCCCTTGGTCAGGACGGCCAGGTAGACGACGCCGATCGCCAACCACGCGCCGCCGATCCGGAGTGCGACGTCACCGAGCCTCGTGAGCAGGTAGAGGGAAACGCCGGCGCTGATGGCCGGCATCACCAGGTGCGAGAAGAGGTTGGGGGTGCGGCCGTGACTGCGTTCTCGGACCAGGTGGGCGATCACGCAGACGTTCACCAGGGTGAAGCCGAGGAAGGCGCCGAAGTTGATGAATGAGGTGGCGGTGGTCAGGTCGAGTTTCATGGCGATGACGCCGGCGGACGCGGTCAGCAGCAGGTTCAAGACGGGCGTGCCGGTCTTCCCCGACAGGTTGCCGAAGAAGGCCTTGGGCAGTGCGCCGTCGCGTCCCATGACGTACATCAGGCGGGCGGCGGAGGCTTGCAGGGCGATGCAGGAGGCGATGGATCCGGCGATGGTGACGAAGTTGATGGTCTCGGCGTACGTCTGGCCGCCGACCTGGACCTTCAGGTGGTAGGCGGCCGCGTCGACGTCGGCGAACTTCGCGCCGGGGTGGACCAGTTGCATCACGAAGGACAGCACGATGAAGATCGCTCCGGCGGCAATGACGCAGCCGATGATGGCGCGGCCGATCGTCCTCGCCCCGCCCCTGGCCTCCTCGCCCAGCGTGGAGACCGCGTCGAAGCCGAGGAAGGAGTACGCGGCGATGGCGGCGCCCGCAGTGACCGCGCCGATCGAAGTGCCGGAGTTCCACAGGGCGTCCGTGGCGGGGGCGGAGGAGCCGTGCTTGCCGAGGAAGACGACACACAGGGTGGCGAAGAGGACCAGCGACCCCAGAGCGAAGAACATCAGGACCTTGTTGACGCGGTCCGCGAGTTTCATGCCGAAGACGTTGATGGCGGTGGTGATGCCCACCGAAACGATCAGCCAGCCCCACTTGGGTATCTCAGGGAACTGGGCGTTGAAGTAGATCGCCGTGATCAGCCAGCCGACCATCGGGATGAAGAAGTAGTCGAGCAGCATCGCCCAGCCGGACAGGAAACCGATGCGGCTGTCGAGCATCTTGCGGGCGTAGGTGTAGACCGACCCCGCGCCGGGCACGGCGCGCGCCATCTTCGCGTAACTCAGCCCGGTGAGCAGCATCGCGAGGGTGGCGACGGCGAACGCGGTCGGGGCCACGCCGCCGCTGGTGGCGGCGACCACGCCGAAGACCGTGACGACGATGCCAGGGGAGATGTAGGCCAGGCCGAACAGGACGACCGAGAAGAGGCTCAGGTCGCCCTTCAGTCTCACGGGGTTCGCAGTCGTCGCGCTGTTCATCGTGGTGGCTCCTCGGTGGTGGGGGCGGGGTTCCAGGTGGCGGGGTCGATGCGCCCCCCGTACAGCGGGAGCTCGAGGACTGGGTCGCCGGGGCTGAATTGGTCCCAGATCTGGTTGAGACCGGCGGTGCCGTAGCGGCGGACGTTGCCGACCTCGTCGAGGTCGATCACGTCGGTGAGGGTGGAGTCGCCGGCATCGACGGTTTCGGCGCGCACCGTGCCCTGTGGATCGATGACGAGGCTGCGGCCGATCCCGGATGGGGCAGCGGCATTGACGCTGGCGACGAAGACTTGATTGGCGATGGCGTTGGCCCGGCTGAGGACGACCTCCTGCGCGCGGTCGCTCGTCGACGTGAGGACCACGTTGACGATCAGCTCTGCGCCCATCCAGGCCAGATGACGGGAGATCTCCGGGAACCAGTTGTCGTAGCAGATGGACAGTCCGATCCGGCCGACCCCGGGGAGGGCGACGACCTCGAACCGGTTACCGGGTGTGGTCGTCTCGTACGGGCGCCACGGGCAGATCTTGCGGTACGCCGCGAGGCGCTCACCCCGCGGTGAATAGACCGGTGTCGTGTTGTGGACGCGGTCGCCGGTGCCTCGCTCGTAGACGCTGCCGGGTACCAGCCAGATGCCCAGATCTCCGGCGAGCTCGGCGAACGCCGCGTCGCGTTTGCCGTCGAGCGGCTCGGCGGCCTCCTCCGGGGTGGCCGGGACGCCGGGGGCGCTCTCGCCGAGGTGCAGTTCGGGGTAGACGACGAGGGCGCCAAGTGCGTGCAGTTTCACGCGCCGCTCCACGTCGGTGGCAAAGCCCGCGAGGTCGTCGGCCGGGCGTCCGGGCGCCTGGGCGAGGATCAGGGGCAGGGGGCGGGCCATGTGGGGGACACCAGCCAATCGAAAGGATTGCTGTACGAGGAGAAGTCGACGGAGATTCGGGTGTCGATAACCAAGAATTCCGGTGGGTCAAGAATGCAGCCAATCAGCCATAGCCTCAAATACTTGGTAGGGTTAGTTGTCATGCCTTTGAGGCATGAAGGTGTCATGCCTCTCCGTCTCCCGAGGGACCACCGCCATGGAACTCCGACTGCTGCGCTACTTCCTGACCATCGTGGAGACCGGTTCCATCACCAAGGCTGCCGAGGTGGTCCGCGTCGCCCAGCCCTCGCTGTCGCGCCAACTGCGCGGCCTGGAAGGGGCCTTGGGGATGACGCTCTTCGACCGCGGCGGCAAGCAGATGGTCCTGACCGCGGCCGGCCGGCGCTTCCTTCCCCTGGCCCGCGACCTGGTCGCCCGCGCGGACACCGCCGAGGCCGCAGTCGGTGCGATGGCTGCCGGTCGTGCCATGCGGATCACCGTGGCGGCGCCGCCCACCACCATCACCGACGTGATCGCGCCGTTCCTGGCCACCTGGGGGCCGGAGGATCCGCTCGTCACCGTGCAGGCGGAGAGTCCGGCACGTGCGTACCAAGCCCTTGCGAGGGGCGCCGATGTGGCCATCTCCTCGGCACCTCCGACGCGCCGGTTCGCCGGGCTCCCGGTGGCCCGCCTGCCGCTGTGGGCCTACGTCCGTGCCGACCATGCCTGGGCGGACCGGGACCGCGTCACCATGAGGGAACTTGCCGCGGAGCCACTCATCGTCCTCACCCCGGCGCACGGCACCCGCCGCATCCTGGACCAGGCCGTGCAGGATGCGGACGCCTCGTACGACATCGTGCTCGAATGCGACACCCCGCACGTCGCACAGGCCATGGCGGCTTCGGGCCATGGTGTCGCGGTGGTCTCCGACGATCCCCGCTTCGACCTGCACCCGCTGCTGATCCTCGACAGCACGGGCGAACCGCTGCGGATCCACCTGCACGCGGCGTGGGACGCCGGCTGTCACTATGCGGTGCGCAGCATCGAGGCATTCGCGGCCGGGTTGTCACGTTTTTGTGTCGAGCGGTACGGGCCGCAGGTCGCATGAACTGCAGCGACGACTACAGGCCACGGCCCTCACGTCGATGCAAGGCGTGACCGCACGCCGACCCGACGGTCGACAGGCTAAGGGGAGCTGGAGGTATGCCTGGCAGGCAGCCTGACCAGACCGGGCAGGCATTGGACGGTGACCCCCGCGCGGCCCCACCATGCGGCGATATCCCGCGTCAGCTGCCAGCCCGAGACGACTGGCGCAGCAGCTCGTGACGTCGCGACCGTCGGCGCGCCCGGAGGACCTGCGCCGCGTCAACGCCGCCGGAGCGCGCGCCCAGGTCGTCGTAGACGCCGACGGCACCCGGCCCCGGCCACTGTCCTTTCGGTGCCCGACGCGTGCACTCGTCTCACCGGACCGGCAGATTACGGCTAGCTTGCAGATGTAATCGATAACGATCTCGGCGTACACCTTGCGTCACGGCTCGCCACCTCTAGCCTCCGTGCATGGCATTTCTCTCAAGTCGCCGCAGACGGGCACGTATCGCCTTGGAGCTCGACGATGCTGCCCTCAGCCGGCTGCTGAAGTCCCTCCAGGCGACGACAAGTACGGGCGCGATCGCGACGACGGACCTTTGCATGGCCCAGATATCCCGTCTCCTGGACCAGAGCCGAACCGACTGGGACCGCCGCACCCACCAGCTCTCCGTGCTGGCGTACCGTCTGTCCGAATCACACGGGCCCCGCGCTTGGGCCACTCGTGAGCCGCGCAACGCGAGCGCGCTCGTCCTCTCCGCATGGGCGCAGCTCGAACGCGGACGCTCCCGGGGGCGTCTGGAGGACGCGGCCGGCATCGCCGACAGCTGTCTGCGCGCCGCCGAACTGGCGCCGGAGGACCCCACTCCCTGGGTGGTCCTGTTGGGTCTGTCACGGCTGGAGCGCCGCAGCCAGCCGGAGGTGTTCGGACTGTGGAACGAGGTACTGAATCGCGACCGCTGGAACCGCGAGGCGTACCTGAGCATGCTGCGCTATCTGGGACCGGACGAAATGGGATCGCGCTTCCAGGCACTGGACTTCGTCGACGCGGTCCGCGCCGGCACACCCGCGAACGCACCCTGCGCGGCCACCGAGCTCACCGACCACGTTGTGCAGTACCACTCCGTCCTCACCCGGGGCGGAGTCGAGGCGCTGATGGCACGCAACCGCTGGTCCCACGCATCGGCCGCCCAGGCCCTCGACCGTGCGGCTCACACCTGGGCCCGGCCCGGGTTCTTCCACCACGCGGCGGCCCTCGCCGACCTGAACTTGCTGGCCTACGCGCTGGCGGCCGCCGAGCGGCGCGGCGAGGCCCGTCCGGTCTTCGAGGCGATCAACGGCACGGTCGCGGCCTGGCCCTGGAGCGTCGGAGGCGACCCCGTGTCCGAGTTCGAGAAGGCGCGGATCCGGAGCGGGACCGGCGTGTGAATTTCGGGGCCCCCTCGGCAAGGCGGCCGGACAGCTCTTGACGGCAGAAAAACGTGAGAGGGGGCCCGGCATCTGCCATGCCCCCTGCCACGAGTCGCCAGGGGGGACGTCAACCACGGATGATGTTCCCGGCCTTGGGGATCCTTCTGACCATGGGCGACGTCGAACGTGACGTCACGAGGCCGCTGACCGTCCTGCGTCCCTCGAGCTCGCCGGGGGTGCCGGCAGGAGTCGAGTAGTGGCATCTTCCGTTGCCGGGAGACACCCGGCGCCGTTCTCCCCTGCATCGGCCGCTACCGCGGACTGCCATGCTGTGGCACGACCAGACCAAGGTCGACAACGAGGGCATCCGCATCCCCCGAGCAACGTGTACCAGCGTCTGGACGCCCGCCGAACCGAGACACGCCAGCTCTTCGAAAAGCGCTTCGGCCGCATTCCAGCGGCTGTCGAACGTTCCCGGCCGGCCTTGTTCCCTTCCCGATCCGCCACCCCAATGACCGGCGGCCGATGCCCTACGGACACGTCAACGCCGCCGTGCTGGACTCCTCCGGGACCGCGCATCCGCTGGGCACGTGGTCCAACGCCGACGGCGCGCCCGGCTTCACGTTGCGCACCTTCGACCTACCCGGCGTACGCCGGGCAGACCGTCACGCTGCGCTTGTCCGGGACGGAGGACTCCTCGCTCCAGACGTCGTTCGTCATCGACGACGCGTGGCTGAGAACCAGCTGAGCACCCGTTCGCGTACCGGCTGAGCTGTCGGCGCGGCCCCTGCCGTCACAGGCGCTCCCGCCCCCGGGTGTCCGGGGTGGGGGCCGCGCTGGTCCCGTAGCGCTTCACGAAGTACGCCCGCAGCTCGTGCACCAGCGGCTCGATCGCCTGCGCCGCGTAGTGGCTCGTCTCCCACCCGGCATACAGCGAGATCCGCAGCGGACCGTCGTCGGTGACGATCGGCAGTGAGCGCAGCTCGTACCGCGGGTCGTCGGACACCACCGCGACGCCGTGGCCCGCGGCGGCCAGCGCCTGCGCGATCTGCGGGATCGATGTCTCGAAGGCCGCCGTGCAGTGCACGCCGGCCCGCTGCACGGCGTGGTCGAACAGCCGGCGGGTGCCGTGCTCCGGCGTCAGCAGCAGCAGCGGCTGCGTCACCAGCTCCTCGATCCGCAGCCCGTCGTACGCCTCCCAGGCGTGCCCGGGCGGCGGATACGCCAGCAGCGGCAGCCGGGCGATCTCTCCGCCCGCCAGGTGCTCCGGCGGCGGCACCGAGGAGATCGCCAGGTCCGCCCCCCGCCACAGCGCCGCGTAGGCGTCGGCGGGGGGCACCTCCTCGACGGTGAGCATCGGCGCATCCGCCCGCATCTGCGCGATGAACGGGGCGATCACGTCGGCGATCGTGGTCACCGGCGCGGCCAGCGCGATCTTCCCGACCTCGCCGCCGGCCAGCGCCGCCGCTGCCTCCCGCGCGGCGTCGCAGCGCGCGGTCAGGTCCCGCGCGACCGGCAGGAACTGGCGCCCGGCCGGCGTCAGCCGCAGCCGGCCCGCGGTGTGGTCGAACAGCCGCAGCCCCAGCTCGCCCTCCAGCCTGCGGACCTGCCGCGACAGAGACGGCTGGGCGACGAACAGCGCCTCCGCGGCCCGCGTCGTGGAGCCGTGGTCGACAACTGCCACGAAGTACCGCAAGTGCCTAATTTCCACCTATGCCTCCGAGGCATGTGTTGGAACGCGAATGGGCATTGGACGACATGGTGGGTGGCCAGCAAGATAAGCGCAACCCAACAGCAGAGCGGCGGCACCGGCCCGCAAGCGGCTGGATCTCCGAGGAGCCCGATATGTCCTTGCGCAACGCCAGAGCCTCGAGCTGTACCCTGACCCTGATCCTCGGTCTGGGCCTGATATCCGCCTCCGCCTGCAGCAGCTCCACGGGGTCGCACTCCACCCGGTCGGCCATTCTGAAGGTCGCGACCACCGCCGACGTCACCACCTGGGACCCGGTGAAGTCGTTCTCCACCGAGGTCTTCTACCTGGCCAACGTCTACGAGCCGCTGCTGTGGAAGAACCCCGCAGGCTCCGCCCAGCCCTACCGGCCGGCGCTGGCCACCTCGTGGCAGGCAAGCGCCGACAAGCTGACCTGGACTTTCCGCCTGCGCACCGGCGTCACCTTCCACGACGGCGAACCGCTGACCGCAGCCGCCGTCAAGGCGTCCGTCGAGGCCGCCAAGGACCACGGCGGCGCGAGCTTCATCTGGGCGCCGCTGAAGAGTGTCGAGACCCCCGACGAGCACACCGTCGTGATGAGGCTCAGCCACGCCGCGCCGATGGACCTGATCGCCTCCAGCATGTACGGGGCGTGGATCGTCAGCCCCAAGGCGCTGGCCGCCGCCAAGGCCGACCCGAAGTACTTCGACCCGGGCAAGGACGGCGGCACCGGACCGTACACGATCGCGCAGTACACCTCGGGCCAGCGCGTCGTGCTCAAGAAGTACGCGGGCTACTGGGGCGGCTGGAAGAAGGACTCCTACACCACCGTCGTCAACACCATCACCCCGGAGTCCGTGGTCCAGCAGCAGATGCTCACCAGCGGCCAGGCGGACCTGGCCAGCAGCCTGCCGCTGGACAACATCGACCAGTTCAAGAAGGACAAGCGCTTCACCGTCAGCACCTGCAAGACCGCCTCGGACTACGTCGGCTTCTTCAACACCACCCGCAAGCCGCTAGACGACGTCCGGGTCCGGCAGGCGCTGTCGTACGCGATCCCGTACCAGGACATCATCACCGTCGGCGCGCACGGCTTCGGCACGCAGTCGCGCGGCCCGGTCCCGCAGGGCGTCTTCCCGTACTCCGACAGCACCCCCCAGTACCACCAGGACCTCGCCAAGGCCAAGGACCTGCTCGCGGCGGCCGGCCACCCCGGCGGCAGGGGCCTTAAGCTGAACGTGACCTACGCCGCGGAGAACCAGGCCCAGGTCCGCTTCGCGCCGCTGATCAAGGACGCCTTCGCCAAGATCGGCGTCACCGCCAACGTCCAGGCGCTGCTGTTCAACCAGCAGTGGGACCGCGCGAAGTCCGACCCGAAATCCGCGCAGGACATCTTCCTGCTGCTGTACTGGCCGACCTACTCCGACGCCGGCTCGGACAACCTCTACTCGCTGTTCCACTCCAGCGACAAGCCGTCCTTCAACCTCAGCTACTGGAAGGACAGCGCGTACGACAAGTTGCTCGACGACGCCGGGACCTACACCGCGACCGACAACGCCAAGGCGATGAGTGAGTACGGCCAGGCTCTGAACCGCCTGTACGACCAGGCGCCGGGCTTCTTCCTCTACGACGTGGCGAACCCGCTGGTCGTGCCGAAGACCGTGAAGGGCGTGACCTGCAATCAGGACTACTCCTTCAACTACTTCTTCCACGACCTGACCCGCGCGGGGGCCTGAGCATGCGGCGCTTCCTGTTCCGCAGGGCGGTGGCGGCGGCCGCCGTCCTGCTCGGGACCACGGTCGTCACCTTCGTGCTGGCCCGCGTGGTGCCCGCAGACCCGGCCGTCGCCTACCTCGGCCCGAAGGCCCGGCCCGAGCAGATCGCCCGGATCCGCCACCAGCTGGGCCTGGACCAGTCGCTCCCGGTGCAGTACGCGCACTACCTCAGTGGACTGGTGCGCGGCGACTGGGGCATCTCGATCGGCACCAAGCAGCCCGTCACCTCCGAGGTCTTCGGACGGCTTCCGGCCACCCTGGAACTGCTGACCGCCGCTATGGCCGTAGCGCTCGTGCTCGGCATCGCGCTCGGCGTGATCGCCGCGGTGCGGCGGCAGCGGCTGGCCGACCACGTCATCCGGGTGCTGGCCATCGGCGGCGTGTCGATGCCGGCTTTCTGGCTCGGACTGCTGCTCCAGGTCACCGTGTTCGGGCAGCTCGGCCTGTTCGCGCTGACCGGGCGCAACGACCCGGACCTGGAGTTCACCGACCCGATCCAGAAGATCACCGGCTTCAACCTGGTCGACGCGCTGCTCACCGGCAATGCCGCCGGGTTCACCGACACCCTCAACCACCTGGTGCTGCCCGCGCTGACGCTGGCCGCCTACCCCATCGGCGTCATCGCCCGGATGACCCGCGCCTCGATGATCGAGGTGCTGGCCGCCGACCACATCCGCGCCGCGCGCGCCTACGGGCTGCGTGAGCGGATGACGGTCGGCCGGATCGCACTGCGCGGCGCGCTGCCGCCGGTCGCCACCGTCGCGGGCCTGACCCTGGCCTACTCGCTGACCGGAGCGTTCTTCGTGGAAGTGGTCTTCAACTGGCCCGGCCTCGGGCAGTTCGCGGCGACCGCGCTGCTCAACGCTGACTACCCGGCGATCATGGGCGTCACGGTCCTCGGGGCCGCCGCCTACATCCTGGTCAACCTTGCCGTGGACATCGTGCAGGCCCGGCTCGACCCGAGAGTGAGGCTCACATGACGCTCCTCGCCGGAACCACCGGCCCGCTCGACACCGTCCGCACCGCGGACACCCCCGCGCCCACCCGGCTGCGCCGGATCGCCACCGCGGTGCTGCGGGACCGGCTCGCGCTGGTCGGCGTGGTCCTGGTCGGCGCGCTGGTCGTCCTCGCCGTCTTCGGGCCCTGGCTCGCACCCTTCCCCGACCAGGGCCGCGGCGTCGCCGACGTGGCGCACCGCAACCTCGCGCCCGGCACCGGCGGCCACCTGCTCGGCACCGACCCGCTCGGCCGCGACGTGCTGTCGCGGATCATCATCGGCGCCCGGCCCGCGCTGCTGACGCCGCTGCTGGTGGTGGCCCTCGCGGTCGCCGTCGGCGTCCCGCTCGGCCTGCTCGCCGGCTACCGCGGCGGGCGGCTGGACGAGGCCGTCATGCGGATCGCCGACATGTTCCTGGCGTTCCCGCCGCTGCTGCTCGCCATGGTCATCGCGGCGGTACTCGGGCCCAGCCTGATGCACGCCGGGATCGCCCTCGCCATCGCCTGGTGGCCCTGGTACACCCGGCTCGCCCGGGGCCTTACCGCCGGGCTGCGGGATCGGCCGTTCGTCGACGGCGCGAGGGCACTGGGCCTTTCCGACACCACCATCCTGGCCCGCCACGTGCTGCCGAACGCCGCCGCGCCGATCGTCGTCCAGGCAAGCATCGACATCGGCACGGTGATCCTCGCCTCCGGGTCGCTTGCCTTCCTCGGCGTCGGCGCGCAGGCGCCCACGCCGGACTGGGGACTGATGGTCTCCGACGGGCGTAGCTACGTGCTGTCGCAGTGGTGGCTGTCCGCGCTGCCCGGCGCGGCGATCTTCCTGGCCGTGCTCGCCTTCAACGTCCTCGGCGACGCGCTGCGCGACATCCTCGACCCCAGGGCGGTGACCCGATGACGCTGCTGACCGTCGAAGACCTGACGATCGAGTTCCCGCGGCCCGGTGGCCGGTCCGGCGGTGCGACCCGGCCGGTGCGCGGCGTCACGCTCACCGTCGAACCCGGGCAGACCCTCGGCGTCGTCGGCGAGACCGGCTGCGGCAAGACCCTCACAGGCCTCGCCGTGCTCGGACTGCTGCCGCCCGCCGCCCTGGCCCGCGGCAGCATCCGGCTGGACGGCCGCGAGCTGCTCGGCGCGCCGCCGTCGCAACTGCGCGCGGTACGCGGCGCCGCGATCGCCATGGTCTTCCAGAACCCGGCGACCGCCTTCGACCCGGTCCGCACCCTGCGCACCCAGTTCGAGCGCGTCATCCGGCGGCACCGCGGCGGTTCGCGCGAGCAGGCCAGGGCCCGCGCCGCGAAACTGCTCGCCGAGGTCGAACTGCACGACACCGACCGGGTGCTCGGCAGCTACCCGCACCAGCTGTCCGGCGGCATGCTGCAACGCGCGATGATCGCGCTGGCGCTGTCCTGCGAGCCACGGCTGATCATCGCCGACGAGGCCACCAGCGCGCTCGACGTGACCGTCGCCCAGCAGGTCAGGCGGCTGCTGCTGCGGCTCCAGCACACGCACGGCTTCGGGGTGCTGTTCATCACGCACAACCTCGGCGAGGCCCGCGACCTGTGCGACCGCGTCGCCGTGCTGTACGCGGGCGAGGTGGTCGAGACCGGGCCGGTCGAGGACGTGTTCACCGCCCCCGCGCACCCGTACACCAAGGCGCTGCTGGCCGCGGTGCCCACCGTGGACGACGACGGCGCGCCGCTGGCCTCGCTGCCCGGCGAGGTCCCGGCCGACGTGCTGGCCGTCACCGGCTGCGTCTTCGCCAACCGCTGTCCGCGGGCCGCCGCACAGTGCCGCAGCACGCCGCCCGCGGCGCGCACGCTGCCCGGCGGCCGCAGTGCCCTCTGCCACTTCGCCGATCCGGAGGTCGCGGCGTGATCCCCGACACCCCCGACACCCCCGACACCCTTGACGTCTGCGGCGTCCCCGCTGTCCTGCGCGTGCAGGACCTGGTCGTCACGTACGCCCGGCACCGCGCGGTGGACGGCGTCGGCTTCCACATCGCGCCCGGCGAGTCGTACGCCGTCGTCGGCGAGTCCGGCTGCGGGAAGACGACGCTCGCCCGTACCGTGCTCGGCCTGCTCAGACCCGCGGCCGGCGAGATCGCGCTGGAAGGGGTCAGGCTCGACCGGGCCAAGGGCCGCGACCTGCGCGCGCTGCGACGCCGGGTGCAGATCGTCTTCCAGAACCCGTTCGCCGCGCTCAACCCCCGGATGACCGTGGCCCGGCTGGTGGACGAGCCGCTGCGGCTCGCGCAGCCGAACCTGACCGCGGCCGGCCGCGCCGAGGCCGTCTCGGCGCTGCTGGCGTCGGTCGGCCTGGCCGACCGGTTCCTCGGACGGCGGCCGCACGAGCTGTCCGGCGGCCAGTGCCAGCGCGTCGCGATCGCCCGGGCGCTCGCGATGGACCCGGTGCTGCTGGTGCTGGACGAGCCGACGTCGGCGCTGGACGTATCGGTCCAGGCGCAGGTGCTCAACCTGCTCGCCGACCTGCGGCAGCGCCGGGGCCTGGCCTACCTGCTGATCAGCCACGACCTCGGCGTCGTACGGCACCTGGCCGATCGGATCGGCGTCATGCGCGCCGGGCGGCTGGTCGAGGAGGGGCCGGCGCAGCAGGTGCTGCACGCGCCCGCGGCGGACTACACCCGGACGCTCATCGCTGCCGTGCCCGGCCGGGGGCGAGCCGCCCTGGTGGGCGGCGCGGAGGCGGGCGACGAGGCGGGGGGCGGTGCTGCGAGCGGCCGTGCTCCGGGCGGCGGCGCCCGGGCCGACCCGCCGGCCAAACCGGCGCCCGCACCCGCATCCGGCGCGGCGGTCGTACCCGCATCCGAACTCAGCGCACCGAGCAGCACAGGGAGTAGCCAGTGAGCCGCATCATCGGGATCGCCGCCGCGCAGGTGGCGCCGGTGCCCAACGACCCCGAGGCCACCCTCGCCAAGTTCGAGCGCGAGGTCCGCATGCTGGCCTCCTCGATGCCAGCCCTGGACCTGCTGGTCTTCCCCGAGTACTACCTGACGGGGATGGGCAGCTTCGACGCGCCGCCGCCGCCCGGCTACACCGACCGAGTCGCCGAGGAGATCCCCGGGCCGCTCACCGAGCGGCTGTGCGCACTGGCCGCCGAGACCGGCAAGTGGATCGTCCCCGGCACCATCGCCGAGCGCAACGGCGACCACCTGCACAACACCGCGCTGGCCATCTCGCCGGAGGGCGAGATCGTCGCGCGCTACCGCAAGCTGTTCCCCTGGATGCCGTACGAGCAGTCGGTGCCCGGCGACGAGCACGTGGTCTTCGACGTCCCCGGCATCGGCCGGTTCGGCCTGGCCATCTGCTACGACGGCTGGGTCCCGGAGATCATCAGGACGCTGGCCTGGATGGGCGCGGAGGTCATCCTCCAGCCCACATACACCCGCACCTCGGACCGCGCGCAGGAACTCGTCCTGGCCCGCGCCAACGCGATCACCAACCAGGTCTACGTCGTCAACCCCAACATCGGCGCGCTGTTCGGGACCGGCCGCTCGGTCGTCACCGACCCCGAGGGCCGCCTGATGGCCGAGGGCGGCACCGGAGAGGAGTTCCTCACGCTCTTCCTCGACCTCGACCTGGTCTCCACCGTCCGCGAGCACGGCACCGCGGGACTCAACGCCCTGTGGAAGCAACTGCGCGACGCCGCCCCGCCCTTCCCCCCCGCCCTGCTCGGCTACGACGCCGGCGCCGTGATGCGGGACCTCGGCCCCCTCCGCACCCCGACCGAGCCTGCCAAAACCCACTGACCGCAGCAGCGACTAGCCTCGCCGTTTCGGTTGGGGTGCGGCTGAGGGTTGGGTAGAAACGCAAAAGTGCCTTCCTGAGCTGGGACGATGGACCTTGTCTAGGGGTTCTGTCGTCGCCAGAGGAAGGCACTTTCTGCGTGAAGGATATCGGTACGCGGCCCCGGCTTGTGGTGTCCACTGACGGGTCGGGGGTGCTCGGGCACGCCGGAGCACGTCTGCTGGCGGATCTCGCCGAGGCGACCGGGCTGACGGCGGCGTATTCCACCGTGCTCCGGCCGCTTCGGCCGCGCGACACCGGCCATGGCCCAGGCCGGATCGCCACCGATCTCGCAGTGATGCTCGCCGACGGCGGCGAGGCGATCGCGGATCTGGCCGTTCTGCGGGACCAGCGTGAGGTGTTCGGTCCGGTGGCCTCCACGCCGACGGCTTGGCGGCCGCTGACCGCCGTCGACGAACGCATACTGGACCGCCTGCGGTCGGCCCGCGCCGCAGCCCGGGAGGCGGCCTGGCTGCAGGCCGCCGACACCCACACCAGGTTCTTCGGCACGATCTGGTGATCCACCCGCCCGGCGGGCACCCTCATCCGACCTGCGCGCTGGCTGGGGCCCGGGGCGGGTGCCGTTCATCCGGCGCTGCCTGGGCTTCGGTGGGTGGGCCTCCGTAGATCGGCGGCGCGGGTGCCAGCGGGCTGCAAATCGCTGCCAACGTGCAGGCGGGCTCCTGCTGTTCCGTTGGTCAGGGTGCGTTGGGGTTGTGCCGGTGTGGGCTGCGGTTTGTCGGTGCCGAGGGGGTGTGTCCAGTTAACGGCTGATCTTGGTTGTTGAGGTTCAGTTGTTGGCCGGGGTGAGCCGGCCCTCGAAGGCGATCTGGAAGGCGTTCAGGGGTGCTTTCCAGCGCATGGTCCAGCGTTTGCGGCCCTTGCCGGTCGGATCGAGGCTCATCAGGGCCATGTAGACGCATTTCAGGGCGGCTGCCTCGGTGGGGAAGTGCCCGCGGGCCCGGACGGCCTTGCGTATCCGCGCGTTGACTGACTCGATGGCGTTCGTCGAGCAGATGACCGTGCGGATCTCGACGTCGAAGGAGAGGAAGGGCACGAACTCGGCCCAGGCGTTCTCCCAGAGCCTGATGATCGCCGGGTACTTCTTCCCCCAGGCGTCCTGGAACTCTCCGAAGCGTTCGGCTGCGGCGCTTTCGTTCGGGGCGGTGTAGACGGGCTTGAGCGCCTTGGCGATCTTGTCCCAGTCCTGGCGGGCCGCATAGCGGAAGCTGTTGCGCAGGAGGTGGATGATGCATGTCTGCACGATGGTGCGGGGCCAGACGGTCTCGACCGCGTCGGGCAGGCCCTTGAGTCCGTCGCAGACCAGCATCAGCACGTCGTCCAGGCCGCGGTTCTTCAGCTCGGTGAAGACCTGCAGCCAGTACTTCGCGCCGTCGCCGCCGTCGCCGGCCCAGACGCCGAGGATGTCCCGGGTGCCCTCGGTCGTGACGGCCATGACGACGTAGATGGGCCGGTTGGCGACCTTCCCGTCCCGGATCTTGACGTTGATGGCGTCCACGAACAGGACGGGGTAAACGCGGTCGAGTGGCCGGTTGGACCATTCGGCCATCCCGTCCATGACCTGGTCGGTGATGGTGGAGATGGTCTGCCTGGAGACCTCGGCGCCGTAGATCTCGGCCAGGTGCGCGGAGATCTCCCCGTGGGTGAGGCCTTTCGCGGACAGAGACAGCACCATCTCGTCCACGCCCGTCAGACGACGCTGCCGCTTCCGCACGATCTGCGGCTCGAAGCTGCCCTCCACGTCCCGGGGCACCTTGACCTCGACCGGACCGACGTCGGTCAGCACGGTCTTGGACCGGCTGCCGTTGCGGCTGTTACCACTGTTCTTCCCCGCCGGATCGTGCTTGTCGTAACCGAGGTGATCGGTGATCTCGCCCTCCAGGGCGGACTCCAGCACCCGCTTGGTCAGCTGCTGCAGCAGCCCGCCGGCACCGGTCAGCTGCATGCCCTCGCTCCGGGCCCGGTCGACCAACATCTCGATCAACTGCTCGTCCGACGCGGCCACACCCACCGGTTCCGACACAGGCCCGTGCTCGGTTGTCATCTCACTCACTTGGCGTCTCCATGATCAACAGATCCGCCGTTTAGGAGTCCTAGCAAAATGATCGGCTGTTGCCTTGGAATGACAGGCTGTCAGTCGGTGTTGGGCCTGCATCCGATGGATCGGGGTGGGGTGTGGGGCAGCGTCGGCGGTGGGAGGTCGAGGATGGGCTGTGGGAGCGGATCGATCCGCTGTTGCCGGTGGTCGAACGCAGGCAGCGGTATCCGGGGCGTAGGCGGCTGGATGACCGGCGGGTGCTCAACGGGATCCTGTTTGTGCTCTACACGGGTATCCCGTGGGAGTTCCTGCCGCAGGAGCTGGGGTACGGCTCAGGGAGTACGTGCTGGCGTAGGCTGCGGGACTGGCAGGAGGCCGGAGTGTGGCAGGCCTTGCACGAGCTCCTGCTGGCCGAGTTACGGGCGGCCGGCCTGCTGGACTTCTCCCGGGCTGCTGTCGACGGTTCGCACCTGCGGGCGATGAAGGGCGGCACGAAGACGGGGCCGTCACCGGTGGACCGGGGACGGACGGGCAGCAAGCACCACGTGATCGTGGAGGCGCACGGCATCCCGCTCGCCGCCTCACTGACTGGCGGCAACCGCCACGATGTCACCCAGCTCATGCCCCTGGTCCATGCCGTGCCTCCGGTCCGGGGCAAGCGCGGGCGTCCCCGGCAGCGCCCCAAGGTGCTGTACGCCGACCGCGGCTACGACTATGACGTCTACCGCCGCGAGCTGCGAGAGGTGGGCATCCGCCCGGTCATCGCTCGCCGAGGGACCGAGCACGGCTCCGGCCTGGGCGTGCACCGCTGGGTCGTCGAAGCCGCCTTCGCGCTCCTGCACTGGTTCCGCCGCCTGCGCACCCGCTGGGAGATCCGCGAAGACGTCCACGAAGCCTTCCTCACTCTCGGCTGCGCCATCATCTGCTGGCGTCGCCTGAAGACTACCTTTGACTAGGGCCTGTCTGGGGGGCCTTGCGGCCGGTGGCCCTGGGTCCGTGGCGCTGCCGTAGTCTCCGTGGTCATGTTCGAGTGGTGGCATGTGCTCGCGGATGACGAACGGCAGCAATGGACTCTGGATCCGTTCGTGAGTGTGGGGCTGCTGGCGTTCGGTATGGGTCCCGACGAGACGTCGCAGGTCCTGGGTGGTGCCACCAGGGAAGCTCAGCGTCACAGGTTTCGCCGTCGTGCGGGCGAGACCGTCGACGCCGTCGAGGAGGGCGAGTACCGAGAATTCGGTTTGAAGCTCTACTACCGGGAGGAACGTCTGGCCGGCGTCGTGGTCGATGCGCTGCGAGGACCCCAAGTCTTCGTGGAGGGGGAAGCTCTGGTCGGCCGGGTCCCCTCCGTTCTGGAGCAGTGGATGATCGGCCGTGCCGAGGCCCGCGAGCCGCATTCGGAGCTCTCGTATCTGAACGCTGGAGTTCCTGGGTCGGAATCGCTGGGCGTCGTTCTGGATGTGCAGCGTGCAGGCGATCAGCTACTCACGCGACCGGTGTTCGTGCCCCGTGAGGCACTGGACGACCTCCCTCACTTCCTACCCCGAGAAGCGTGGTCGCGTTGCTGAGTGCCCATCGGGCAGACGGGGGTGACACCGCGGTCAGTCCGATGGACGGCAGCTGATCACGCCCGCAACCGGATGCGGATCGAAGCTGTCGACGCGGCATCATGGAAGGCGTCGGTACGTTTCTCCACATGAACTGACAGCTCGTCACTACAAGGCACAAGCAGTTCATTTTGCCAGGAGTTCTTATTAGACACTCCCAGATATGAGGCGAGGCGTTCGAGGATCTCGTCAGAGCATGGTGGTGAACCGGTCTGTAGCTCGATGACCAGCAGCTTTCAGGTGGTCGCGGCACAGCTCCTGTCCCTGGGAGACCGCTGCTGTCCAGCCTTCCGTGCGACGAGGGCAAGAGCCAACAGCGCCGCCTGGTGGATGGTGGACCGCTTGCCGAACTGACTATTCGTGCGATTCGACCTGGCGCCTCCGGCTTTCATGTGCGGGCTCCGAGAGCTGCTTGATCAGCTCTCGGAGCCCGCGCTGCTCGGTCGGTTGCGATTACTCGGGCGACGGCTGGGGGAGGTCCCTTCAGCTGATGTCAAACCGGTCGATGACCATGAAGGTGCCGGTGTTGCCCTTAGTCAGCGTCAGGGTGTGGTTGCCGAGCGGCAGGCCGTTGGCCTGGTACAGCGTCTGCTGGGCGTGTCTGGGTGTGGTGTTTGCGTCGCGGGTGCCTTGTGAGGTGCCGTCAAGGGAAACGTTGACGGTTCCTTCGTCGGTGTTTGTCTCGGTGAGGGCGGCGACGCCGGTGCCGTAGAAGGAGACGGTGACGCTGTCGCCGGTGGTGGTGGAATAGTGGACATCGTCGCGGTAGTCGCCGAAGCCCCGATTGCTTAGCGTGCTCCACGAGCCGTGGTACTGCAGCGCCGCGTTGTCGTCGTTGACGGTGCGGGTGACGTTGAAGCCGTCCAGGGTGGCAAATCCGCCGCTGCGCTTGATGATCTGGATGGTGTGACTGACCGTGGGGTCCAGGCCGCTTGTGCTCCAGATGGTCTGCTGGACCTGCCGGGAGGATGCGGAAGTGTCGACCGTCACGCCCGGTGACTGACTGTCGATTCTGATTTCAACGGTGCCCTGGTCGCTGTTCCTCTCGCCGATGACGCCGATGCCCGTGCCCGTGAAGGTGTAAGAGACTGAGTCGCCGTTGGCGGCGGCGGCGTGGATGCCGTCGTTGTAGTCGCCGACGCCGCGATTGCCCGAGGCGAACCAGGAGGAGCCGCTGTAGGCGATGGTGGGCTCGTCGTCGTCGATCCGGCCGGTCAGCGGCCGGTACTGCGCTGAGGGGCCGGCGCCGTTGATGATCTGCTGCGCGGCGGCGGGCCAGGCGCCGTCGGAGACGAGCGTGGGGGCGTTGTACGTGATGTTGGTGCCGTAGTTCAAGTAGTTCAGGCTGTCGGAGTAGTTGCTGCGGATGTTGTTGTCGTGGATCGTCGGGGTCCACATGAAGACCCAACGTCTCCCCCCGCTGAAGCCGACCACGTTGTCGTGGGTGTCCCAATAGGAGCTGCCCTCGTCGAGGTACAGCATGTGGCTCTGGTTCGAGTCGCCGTCGCACTCAGCGACGTAGTTCCCGGACAGAGTCGAGGTCATCTGGCCGTTGCCGCCGTCCTGTCCGCCGAGGGTGTAGATCGGGCCGCCGTCGAACATTGTGCGCATCACGTTGTGGACGAAATTGCCAGTGATCTGGTTGCCGCCGGCGTAGGTGCTGCCGTGCAGGCAAATAGACAGCCCCTGCTTGGCCTGGAGGGCGCAGCTCGACGCCCAGCCCCAGCCCCAGCCGAGGGAGACGCCGGAGTAGGGGGTGTAGCCGACATCGTTGTGGCTGATCGAGGCACTTCGGGTGTAGCCGGCCCAGATGCCGACCGCGTCGTGATAGTCCTGACCGACGTATCTGATGGTGTTGTCGGTGACGGTGTCGCCGGTGGTCATCAGATCGGTGCGTGTCTGGTAGTAGTCGTCGACCTCGCCGAGCGAGACCGCGTCTCCGGAGGTGTCGGTGACAATGCTGCCGGTGACATCGGAGTTCTGGGTGCCGTCGGCGAGGTCGACAGCGGTGCCCCCGAGGTGGGCGAAGGAGTCACGGGTGAAGCTGATGCCATTGCCGCGATGGACCTGGACTGCGGCGGGTATCTTCACCGGGGAGTGGGTCGTGGGGTCCCACAGCATGCCGGCCTGGTTGTCGATGTAGCCGGAGGTGGTGGGCTGGGTCCAGGTGCTGTAAGAGAAGTTGATGCCCTCGAAGCTGATGTTCCGCACGGGGAGGACGGCGTCCGGGATGACGGTGAAGCCGTCGATGAGCATGTACGTGCCGCCGTGTTTGGTCAGGACGACGGTGTGCGGTCCTTTGCTCAAGCCACCGACGCTGACGACCGCCTGCTGGGCCAGCCTCTCGCTGGCGCTGTTGGGGGTGACGGACGGCAGAGTCTGCTGCTGTGCGGTTCCCGGGTCGACTGTGACGTCGATCGTGCCTTCGTCACTGTGGTTCTCCGAGAGCACCTGCACGCCGGTGCCGGTGAAGGCGTAGCTGACCGTGTCGCCGTCCGTCTGTGCGTAGTGGACATCCCCGTTCAGGTCGCCGTAGGGGCGGGCGCTGGAAGTCTGCCAGGAGCCGGTGTAGGTCGCGTGCGAGTCGGTGTCGTTGACTGGGGCCAGATGCCCGGGAGTGCCGGAGACGTCCAGGAGTTGCTGGACGGCGGGCAGTTCGACGTCGGCTGTGGCCAGGTTCTCACCAGTGCGAGGGGTGTAGTAGAGGTAGCTGGCGCTGCTGTCCAGGTAGAACTGTCCGGGTTTGGTTAGCAGACCAGGGGCGTTCTCGATCCAGTCGACGTGATCGAGTTTCGGCAGGCTGGCCCCGTTCAGAGGGAATCCGGGGTTGGGGACGTGGGTGTTGTTGTTGTCGAAGCAAGCCGGGTCCACGTTGAGGCTGGATCCGCCGCTGCTGGTGGCGGTGATGCTCTCCAGGGGGCAGCGCATCGACTTCCACTGGTTGTCGGCGACGACCTCGATCTGGCTCTGATGTGTGAGCGAGGAGTATGAGCCGTCGCTGGTGATGAACGAGGAGCCCGACAATGCGAAGTCGGCGCGCTTGACGGCTGTGCCGGCGCGCTGCGCGCGGGTGCCGTTGACGAACAGTTGGCGGCTCTGGGTGCCTGCGGGGACGGGGGCGCGGTACTCGTTCTTGGCGGAGTCGAACAGGCTGAAGTCGGTGACCCTGGTTCCACCGCTGACCAGGGGAACTTCACCGGGATAGGCGGTCCAGTGGACGGTGTGCCCGCCGGTACCGGAGTCCTGCGGGCTGAAGTACAGCGGGCTGGTGACTCGGTATGTGCCGCCCCTCAAGTAGACGGTGATGTCTGAGGTCATCGAGCCGTTCTGGGAACGCACAGCGCTCTGCGCAGCCGTAAGGCTGCATGGAGCGGTGATCGAGCAGTCCATGCCGCCACCGTTCGGCGCGGCGTACAGAGCCTCGCCAGCGGCGGACGCTAGGGAAGCACCGAGCGACACGAGTCCGCCAGCCGCTAGGAGCGCCGAGCTGAAGAGAGCGAATAGAGAGCGGCCGAATTGATTCATCGGATGTACCTCCGTGGATCCGCCCCGTTTCCATCGAATGGTGGGTGATGGCGGCGGTGATGATGGTGTCAGAGGCTTGCATCCATCCGATGTCTCCGCAAGAGTTTCGACGGAATCGAGTCACAGCGGTAGACCGCGAACGCAGGTCCGTTGCCGGCAGGCGGTCACCGCCCATCGGGTTACGGGGCTGGACAGCACCGTAACCCGATGGGGCGGCGGCAGGCGGTTGAATCCGGGCCGGTGATCAGGCGCGGCCCGGGCCGTCGTAGATGTCGAGTTCGCCGGCGAGTTCGAGGGCCACGACGGTGGCATAGGGGTCGAGGTCGGTGGGGGAGGGAGCGTCGATCCACAGGACGCCAGGGATGTCTTCGTGGCCGCCAATGATGCGGTGGGGCAGTTGGCTGCCAGCGCCGACGACGGTGGCGACTGGGGTACGCAGGCCGCGCAGGGCGATGGATTCGCGGGGCGGGTCGAAGCAGATGAGGTACAGAGTCCGCCGGTCGGCTGAGAGGGTGCTAGGTAGTGGTGGCCGGGTGGCAGCCCGGCGACCGTGCCATGGACGGCAGCGGAGTGGGTGGCGATCCACCGGCCGAGCCCTTCGAGGCGGTCGACCTGCTCCTGCGGGATGGTGCCGTCCTCTCTGGGGCCGACGTCTAGGAGCAGGTTGCCGCCCATACCGATCGTCTCGGCGAAGTAGCGCACGAGCTGGCGCACCGACTTGTAGTTGGTGTCCTGGTGCCTGAAGCCCCATGAGTCGTTGATCGTCATGCACCGTTCCCAGGGCCCCTCAGGCGCCCGCATCGGCGGACCTGCTCGGGGTGGCGTAGTCCCCGTAACCCGGCAGCCGCGCGTTGAGGACCACTTCGGGGACGTGGGTAAGGATCAGCTCGCTCAGTTCGCGGATCCGCCACTGTTCCTCGGTGCGCTCCCAGTCGCCATCGAACCACAGCAGGTCGGGCCGGAACCGGGTGACGAGTTCGGTGATCTGGCCGTCCCGGTAGGCGAGGTAGCGTCGCCAGGCACCTGGGTCTTCCGGCTCCCCTTCTGCGGGCTCGCTGTAGGGGTGGTTGGCGTACTCCGACCGAGTGTGCTCCGGAGCGCGAATCGTGGGGTAGTCGCAGTGGGACCAGTCTGAGTGCGAGTAGTAGAGGCCGACCTTCAGTCCCCGATCGCGTACGGCGTCGACGTAGCCCGCAACCAGGTCTCGCGCGGCGGGGGAGGGTCCCACCATCGAGAGGTCCCCGTAGGCGGTGTCCCACAGGGAGACCCCGTCATGGTGGCGGGCAGTCAGCTCGGCGTAGCCGGCGCCCGCCCGGACGAACAGATCCGCCCACGCGCCGGGGTCGTACTTCTCCGCGATGAAGCCACCGAGCTGTGCCATGTACTGCTCGTAGGTCACCTCGCCGTTGTAGAACGACCAGGATTCGGTGACTCCGTCCACGGCGTAGATCCCCCAGTGGACGAAGATCCCGAGCTTCGCGTCGGGGAACCAGGGCTGTATGGGCATAACGGCGACTTCCTCTCATGCGGACAAAGCGATGGCTGGACAGGCGGAATCAAGGGCCTGGGCAGGGGCGGACGAGCGAGCGGACACGAGGGGCGCGTTGGGCCGGCCGGCCGCCGCACCCGGGGTGGTTACGCTCGCCAGCACGCCCCAGTCGCGCCTGCGGATTCAGCCGCCCCTCCACGTCCGGCCGGCTTACGGGAGCGGGGTGATCCGAAGGACGCGCGCCACCGGGTCGGCGGCTGCGGGAAGGCTGAAAACGGTGCCCTTCTGCCCGTCGGCGGTCGGCACGGGTTCGCCTGAGGCGAGGTCGACGACCTGGGCTTCGACGGGGAGACGCAAGTCGGTGATCACGATGTCACCGGTGGCGGGACCGAGCAGATGGGCGTAGAGGGCGTCGGGCGTTGTGGTGAAGCGGACCTGGAGGCCGTCCTGGGTGGTGGACTCGGCCGTTTTCCATGGGCGGGTGCCATACACCGCCTCGCCGTGGACGTCGAGCCAGCGTCCCAGTTCGCGCAGCGGGCGCTGCTGGAGCATAGGGATGCGGCCGCGGTCGTCGGGGGCGACACCCACCAGGAGGTTGCCGTTCTTGCTGACGACATCGAGGAGCAGATGGACGAGCTGGGTCCCGGTCAAGCAGTGTTCGGGGCCTTCCTGGCGGTTCCAGCCGAAGGAGAAACCGATCGGACGGCCCACCTCCCAGGGCCGGGCGTCCACTTCGTGACGGCGTGCGATGTTGGGCGTGGCCACGTCGTAGGCGCCCGACCAGAAACGGTCGTTGACGATTCCCTCGGGCACATCGGTGTAGTAGTCGCGGATCAGTTCCGCGGGGTCGCCGGGATAGCCCATGTCGTTCCACAGGATGTCCGGCTGATACCGCTCGATCAGCTCGCGCCAGTGGGCGTCGACGTAGCCGGCGTATTCAGGGCCGGGCGGGCAGCTCGTACGGACCTCTGCCGGCAAGGCGCCGATCGTGGCCGCCGCCTCCTCTGGGCCAGCAGGCACCTCTAGGCGCGAGACCGAGCCCCGACCGGGGGGCGACCACTGCTGGTCGCCGTACACAGCTACGCCGGCGGAGTGAGCGCCGCGGTCCTCCATCTCGCACAGCATCCCGGTCAGTAGCTCGCCGAGTCGTGAGTAGAGCCCCGGGTTGCGCAGGTGCAGCCCGAGGATCTCGCACATGTGTTGTCCCTTTCGGCGCTCAGAAGGCGGTCAGGTAGTGGTCGACCTCCCACGGAGTGACCGCAGAGTGCCAATCGAAGAACTCCGCCCGCTTGATGTCGGCGAAGTAGGTGGAGACGCTAATTCCGGGGGGAGGCAGACCCGTCGGTGATGGCCGCGTCGAGGACCTCCTTGACTAGTGCGTCGGCCTCGAGCTGTTCCACGGCGTGCAGGAGGGTCAGCGGGAAGGCGGGACGCATCTCGTCGAGCACTCCGACCTCACCTGGGTCGGCGCTGCGCTTGATGCCGTCGAGCCCGGCGCCCAGTGCGGCGGCCACGGCGAGGTACGGATTCGCCGACCCGTCACCCCCGCGAAGCTCAATGCGCTGCTGGTCGGGGACCCCAACATAGTGAGTTCGGTCGTTCCCGCCGTACGTGGGCTTCGCCGGCGCCCATGACGCTCCCGAGGTCGTGGACACGGCCCCGGTGCCCTTGTAGGAGTTGACGGTCGGTGCAATGAGTGCTTGCAGGGCGGCCGCATGGTCGAGGATTCCGCCGACGAAGGCGTACGCCGTTTCCGACAGCCCGAGACCGCGCGGGTCCTCGGCGCCGTTGCTCGGGAAGACCGGCGTGCCACCGCTGGTGAGGGAGAGGTGCAAATGCAGTCCGCTGCCGGTGCGGTCAGCGAAGGGCTTCGGCATGGAGGTGGCGATCATACCCCGCTCCCGGGCGGACCATGCTCAGGAGGTAGCGGAGCGTTACGACGCGATCCGCGGTAGTGAGGGCATCGGCGTACGTGAAGTTCTGCTCGAACTGCCCGTTGCCATCCTCATGATCGTTGGCGTAGTTCCCCCCAGCCGAGCGCGTTCATCGCCTGACTGATCGCTGCGAGGTGGTCGTACATGCGGGTCAGTCCCCGGGCGTCGTAGCAGGGCCGCGCAGCGTCGTCGTCGGTGTCGGCAGTGGCGAGGCTGCCGTCGGTGTTCCGGGTGAGGAGGAATACTCCACCTCCGCGCCGACCCAGGCCTCGAAACCCGAGCAGGCGGCCTGGGCAACGATCGCTTTGAGGATGTTGCGCGGCGCGAACGGCCACGGTTTGCCCTCAACGTGCGGGTCGCAGTGGACGATCGCCAACCCGTCCTTGATGAACGGGATAGGCGTGAAGAACGAGACGTCAGGGATCGCGACCAGATCGGGGTCCCTCGGCTCCTGGCCCATCGCGCCGACGGCGTACCCGGCGAAGCCGACGCCCTCGGACGCGAGTTCCTCCACCGCCTCGACCGGTACCAGCTTGGCGCACGGCTTGCCGCGCAGGTCGACGAAGAGCGCCAGGACGACAGGCCTCCCCGGCAAGCGACAACCCGACAGACCACAAACTCCCACGAAATCACCGGCACTACGCCTGACCAGCGAAGACTCAGCCCTCAAGCTCGGAACGACAACACCGACTAACCTTGGCGTCTATCCCTGCTGCTGTTTCAGGCGGACGTGTTCGGTGAGGGTTGCGACGCGTTTGACGGTTTTCCCGGGCTCATATCGTGGTGCTGGCCTGCGGTTTTGTGAGCCGGGCGGGCGTCCGGGGCCTGGTCGGGTGGGTTGGGGCACGGCTGCGGGGCGGGTGGGAGGCTGTCGCATGACTGTCCCCACCTGGGAGTCAAGAGCGATTCGATGTTCGGTTCCAGTCGTTGCGGGGACGTCGGAGTCTGGGCTGGTGGGGCGGAACTTCCTGCTGTGTGACCGCGAACGTGATCTTGAGATGCCGAAGAGTGCCCGGGAGTGGCTGCCGCCAGGGCACTTGTGTTGGAGAGTGCTCGAGGTGGTCGAGGGGCTCGATCTCTCGGCCTTCGAGGGTGGCTACCGTGCCGATGGTCAGGGCGGCGCCGGCTACCCGCCGGTGGTCCTGGTCACGCTGCTCTTCTACTGCTACAGCAAGGGCATACGCTCCTCGCGCGGCATCGAGCGGGCCTGCTGGGACGATCTGGGCTGCCGGATCATTACCGCGAACCGCGCCGTGGACCATTCCACCGTCGCGCGGTTCGTTCAGCGTCACCGCGACGCGTTGACGCAGCTGTTCGTGCAGGTGCTGGCTCTGTGTGGCAGTCGTGGGCTGGTCGATCTGTCGGCGGTCGCGGTGGACGGCTCACCAATGGACGCGAACGCCTCCCGTGACTCCAACAAGCAGCTGCACCGCCTTGAAGCTGTCATCGCCCGGTGCGAGGACGAGATCAGCGCACTCATGGACGACGCGTGCGACCATGCCCGGCTAGTCGAGACCGGCGACATCTGGGACGCCGGCAGCGAGCCACAGCGTGACGATTGGCCGAAGCTGTCACGCCTGTGTGATCTGCTCGCCCGGGCCCGCAAGGCCCGGGACCGGCTCTATGAGCGGGCCCTGCCGTCCGCCAAGGAGATAAGGATCAAGGTCGAGGCCGCAGAACGCATCGTGGCCCGCGCGGAGA